>PYVG01000005.1 GCA_003030745.1 Pseudidiomarina aestuarii | reverse complement strand
TCGATGGATGAAAAAGGGCAAAAAGAGCTGCGCGACCAGAACTCTGATCTGGGCGGCACGATGCGCTTAGGCGCGCAGCCTTGTCATCTTGAGCAGGGTACACGTGCTCATGAGCTCTATGGTGAAGACGAAATTCGTGAACGGCACCGGCATCGTTATGAGGTCAATGGTACCTATATTGAGCGACTGGAAGCCGCAGGTTTGAAAATCTCCGGTTGGTCGTTCGATAAGCGATTGGTAGAAGTGATTGAAATTCCTGAGCACCCATGGTTTGTAGCGGCTCAATTCCATCCTGAATTTACCTCTACCCCGCGTGATGGACATCCTTTATTCCGTGGCTTTATTGAGGCCGCTGGTGTGTATAAGAAGCAACGACGCGGCTAAAGTGCGCGTCGTCGTTTAAGGAGTAAGACAGAGTTATGGCAACTATTCAAAGCATCAAAGCCCGTGAGATTATGGATTCACGGGGCAATCCAACCGTTGAGGCGGATGTTTATTTGAGTGACGGTCATTGGGGCCGCGCTGCAGCGCCAAGTGGCGCCTCAACAGGTTCGCGTGAAGCATTAGAGTTGCGTGATGGTGATCCATCTCGTTACCTCGGTAAGGGTGTCGAAACGGCGGTCGCAAACATTGTGGACCGAATTGCGCCAGCGTTGCAGGGGTTAGATGCAACGGACCAAGCCAATATTGACGCCGTAATGATTCAATTAGATGGCACTGCCAACAAAGAAAACCTCGGCGCTAACGCCATTTTAGCGGTCTCTTTGGCTACCGCGAAAGCGGCTGCTGCGAGCAAAGGTATGGAGTTGTTTGAACACATTGCCGAATTGAACGGTACTGCTGGTCAGTACAGCATGCCATTGCCAATGATGAATATTTTGAACGGTGGTGAGCACGCGGATAACAATGTTGATATCCAAGAGTTTATGATTCAGCCCGTTGGCGCCAAGAGCTTCCGTGAAGGGTTGCGGATGGGTGCTGAGATTTTCCATGCACTGAAAAAAGTGCTGCAAAAACGTGGTTTGAGCACAGCGGTGGGTGATGAAGGTGGTTTTGCGCCGAATCTCGCATCGAATGAAGAAGCTTTGGCCGTAATTGTAGAAGCGGTTGAACAATCTGGTTATCGCATGGGTGCCGACGTGACATTGGCGTTAGATTGCGCTGCGTCTGAGTTCTATCGCGATGGCAAGTACCACTTAACGGGTGAAGGCAAGCACTTCACTGCTGCAGAATTTGCGGATTATCTCGGCGGCTTGTGCCAGCGTTATCCAATCATTTCTATTGAAGATGGATTGGATGAGAGTGATTGGGATGGTTGGAAGATTCTGACGGAACGGTTAGGGGCACAAGTGCAGTTGGTCGGTGACGATTTGTTCGTGACCAATACCGCCATACTGAAGCGTGGTATCGAGCAGGGCATTGGCAATTCAATTTTGATTAAATTTAATCAAATTGGTAGTCTCTCAGAAACCCTTGCAGCCATTCGTATGGCGCGCGAGGCGGGCTTTACCGCTGTGATTTCCCATCGCAGTGGTGAGACCGAAGATGCAACCATTGCTGATTTAGCTGTTGGCACCGCGGCCGGACAAATTAAAACTGGCTCGCTATGTCGCTCAGACCGTGTGGCTAAGTACAATCAATTGTTGCGAATTGAGGAAAAGCTGCAAGGTGCGGCGCCTTATCGTGGTCGCTCAGAAGTAAATGCGAAGTAACTCAGCGACAACGTCCGTAAGGCAGCTCGGCTAGAGCAACAAAGGTAACGAGACGGGCAATGAATCCGACCACAATGATGAGTCAAGGCGATATTTTTCAACCGCTGACCAAGCAGGGTGGTTTTGCTGAGCTATGCACAGCGCTCTATGAACGGGAATTGCTCGTTTTATCACAACTCAATGTTGCCTCTACAGTGAGTTTGCAACGCCGCTTAAAAAGTGTCCCATACTATGTCCAACAAGCTGCTCGAGGTATGCTCGAGCAGTCGTTCCCGTTGGAATTGGATCAGCAAAATGCCAGTTGGCAGGCACCGCAGAAAGCACGGTTAAACTTCACCGAGACCCAACGTAAAAAGCTCCAAGCGTGGCTCTTGAAGGGCGCTCGATTGGGTGTGGTGACGGTGGTTTACGACTTCAATCAAACTCAACAACGGGTGGTCTTGGATTCGATCGACCGCATTGATTTTGCCAAGCAGCGCGTGCATTTGAATCAATTTGGTTGGTTCGATTTTGACGGTAAGTCGCTTGAGGTTGATGACCAAGGTTATCAACATTGGCAATTGGCACGACCCGATAGCCAATCGCTCACACCAGCCTTATGTGGTCATCAATGGAATCACAAAGGTAGAACGGAACCGCGCACCTTAAGTCTGCGCGAAGTATTGCTCGCCACCACGCTAAAATGGGACAAATAGTTTCGTTACCAGCGCAGTAACACTAACAAACCCGCACCGATAACAACGCTCAAGGTTAAGTGGCGAAACCACTTTTCAGGCAGCTGTAAGCTCACTTTGTGACCACACCAAGCGCCCACAAGCGCGCTCACCACCAGTACCATAAGCCACGACCACATATCCGTGGTATAGCGCCCTTGCAGCGTAAAGGAGAGGACGTTGGTCGTCGCCAAAGCAAGGAAGAACACGGTAAGGGTTGCACGAAAGGTCAATATAGCGAGTTGTTGATTACTCAGGAATAAGACAATGGGCGGTCCACCCAGAGTTAATGCACCATTACTGAATCCAGCGAGAATGCCAATCCAACTCTGATTCCTCTGTGTGGGTGGCAATTGAAAGCGTACGCCAGTCCACAGCAGAATGCCCACCAGCACAACGAACACAGCCATTCCCCGTTGCAACCAATCTAATTGAATGTGAGCGAGTGCAACCGTGCCGATCAAACTACCACCAATTCCCGCCACGAGCAGTGGCCGCCAGTCGCGAATAGTCACGTAGCTGTGCAGTTTTAAATAGAGGAAGCCGGCCAGCAGTAAATTGACAATCGACAACGTCGGTGTAATGAGTGTCAGTGGCAGTAGCAAGGAAAGTAGCGGGACTGCGACCAAGCCAGAGCCAAATCCGGTGATACCCTGTAGCAGGGCACCGGCAAACATAATCAAGGCACCTTTGTCTTTGGCTAAATCAATCTTATTCACAACCAAAATCACGGGCCGCTGAGTGCGCTTCAAGGTGGTTAGCACCAGTTCGTCGTCAGGTGTCCACTTGGTCGCCTCAACCACAAATAAAATGACTTCGACGCCACTGATCGAGCTGGTTGCCGCGCGATTCATGAGTCGATTCACGGCACGCTTTTCTTCCTGATGTAGGCCCGGTGTGTCCACGTACACAATTTGTCGTGAGCCTTCCGTTTCAATACCCAAAATGCGATGGCGCGTGGTTTGTGGCTTACTGGAAGTGATGCTGATTTTTTGACCCAACAGTTGATTCAATAAGGTCGATTTACCCACATTCGGGCGACCGACAATGGCAACAAATGCCGACTCTTGATCTGGATCTGACATCTCAGCTAATAGGTTTTCAATATTCATTTCGATAGCTCCAAGTCCAATTTTTCGAGGACTTGCTGTGCAGCGGCTTGTTCAGCTTTGCGCCGACTGGTTCCGGTGCCCATAACAGGCTTGTCGATGCCTGCAACAGTACAAGAAACGGTAAATTGTTGGTTGTGTGCTTGCCCTTGCGTGCTTACCACTTGATAGTCAGGTAAGGGTTGTTGGCGCCCTTGCAGATATTCTTGTAGCCGCGTTTTTGGGTCTTTGTGCGTTGCACCCGGTTGAATCGTCGCTAGTTTGTCAGCAAACCACCCCAGCACTACCGGACGACAGGTTGGCAAGTCACTTTCCAGATACATGGCACCTAAGAGCGCTTCAATACCATCGGCTAAAATCGACTCACGCCGATTCCCACCACTTTTCATTTCACCGGGGCCTAACACGAGAAACTTCCCGAGTTCAAAGCGCTGCGCAACTTTGGCAAGCGATCGACCACAAACCAAGGTTGCACGCATGCGGCTTAAATCACCTTCGTCTATGCGTGGAAACCGCTCGAACAACGCTTCGCTGATAATAATACTCAGCACCGCATCACCAAGGAACTCAAGACGTTCATTGTGCGTCGCAGAAGCACTGCGATGCGTTAGTGCGCGCTGTAAACGTTCACGGTTCTGAAATTGGTAACCGAAAACACGTTCTAACTGTTCTACTGGAGGCTTCGGAATACTCAAAATTACTCCACAGTTCCCAAACGATGCCAACGAATACCTGTTGGGATCCAGCTGGGCAGGAATCGATTAGAGCTCTGATCAAACTCAAAACTCATCCAAATAAATACGGCGCGGCCGACTAAGTTCTCTTCTGGAACAAAACCCCAATAACGGCTGTCCTCGGAATTATCACGATTGTCACCCATCGCAAAATAATGCCCTTCAGGGACAATCCACTCATCGACTGCTGTTGCTCTATCCGGTTGCTGATAATAATAGCTCACGCGCGGGGAAACGCTCGGGTCAATGAGAATATCGTGGGTCACATCACCGAGTTGCTCGCTATAACGCTCGAGCGGTCGAGAACCGTTGAAGTACACTTCTTCTTGGGGCTCGATGTTTTTCGCAACCACTTGAATTTGCGGGCACTCTTGTTGCCCATCGACGCACGCAGGCTCGAGATACAAAGTTTTATTGCGATAAATAATACGGTCACCCGGAACACCGACGATGCGTTTGATGAAATCAACGGACGGTTGTGGTGGGAATTTAAACACCGCAATATCACCGCGCTCGGCTTGTCCCACTTCAATCAGCTCATGTCGCCAAATCGGATCACGCAGACTGTAGGCAAACTTTTCCACCAAAATAAAGTCGCCATCGAGCATCGTCGGCATCATTGACGCCGACGGAATTCGAAAAGGCTCGTATAAGAAACTGCGCAAAATAAGAATCACAAAGAGGATCGGAAACACCGACTGACAGAACTCGGCGACTCGTCCTTGCGGTGCAATTCGCTGTTGCGCATCTTCACTTAAAGTTTCTTGCAAGCGTTCTTCTTCTGCCGTGATCTTGGCTTGTCGTTGCGGTTTGTTCACCCGCGCGTCATACCACCAAATCAATCCTGCCAAGATGGTCACGACCGTCAGCAGAATAGAATAGATATTTGCCATGCGCTATTTCCCTACTTTTAACACTGCAAGAAACGCCTCTTGAGGCACCTCGACATTGCCGAGCTGCTTCATCCGTTTCTTCCCTTCTTTTTGTTTTTGTAACAGTTTCTTCTTCCGGCTTACATCGCCACCATAACACTTCGCGATAACGTTTTTCCGCAATTGCTTCACTGTCGAGCGAGCAATAACATGGGTTCCAATAACCGCTTGAATCGCAATATCGAACATTTGTCGTGGGATCAGTTCGCGCATCTTCTCGACCAATTCACGGCCACGTCCCTGCGAATGATCACGGTGAGTAATCATAGCGAGCGCATCGACGCGTTCTTGGTTGATCAGGATATCAACGCGCACCATATCCGCTTCTTGGAAGCGTTTAAAATGGTAATCCAACGACGCATATCCGCGACTCGTTGATTTGAGTCGGTCAAAGAAGTCCATAACGACTTCAGCCATTGGTAATTCATAAGTGATAGCCACTTGCTTGCCGTGGTACAGCATTTTGGTTTGGACACCACGCTTATCCACACACAATGTAATGACATTACCCAGATATTCCTGTGGCACCAAAATATTAGCCTCTACAATGGGCTCATAAATGGTTTCGATATCATTCACAGGAGGCAGATTGGATGGATTATCGACCATCACTTCCTTGCCATCTTTGCGCACGACTTTATACACAACCGTCGGCGCCGTCGTAATCAGGTCGATATCATATTCACGTTCCAGTCGCTCTTGGATAATTTCCATGTGCAACATACCCAAGAATCCACAGCGGAAGCCGAAGCCTAGTGCCGACGAATTCTCTGGCTCATAAAATAATGACGCATCATTCAACGATAATTTGCCGAGCGCATCTCGGAAGCTTTCATAGTCTTCCGACGAAATCGGAAACATCCCCGCATAGACCTGCGGTTTTACTTTCTTGAAACCCGGTAACGGTTGTTCTGCCGGCGATTTTGCTAACGTCAGCGTATCCCCTACTGGCGCTCCCAAGATTTCTTTGATGCCAGCAATTACAAAGCCTACCTCGCCACAGCGTAGAATGCCGGACTCGGTCGCTTTCGGTGAAAAGAAGCCGACTTTATCAATTTGATACACTTGCCCTGTCGACATGACTTTCATCTTATCGCCAGCACGCAAAGTACCATTCTTGACGCGAACCAAGGACACCACACCTTGGTAGTTATCGAACCACGAATCAATAATCAGTGCCTGCACGGGTGCGTCCGGATCACCTTGTGGTGGTGGTATTTGGCGAACAATGCGTTCCAGAACATCATCAATACCAATACCGGTTTTTGCGGAACACTGCACCGCATCGATGGCTTCGATTCCAACAATGTCCTCAATTTCTTCTGCAACCCGCATCGGATCGGCCTGTGGCAAATCGATTTTATTGAGAATCGGCACCACTTCCAAATCCATGTCCAGAGCGGTGTAACAGTTCGCTAGAGTTTGTGCTTCCACACCCTGCGCCGCATCAACGACTAACAACGCCCCCTCACAACCGGCTAAACTGCGCGATACCTCATAGGAAAAGTCCACGTGTCCCGGTGTATCGATAAAGTTTAACTGATAAGTTTCGCCGTCTTTCGCCGTGTAATGCAATGTCACACTTTGGGCTTTGATCGTGATACCACGTTCACGTTCCAAGTCCATGGAGTCCAACACCTGTTCTGCCATCTCACGCGCAGTCAGACCGCCGCAATGTTGAATCAGTCGGTCAGACAGAGTCGACTTGCCGTGGTCAATGTGCGCGATGATAGAAAAGTTACGAATATTCGTTTGCTTGAACGCCTGTGCGGGCATTAATGCACCTCAACAACTGATTAATTTGCAAGAAATAGAAGAATGCGCCGATCATACTGATTATGACGCCAGGAACAAAGGAATTTCGGGAGATTTGCGTCTAAATCATGCCCATAAACGGCATAATCTTATGCCGATGTGCGCACCGGCTGTATGGTCAATAATTGGTTGACCCGCAGATCATGGTGTTTTAGAAAGCGCTTCAAGCTCCAAAAACTCAGTCCAAACGCGAGTAAAGAGGCCAAGATCACGGCACCCTCAGGCCACTGCAGTGCTGATGTGGTGAGTACCGCAGCGCCCAGTAAGGCAGCCAACGGAGTGCCATAAAGCAATAACGATAATTTGGTGAGCGCTGTCTCTGGAAGTAATAATTCGACCATTTCGCCGGCACGGAATTGCCCCTGTTTAGGTTTGGCAATACGAAATTCCGCGCGGCGGTCGGAGAATGCTTTAGAAATAATTCCCGCACCACAGGTATTTTGTTGCTGACAACTGCCACACCCCGTCTTCAGTTGCGTGCTAACCAGCAGATAATCGGCTTCAACCGCGACAATGTGGGCATGCTCGCGAATCATGACGGATTCGCCACTCGGATACTGTCTGCAATCCGATTTAACGTTTCGACCGGTAACTTACCGACGACAGTAATGGCAAAATTCTGCCGTTGCGCGGTAACCAATGACTCAGGTCCCTGAATGGACAAATTGGGCAAATTCACATCACTGACCGGTGACACATAAATAGAAACGTCGGTCAGCCCATCACTGTACAAAAAGTAATCCGCCGGCACGTTGGTTTCCAATAATCGACGGTGGTTTTTCCGCTGTAATTCAAAACCTCCCGGCAACCAATCCACCATCACGCCATAACTGGTATCTGTCATTTGTTGTAACTCAAACAGCCGCGGCGGACGCTGTACACCACGCAAATCGGCGAGCGATACAGGTAACTCCGAGCGCACTTGGAACGATGTCAATTGCACTTGCTCAAGGACTTCACCTTGCGGCGTAGTCATTTGCATTTTCAACAACATACCGGTCTCACGATCCACCCAGAGTCCGTAATGATAGCGGCTGTTATCGCGACTGACTAAGCGGAGAAATTGCGTATTACGACCCGTCACGCGCATGCCTGTTCCAGCAATCACTTGATAGAAATCGCTCAGTGTCGAAAAGCGCTGATAAAAGGCCGCAGGCAACAAGCCATAGGTTACGTCGCTCTGTAACGAATAGGAATTATCAGACGGTTGAAAATAATAAGATGTCGTATCACCAAGGCGCAGAATGCGAACATCAGCACCATTCAATTGCACCAGCAGTTCAACCTCGAGACCATCAGCGTGCCGGCCATGCAACCACAACAGTGGCTGAATGCGGTCGCCCTGAGTATGTACTAAGGTAGCTTCGAAGTTTAATTGCCGCAGTGCTTGGCTCATGCGATTGAACCACTGCACACCCATCGCCTCTGGGGTTGCCACAGCCATGGTGGCCATCGCTTCAGGCGTCGGCTGCGTGAGTGCTTCACTGGTTTGTTGCGCTGGAGTGTCTGTCTCTGTAGCGAGGGCTACAGCTTGGGCATTCAGAGGGGTTGGGAAACAAAGCATGGCAGCCGCTATCAACCCGACACCGGCGGCCGTTGCACCCAGTTTAATCATTCGTTGGTTTTTCACTCTCACTAGCACTGGTAGACTCGCTACGATCTTGTTGTTTCGCCTGCAATGATAACTGCAATTGACGCTGATGATCGAGCATGTAAGCCTGTAATAATTGTCGCTGCTGAGCAACTTCTGCTGCTGACGGACCATTGTCCGGAATCACTGTATTAAAACTCACAGGGTTACGACCACCTAATGGATTCGTCACCAATGCAGGTTCCATTGATTCTGTAGCGGCACCGTTATCCAGCACCGGCTGTTGAATACTTAACACCGCAACCACAGCCACACTGGCTGCAATGGCAACACTCGACAGTGGTTTCAACCACCGTAATGCTGCCTTGCTCTGTGCTTGGCCAGCACCGAGTTCCGGCTTAATCACTGCGTTTGGTGCAGCTTCAGCGGCAATCGCAACGGCTACTTGGGCACTAATATCTACCGATTGACCCGTTCGTACCGTGTCACGAACAACATGACCAATCAGTGCATAGCGCTGCCATGTCGCTGTCGCTTCTGAGTCAGCTAACAACGCATCTAATTCGCTATGATTCTCACCGTCGAGGTGATCATCTAATAGCGCTGATACGTGTTCATTGCTGCATTTAGGCATAGTGTTTCCTTGAGTCATGTCGTTTTCGTTAGCGCTCTAATAACGGGCGAAGTTGCTGATCAATGGCTTCTCGAGCGCGGAAAATCCGTGAACGAACCGTACCAATTGGACAATCCATTTCAATCGCAATTTCTTCGTACCCTAATCCGTCCAATTCACGCAAAGTAATAGCTCGGCGCAAATCTTCTGGCAAGTTATCGATGGTTCGCATCACTACATCACGAATTTCATCGGTTAATAATAAATTTTCTGGAGAAGCGGAATCTTTTAACGCGCCGCCACCCTCATAATATTCTGCTTCACCTGCATCGACATCACTGGCAGGTGGTTTGCGCCCTTGCGCAACTAAATAATTCTTCGCTGTATTGACCGCAATACGATACAACCACGTGTAAAATGCACTTTCACCTCGAAAGTTTTCCAGTGCTCGATAAGCTTTCACAAAAGTTTCTTGAGCTACATCAGGTACATCAGCAGATTGCTTTACATACCTTGAAATCAGACTCATCACTTTGTGTTGGTACTTTTTGACCAACAGATCAAAAGCTCTCGGGTCACCTTGTTGTACGCGCTCGACCAATACCTTGTCGGTTTCGTGTTCGCTCATCCGAGCCTGTTCTCCTCAACCCTTGGCTACTTCAGATTTTAGGCCCGTCGCGTGATTGTCAGTTATGACCGACGCTCAGGTAAAAAGTTCGCAAAAAATCTGCAAAAGAGTAAAATCGATTCTATTCAATAGGCCACGCAGCGAATTTTCGCCTTAGATATCCCTACTTTATGGAACGAATCCCTGATTTTCAATGTGATGTTTTGATCATCGGTAGCGGTGCTGCCGGCCTCACCTTAGCACTGCAACTCGCCTCAGACGCCGACGTTATCGTCATTTCTAAAGGGCCTCTTACTGAGGGCTCTACTTACTATGCGCAAGGCGGTATTGCCGCTGTGTTCGATGAGAATGATAGCATTGAAAGCCATATTGAGGATACGCTGATTGCAGGTGCCGGTATTTGTGAAATGGATGCCGTTGAATTTACCACCCGCCATGCTCGCGAAAGTTTGCAATGGCTGATTGATATGGGTGTCGGTTTCGACCAAGTTCCCGCAAGTGGTGGCGAAGCGAAATATCATTTAAATCAAGAAGGTGGACATAGCCACCGACGCATCTTGCACGCGGCTGATGCGACTGGACGTGCCGTACAAACAACGCTCGTTGAGCAAGTGAAACTGCACCCTCGCATCAAAGTGCTCGAACGCTACAACGCTGTCGATCTGATTACCGAACGGCACACCCGCGGTGCTCGCGGTTGTTATGGTGCTTACATCTGGAACCGACTGGCTGAACGAGTCGAAACAGTAGCAGCAAAATTTGTTGCCTTAGCCACTGGCGGCGCCAGCAAAGTCTATCAGTACACCAGTAATCCCGATGTAGCCAGTGGCGATGGTATTGCTATGGCTTGGCGCGCGGGTTGTCGCGTTGCCAATATGGAATTTAACCAATTCCATCCAACCTGCTTGTTCCATCCCAATGCGCAGACATTTTTGTTGACCGAAGCCTTACGAGGCGAAGGTGCTTTGTTAAAACGCCCAGACGGGTCACGCTTTATGCCTGAATTTCACGAGGCAGCCGAACTGGCTCCGCGAGATGTCGTGGCTCGCGCAATCGACTTTGAAATGAAGCGGCTCGGTGCAGATTGCATGTACCTCGACATTTCCCACAAGCCGGCAGACTTTGTGCGTGCGCACTTCCCCACTATTTATGAAAAATGTCTAGGGTTAGGTTTAGACATTACCAAACAGCCGATGCCCGTGGTTCCGGCCGCGCACTACACCTGTGGTGGCGTCAAAACCGATTTAACCGCACAAACCGATTTACCGCATTTATATGCCATTGGTGAGGTTGCTTATACAGGCTTGCACGGCGCTAATCGAATGGCGAGTAACTCGTTACTGGAATGCTTGGTATTTGCGCAAGCGGCGGCGGTTGATATCAAAACTAAACTCGCGACAGCCCAACGCCTCGAGCACTTACCCTCGTGGGACGAGAGCCGAGTCGGTGATTCCGACGAAGAAGTCATCATTCAGCACAATTGGCATGAACTGCGCTTATTTATGTGGGACTACGTCGGCATTGTGCGGACAACCAAACGTCTTGAACGCGCGCTGCGCCGCATTGAGCTGCTGCAACAAGAAATCCAAGAATATTATCGGAACTTCCGAGTCAGTAACAATTTACTCGAACTGCGGAATTTGGTGATGGTGGCTGAACTGATTGTGCGCAGTGCTATGGAACGTAAGGAGAGTCGCGGCCTCCACTACATACTCGACTACCCCGAGTTGGCCGAGGACTCAGGTCCAACGATCCTCACGCCACAACAATAGTAGTCGTCGCAGTCGGTGCCATTGTTGTCGGCCTAAAGCCTTGCGGTTCAGGTACAACCAACGGCTCTGTTTGAGGGCTCCACACCTGCGGTGCAGACGAATAAAAGCCCAGTTAGCGATACACCAACTGTGCTTTTCTGCCAGCCAAGGTTGTTGGGGCTTCCCGCCAGCACCAGACAGCTCCAGCCATTCCCGCTGCTGCAACTGAACTCCCCAGATTACGGGCTCTTGCCATGCAGTGCGAGTACTCGCAAATAAACAGTAGGGACCTGACATTTACACTTTAACGCGGCGTAATATCACCTGCACCATTTCGGCTAAGTCCGGATCTGGGCAAGCTTGATGTCCCATAAACCAGGCAAACAAATCAGGGTCATCGCAAGTCAGTAGTCTCCGAAACTTCTCTTGTTGCTCAGCAGGCAAATCATCGTAGGCTTCGTCAACAAACGGACGAAACAATACGTCTAATTCCAACATTCCTCGACGACAAGCCCAACGCATACGATTTTTATCACGCAACAATTCAGCACTTTGTTGTAGCTTTTCCATGAGGATTCCTTTTATCCCGTGTTTCAACCCTTGTATAATGAGCAATCGTCCCCACCTATATGCCTATGACACTTTTGGGTGGTCACTCGCGGTAATCATTCGCGAGAGCTCCGAAGGTTTGCACGACTATTTAATACGAGGTGATTGTGTTAGCACCAGAGTTTACCAAAGCTCCACCTGAATACGTAACCGTTTCTCTGAAAGATTATGCGGTGATCGAATTACAGGGGCCAGAAACCGATAAGTTTCTGCAAGGTCAGTTGTCCTGCGATCTGAACCAATTGCAGGACAATAATTGGTTGTATGCTGCGCATTGCGACAATAAAGGTAAAATGCTGAGTACCTTATGGGTGACTCGCTTCGCCTCCAGTGTGCTGCTGATATCATCACAAGCAGCCATTGCCGCAAGTCTCGCGCAACTGCAAAAATACGGCGTATTTAGTAAAACTGAGATTACTGCCGGTACAGAGTTTCAACTATTTGGTGTGTTTGGCACCGCAGCACCAGCTCGAGTTGCTGAATGGCTACAAACACCATTGCTTGATGGCCAGCATACGGCTACCCAGACTGAACATAGCGTCGTGCTGAATCTCGGCGCAGAACCTGATCAATACCTTTTGGTGACCCGTGGCCACGAGCTACCCACCAACTCGCCTGCTGAGTACTGGCAGGCGCTGGAAATCGAACGCGGTCGTGCTACCCTGCAAGAGGGTACCGTGCTCGAATTCGTACCACAGATGCTAAACGTGCAAGCGTTAGCGGGAATTAGCTTTACTAAAGGCTGCTATATCGGCCAGGAAACAATTGCTCGGATGCACTATCTGGGCAAACAAAAGCGCGCTTTATTCCGGCTCCGCGGGAAAGGTTCAATGGTGGCTCCAGGAGCTATTATTGAACAACAACTCGGAGAGAATTGGCGCCGTGCGGGTACGGTAATTAATGCAGTGAGCCGTGCCGATTATCCACTCGATATGCTGGCCGTATTGCCGAGCGATAGCGAAGCGACCACGGTCTATCGAGTGAAGGATGATGACGCAAGTTTCTTGGAAATTTACCCACTGCCATATAACTTGGATGAATCATGAGTCAAACCATTAGCCAAGACAAAGTTGTCGGCATTCACTACACCGTAAAAACCGCTGAAGGCCAAGTGCTGGATCAATCAAAAGAAGGGAACCCGTTACAGTTCATCTTCGGTCGAGGCATGCTGATCAAAGGTTTAGAAGACGCTCTTGCAGGTAAACCTTCTGGTGAAAAATTTGTCGCTGACATTGCTGCTGCAGATGCCTACGGCGAGCGTCATGATGGGCTTATTCAGACCGTTCCACGCACCCTATTCGGTGACAATGAAGTCGCACCTGGCATGCAGTTTCGCGCCAGCACTGACAACGGTGAGCAATCAGTAGTTATCGTTGAAGTATCTGACGACGAAGTCACTGTCGATGGCAATCATCCACTAGCGGGTGTTGCGTTAACTTTTGACGTTGAAATTGTCGAAGTTCGTGACGCTACCGCCAGTGAACTGGACCACGGTCACGTGCATCCAGAAGGTGATCACCACGACCACTAAGCATGCCGTTCGTGCACTGCTTATGAGAACCACAGCATCAATTTGATGCTGTGGTTTTTTATAGCTCCCCTATCCTGTCTACACACACTCTGTGCTATCGTATTCTTAACTTTCACTGACCTCGATACGTGCATCTACAATGACTCATAAATCGTCTTACTATTCCGCAGCCACGGCACTCGCGCAAGCGCTAGGTGCGCATGATCACGAATCACAAGGTGTGGTGCCTGCTATTCATATTGCGACGACCTACATTCGTGGCGCCGACAATAGTTATCCTACTGGTAATGTTTACTCGCGTGCAGATAATCCCTCATACAAACCCGTTGAAGCGCTGTTATGTGAGCTAGAACAGGGCCATGAGGCATTACTATTTAGTTCCGGAATGGCGGCAGCTACAGCAGTATTTCAAGGTCTACAGCCGGGCGACCACGTGCTGGCTCCACGGGTCATGTATTGGGCACTGCGGAACTGGCTGCTGAACTACGCAACGCGCTGGGGATTAGAAATTGAGCTCATCGATATGACCGATGTCAGCGCAGTCGAACGTCACATACGTCCTGGTGAAACGAAATTAGTATGGTTAGAAACGCCAGGCAACCCTTTGTGGACCATTAGCGACATTGCGGCCATTGCAAAAGTCGCGAAAGTAGCTGGAGCTCGGGTTGCCGTCGACTCAACGTGCGCCACGCCACTGCTCACGCAACCATTGCAGCTTGGTGCTGACATAGTCATGCATTCAGCCACCAAGTACCTCAATGGGCATTCAGATGTGATTGCAGGAGCGTTGGTTTGTGCTGAAGACAGCGAGTTTTGGCAGCGTATTCGCGCAGTCCGCTCGCAAGGCGGCGCCGTCCCGAGCCCACATGACGCCAGTACATTACTACGTGGTATGCGAACCATGCATTTGCGGGTTCGCGAGGCCTGCACCAATGCGCAGTTTATCGCTGAACAGTTGAGCCAACATCCAGCCGTTCTTGCGGTACTGTACCCTGGCTTAGCCTCTGACCCTGGGCATGCGATCGCAAAACAGCAAATGCACGGCGGTTTCGGCGGCATGTTGTCCATTCGCATGCGCGCGGGAGAATCCGCCGCCATTCATGTCGCCGCACACACCAAACTGTGGAAACGCGCCACCTCGCTCGGCGGCGTCGAATCTTTGATCGAGCATCGCGCCAGTGTCGAAGGACCCAGCAGCCCATGTCCGCCGGACTTATTGCGACTGTCCGCTGGCATCGAGAACAAAGACGAGCTCCTTGCCGACTTACTGCAGGCCTTTCCAAGCTAAAGTTTTATATTCCGTAATAAAAAAGGGGCCACTATCGGCCCCTTTTGTTTTGAGTCAGGTTTACCCTTTGCGCGGTCGCATATGGGGGAACAACAACACATCACGAATCGACGGTGAGTTGGTCAGTAACATGACCAAACGGTCAATACCAATGCCTTCACCCGCTGTTGGCGGCATGCCATGCTCTAATGCGGTGATATAGTCATCGTCATAGAACATCGCTTCGTCGTCACCCGCTTCCTTCTGTTGAACTTGATCCAGAAAGCGTTGCGCTTGATCTTCGGCATCATTTAACTCAGAAAAACCGTTCGCTAATTCACGTCCACCCACGAAGAATTCAAAGCGGTCCGTAATATGCGGATCGTTGTCATTTCGACGCGCCAATGGCGATACTTCAGCTGGATAGGCGGTAATAAAGGTTGGCTGAATCAACTTGTGCTCAGCCACTGCCTCGAAGATTTCGATCTGTACTTTACCGAGACCCCAATTCGATTTGACCTGAATACCTAACTCACCGGCAAGTGCACTCGCCTGCTCTAAGGTGCTCAATTGCGCTGCCGTCGCACTCGGCAAATTTTGCAAAATCGCTTCATTCACCGTCATTCGATGAAACGGCTGACTGAAATCGTAGGCAACGCCTTCGCTTTCAAATTGCATGGAGCCAAGAATTTCTGCCGCCATACCACGCAGCATATCTTCGGTAAGATCCATCAAGTCATTGTAGTCGGCATAACCCCAGTAGAACTCGAGCATGGTAAATTCTGGATTATGACGCGTCGACAAACCTTCATTGCGGAAGTTACGATTGATCTCAAATACTTTCTCAAAGCCACCTACAACGAGTCGTTTCAGATATAACTCTGGAGCGATACGTAAGTACAGCTCCATATCCAACGCATTGTGGTGCGTCACAAATGGTCGTGCCGCAGCGCCGCCTGGGATGGTTTGCATCATCGGCGTTTCGACTTCTAAAAACTGCTTAGCCGTTAAATAACGACGAATATAATCGACAACTTTTGACCGCACGATAAAGGTATTGCGGGACTCTTCGTTCGTGATCAAATCTAAGTAACGTTGACGATATCGCGTTTCTTGGTCCGCTAAACCATGGAATTTGTCTGGCAGTGGACGCAACGCTTTCGTCAATAAGCGGACATCGTCCACTTGCACACTCAACTCACCCGTATTGGTCTTAAACAACGTACCAGTTGCGCCGAGAATGTCACCCAAATCCCACTTTTTGAATTGCTCGTTGTAGAGCCCTTCGGCTAAATTGTCGCGCGCGACATAGATTTGAATCTGACCTGACATGTCCTGCAAGGTCGCAAAACTGGCTTTACCCATAATACGACGCGTCATCATACGTCCAGCAACGGCAACGCGAATACCTTGTTCAGCCAGTTCTTCTTTTTCCAGGCCGTCAAAACGAGCGTGCAGATCAGCTGCAAGGCTGTCACGACGAAAGTCATTCGGAAAAGCAACGCCGTGCTCACGTAACGCCTTAAGTTTGGCCTTACGCTGCGCTATTTGCTCATTGACATCAACCTCTGGCGTTTGCGTTTTATCGTTCATTCTTTCGTCCTAATTTAACTGGATTGGCTTCGTGTCGAGACATTAAAGTCCAGACTTCAAGCTCGCTTCAATAAATGGGTCAAGTGCGCCGTCAAGCACCGCTTGTGTGTTTCTATTCTCTACGCCCGTGCGCAGATCTTTGATTCGTGCATCATCCAATACATAGGATCGAATCTGACTGCCCCAACCAATATCCGATTTCGAATCTTCGAGCGCTTGTTTTTCAGCAAGTTGCTTCTGCAACTCCATTTCATACAATTTTGCTCGTAATTGCTTCATCGCGGCGTCACGGTTTTTATGTTGAGACCGATCACTCTGGCATTGCACGACAATACCGCTGGGTTCGTGAGTAATCCGTATCGCCGAGTCTGTTCGGTTGACGTGCTGCCCACCAGCTCCCGAAGCCCGATAGGTATCCACCCGCAAATCGGCAGGATTGATCTCGATATCAATATCGTCATCCACCTCAGGATAGACGAACACCGATGCAAACGACGTATGGCGTCGATTCCCTGAGTCAAACGGTGACTTTCGCACCAGGCGATGCACGCCCGTTTCAGTGCGCAACCAACCATAAGCATACTCACCTTGCACTCGCACGGTCGCTGACTTGATACCCGCGACCTCACCTTCTGACAGCTCGGTGATCTCTACTTTAAATTCGTGCGCTTCAGCCCAGCGTAAATACATACGCAATAGCATATTCGCCCAATCTTGTGCCTCGGTACCGCCGGAGCCAGATTGAACGTCCAAATAGCAATCAGAAGCATCATCTTTACCGGAGAACATACGCCGAAACTCAAGCGTTGCGAGTTGTTTCTCTAACTCATCGAGTTCCACAACCGCGTCATTAAAGGTTGCTTCATCATCCGCCTCAACGGCTAACTCGACCAGTCCTTCAACGTCCTCAAGACCCTGTTGTAGCTTGTTCAGCGTGCCGACGACTTCATCGAGTGCAGCACGTTCCTTGCCTAAGGCTTGCGCGCGCTCTTGATTACCCCAGACATTGGGGGCCTCGAGTTCACGGCTGACTTCTTCTAATCGTTCAACTTTGCCTGCATAGTCAAAGATACCCCCGAAGCGCTTCGCTGCGCGTTCGCATTTCTTTGATAGCTACATAAGTTGCATTGGTCTCGAACATGTTGTTTATCTCGCCGACAATCAATCACAAAGGGGCGCTATTCTATCGTAAAGCAACAAAATGCTCTAGTTGTAGCTGCACAGAAGTACGGCCACGAAACGTATTTAATTGAACTCGATAGGCGGCATGAATACGTTGGACGCTCGCATCAGGCCATTCTGTGGTATCTATATTGAAAGCTATGGCATCAATGGGCACTTGGGCCGGAGTTGCAAGAACGAGTTTCAAATGCTTAGTGCCCACAATACGTTGTTGAATAATACCGAACTCACCATCAAACAAGGGTTCCGGAAAACCTTGCCCAAAGGGTCCCAACGCCTGCAATTGCTGCACAAATTGTTGGGTTAAGCTCGATTCATCAAGCTCGCCATCAGACCACAATACAGGCTCCAAATCAGCGCCATCAAGCCAACGTTCAGCCGTTTTCTCCAACGCTTCCTGAAACCGCTCAAGATTTAATTTCTTCAGTGTCAGCCCTGCTGCCATCGCGTGTCCGCCAAAACGTTCTATCAGCTGCGGATGATGACTGTGTACGGCTTCCAATAAGTCGCGCATGTGAATACCGGCAATGGAGCGCGCGGAGCCTTTTAAGAGGCCATCTTCTGCATCGGCAAAGGCAATAACGGGACGATGCACTTGCTCTTTTACTCGTCCCGCAACAATACCAATCACGCCCTGATGCCAGCCTTTTTGATACAGGACGACCACAGAAGGAATAGCACTGGCTGTGTAATCGGCCACATACTCGGCAGCTTGCTCTCGCATTTCGGTCTCAATCGCACGCCGTTCACGATTGTATTGATCGAGCTGTTGCGCGAGCAGCAGCGCATCAGTCTGCGTGTCAGCGAGTAAACACTCAATCCCGACAGCCATATCATCAAGTCGACCTGCGGCGTTGATGCGTGGTCCAATGGCAAAACCGAGATCGGCTGCTTGCAACTGTGCAGGTTCTCTCCCAGCCACTGTCAGCAGTGCTTGGATACCCGGCCGACAACGCCCAGAACGAATTCGCTGCAAGCCTTGATGGACCAGAATGCGGTTAATGCCATCGAGTTTCACCACATCGGCTACTGTACCCACCGCAACTAAATCAAGCCAATCCGCGAGATTGGGGGTCGCTAGCCCCTGTTCGCGGAGTACTTGCCGCAACGCCAACAACACATAAAAGGCTACGCCAACGCCAGCGATAGATTTCGATGGAAAGCTACAATCCGGATGATTCGGATTAACGATAATCGCAGCAGCGGGCAACTCAGGTCCGGGCAAATGATGGTCCGTAACAATGACTGGAATTCCGCTGGCCGCAGCCGCCGCAATCCCGGCATGACAAGAAATGCCGCTATCGACGGTGACGATTAACTCAGCACCCTGCTGCTGTGCATACGAGACAACCGCTGGTGATAACCCATAACCATCAGCAAATCGATTGGGGACGATGTAACTGACATGTCGCGCACCACAGGCTCGCAACACCGATACCATTAACGCGGTTGAGGTTGCCCCGTCGGCGTCAAAATCACCGCAGATACAAATATGTTGTTGTTCTTTAATGGCTTGCGCTAGACGTTGTGCCGCATCGTGTGCCCCGCGCAACTGGTCGACGCGCGGCAACCGCTGCGTCGTCAGTTGCAGCTCATCAATCGAGGTTACACCACGCCGAGCAATGATCTGTCGCAACAATGCCGGCATCGCAGTCGGCAAAGTATCGATAGCATGGTCGGGATAACGCTTTATCTGCATAACAACAACGCAGCTTCTTGGTTAGGTGAAACGATTACTTATTCAACTCTTGCACTAGACGCGATGGCGGCAAATAACCCGGCAGCATGCGACCGTCCGCCAACACTAACGCTGGGGTACCGCGCACGCCGAATTTCTGGCCTAATTCATAATGTTCTTGAACCGGAGTGACGCAATTACCTTGTTGAATCGACTTGTCTGACTTTGCGCGCGTCATGGCATCTTTCGGGTCTGTGGCACACCAAATGGCATTCAATTGATTAAACGCACTGCCTTGTAACCCACTGCGCGGCCACGCGTAATAGCGAATCGTGATGCCCGCGTCTAGATAACTGTCCATTTGTTGATGGAGTTGACGACAATAACCACAAGTTGGATCAGTAAACACAGACACCACATACTTTTCATTTTTGGCTTTGAATTCAATCGCAGAATCCGCTTGCTCAGCAAGGTTATCGCGACGCATCGAGTTCAGCGTAATGTCACTCAAATTTTCCGGTTGTGGCCCGGTAATATCATAAATACGACCACTCATGAGCTGCTGGCCGTCGCGGCTGACATAAATCAGACCTTGATTGGTAATGACCTCATACAAACCTTGGATACTCGACTCGCGAACGGATTCAACGGCGAAACCCATGCGTTGTAAATGACTGGTATCCAAGTCGTCGATTTCATTAGCCGAGCTCACACTCATTGCTAACCCAAACATGACGACGAAGATGGTTTTCAATACAGCTGTTTTCATAGGTCGTTTTACCTGATTCCAATAAGAGTGTTTCATAGGCGCCATCTTATCATGCGCGCGGATGATGTTGAGCATGCAATTGTTGTAAACGTTCACGTGCTACATGGGTATAAATTTGTGTCGTGGACAAGTCACTGTGACCAAGTAACATCTGCAATACGCGTAAATCTGCCCCATGATTCAACAAGTGCGTGGCAAACGCATGTCGTAAAGTATGTGGTGACAGATGGGAGCGGATGTCAGCACGCTGCGCATACAATTTGATCCGATACCAAAAGGCTTGCCGCGTCAGTGGTCCACCACGCCGGGTGATAAATAGCCAGTCGCCAGGCTTTTGATGCAATGTCGACCGAGCTGAACGCATATAGCCCTGTACCCAATGCAATGCTTCCTCGCCCAACGGCACTAAGCGTTCTTTGTTGCCCTTCCCAATGACTCGCACAAGTTCCTGTTGCAAGCTAATTTGGTCAGTGGTCAGCTGGGTTAACTCCGTTACACGCAGACCTGTTGCATACAGAACTTCGAGCATGGCGCGGTCACGAAGTTCAATCGCATCCTCGACATTGGGCGCATTCAATAAGGCCTCTACCTCAGATTCTGACAAACTATGTGGAATCGATTGCGGTTGCTTGGGACGCCGCAATCGCGCAGTTGGATCTAATGCGCACCACTGCTGCGTACGAGCAAACTGGTAGAATTTTTTTAATGCACTGAGAGTACGAGACGTGCTCCGTGGTGATAGGCCTTGCTGCCTCCGCCACAGTAAGTAATCTTCAATATCTTCTGCGGAAGCATCGACGAGATTTGGCCGTTGCTCGGTGGTCAGAAATTTTTGAAACTGCCTAAGGTCGCTCTGATAGGCTTGGCTAGTATGTTTACTGACGCCTTGCTGCAGCCACAATCGATCCAAGAATGCGCTAATTTGATCGTCAACTGCGGTGGAAATACTAGCCATAGGTCGTCATCTTGTTAATCGCCATGAATTTATTCACCAAGAACACGGACCACCAGTTTACCCCGAGTATCGTTATTTTGCATGCGTTCAAATGCCGCCATAAGGTCAGTCCGCGCGATAACCGTATCCAATTGAGGTTGCAGCTGCTTTGATTCAAACAAGGGCCAAACCGACTTCTGCAACTGAGCCATAATGTTGCTCTTCACTGCCACGGATTGACTGCGCAATGTACTCCCACGCACCTGAACTCGTTTCATTAGCAATCGACCGATGTCCATGTGAGCGAAGCGGCCCGCGAGCAACCCAATCACAATGATACGACCGTCGGCATGGATGACTTCCAAATCACCTTCTAGGTAGTCACCCGCAACTGGGTCGAGAATAATATCCGCACCACCCCATTCCTTAACTGCATCGACAAAGGAGCCATGTTGGCGGTTCCAGCCGGCATCCGCGCCTAATTGCTGACACCACGCTAGCTTTTCATCACTACCAATCGTCACAAAGCAAGGATTGCCAAACGCTTGTGCCAGTTGAATCGCAGCATTCCCAACACTGCTCGCGCCGGCATGGATGAGCAGACGCTCACCGGGTTGCGCTGCAGCCAATGCATATAAATTCCACCATGCGGTGGCAAAGGCTTCACAGATGCCTGCACCTTCAGCTAATGACAAGCCATGCGGCAACGCCGCGACCTGACCAGCAGGAACTGCCACATAGTCGGCATAACCACCTGCCGCGAGTAACGCACAAACAGCATCACCAGGACTAAACTGTTTCACGTGTTCACCGCATGCTGCCACCACACCACTCACCTCAAGACCGAGAATGTCGCTGGCATCGGCTGGCGGTGGATAATGACCCGCTATTTGCATCAAATCGGCTCGATTCAAGCCTGCATAAGCCACTTGAATCAAGACCTCATCTGCACCGCATTCAGGGACCTCGCGTGAGGTCCATTGCGGTGCTTTATCAACGGCTATCAATGCTTGCATTTGTTGCGAGTCAGCCATCTTATGCCTTTTGTAATCGACCGGCTTGATAATCCCGAATCGCTTGCTCGATTTCCTGCTGCGTATTCATCACGAAAGGACCGTACTGCGCTATGGGTTCACCAATTGGCTCACCTGCCAACAAAATGACTGAGGCTCCCTCGGCGCTGTCGCTCTGTAACTGCAACGTATCGGTCGCAGCCAAGCGAGCTAATTCACCACGCTGCAACACATCGCCATTAATCGCTGCATTGCCCTCGTACACATAAACCAGACGTGTTTGCTGACCGAAACTCTCGATAGCGACAGGTTCCTGACCTAACTTGATATCCATCATCAAAAACTGTTGCTCAGGTTGCTGAATTGGACCCAGCTGCCCCTGATATTCACCAGCAATGAGACGCACGGTCGCGTCATTGACAGCAAGCTCTGGTATCTTTTCCGCAGGATGGTCTGCCCACTCTGCCGCGGACAACTTATCTTTCGCCGGTAAGTTAATCCACAACTGAAAACCCCACATCAAACCATCTTCTTGTTTCGGCATTTCGGCATGAATAATGCCTTTCGCAGCTTTCATCCATTGCGCACCACCGGCTTCGACAACGCCCGTGTTTCCGACTGAGTCTTTGTGTTCCATGCGACCGGCCAACATATACGTCAGCGTCACGAACCCACGATGAGGATGCGGTGGAAAACCAGCAATGTAATCATTCGGATCGTCCGAACGGAATTCGTCTAGCATCAAAAATGGATCTTGATAGCGCAAACTCGGCTGATTGATAATGCGTGTCAATTTCACACCGGCACCATCTTGCGCAGGCATGCCGCGATGCCGAGTCAGAATTACTTTGTTCATAAAACCTCCCCACGCTGATGTGGTGCAGTAAAATCTAGCCAAGGTCCTTTCGGTACAATACCGGTCGGATTTATCGTGCCATGACTGCCGTAGTAATGCGTTTTAATATGGTCCATCACTACAGTTTCGGCTACGCCCTCTACTTGGTACAGTGCTTTCACGTAATCCCACAACTGCGGATAATCGACAATTCGTTTCGCATTCGTTTTAAAATGCCCAACATAAACTGCATCAAAGCGTACGAGCGTCGTAAATAATCGCCAATCGGCCTCAGTGACCTGGTCACCGACTAAGAATCGTTGCTGACTTAACCGTTCTTCGAGTTCATCAAGCGCCGCAAACAAAGCATCAAAAGCTTCTTCGTAAGCATCTTGTTGCGTCGCAAAACCACATTTGTAAACACCATTATTCACATGGTCATAGACCGTTGCGTTAATCGCATCGATTTCGTCGCGCTGCGCTGCCGGGTAAAAGTCGTGTGTACTCCCCGTCAACGCATCAAATTCACTATTCAGCATCCGAATGATGTCCGCTGATTCATTACTCACAATAGTATGCTGTTCTTTATCCCACAAGACAGGCACTGTCACCCGCCCGCTATACTGCGGGTCAGCGCGCAAATACAGTTGATACAAATAATCATGGTCATAGAGCGGATCATGGAGTGGACTGTCGCCAAACTCCCAGCCATTTTCTAACATCAGTGGCTCAACCACAGATACTGTGATGTGGTCTTCCAAACCTTTCAACTTGCGCATAATTAAGGTGCGATGCGCCCATGGACAGGCAAAAGAGACATACAGGTGATAGCGCCCGCTCTCTGCCGGAAAACGCGCTTCTGGGTCGGCTTCAATCCAGTTTCGGAATTGCGCAGCACTGCGCTCAAAACGACCGCCCGTGCTATCAGTGTCGTACCATTTATCGTGCCATTTACCGTCAACTAACAGTCCCATACTAACCTCCTACAATTCTAATGAGGCCCAGTATAAATCCTGATAAATCGAATTATTAGCGCTAAATATCGTTTTAAACGTTCTATTTTTTAGATTCATTCGAAAGGATATCGCAGACCACTTGCGCACCGCTAGCACTCGCGTTCTGTTGTATGGAAGCGTGTAATTGACGAAATTCATTGCGTAGTTGCGTTTGCTCCTGATCCAACAACAATTGGACCTGAGCCATCAGCGCCGCCGGCGTCACATCGTCCTGCACCAGTTCACGCACGAGTTCTCGCTGCGCGAGTAAATTGGGCAAACTAAAGAACGGTGCTTTGAATAACCGGCGAATCAATTGAAAGCTAAGCCAACTAAAATTGTAAGCAACAACCATCGGCGTTCCGAGCAACATCGCCTCTAGAGTCACGGTTCCTGAAGTGACGATAATGGCATCAGATGCCTGCATGACAGTGTGTGCCTGCCCGTCAGAAATAGTTAATGGGAGCTCCGGAGCAATGGCTTGCGCCAACGCGTGAAATTGCTCGCGTAGTGCGGTAGACACCATAGGCGTAACAAACTGAATATTCGGGTTATTCTTATGCAATAGGACGGCAGCACGCAGATAAATGGGGGCCAACCGAGCTATTTCCCCTGCTCTCGAACCAGGTAGTAGCCCAATCACGCGATGCCCCTCAACTAGCCCAAGTTCACGCCGAGCAGCACTTTGGCGCTGTTCAACTGTTTCGGGGTCGGTATCGAGTATCGGTAATGTATCTGCCAGTGGATGCCCGACAAAGGTTGCCGGCGCTTGGTGTTGATCGTAAAAGGCTTTTTCGAACGGCAATAAGCACAACACATGGTTGGTCGCAGCCTTAATGCCATGAATACGACCCTGACGCCACGCCCAAACCGAAGGGCTGACATAATGTACTGTCGGTATGCCGGCAGCCTTGAGCTTCTTCTCAATCGGTAAATTGAAATCAGGCGCGTCAATACCAATAAACACGTCTGGCTTCTGAGCCAGCAGCTGCTTCACTACGGTTCGGCGATGACGCAACAATTGTGGGAGTGAACTAATTACTTCAGCGAGTCCCATGACCGCTAAATCTTCCATGGGAACAAAACTAGTCAAACCTTGGGCGGCCATCTTCGGACCACCGACACCGATGAATCGGCAGTTTGGTAGCGACTGACGTAATGCGACCATGAGATCTGAACCCAAAGTGTCTCCCGAATGCTCACCTGCAAGCAAGGCAATCACCGGTGCGTCAGCAATGGTTTGCTTCATAGGGTTTAGCGAATAATGCCGCGTTGACTGGACTGCACGAAGTCGATCAAAGGTTGAATTTCATCAGCATCCAGTGCCTGCATCGCTTCAATCGCCTCAGCCACGGTCAAACCTTGTCGATAGAGAATTTTAAAGGCGCGCTTAATACGCATGACTTGTTCTGCTGAAAACCCGCGTCGTTTCAAACCCTCGCTATTGATGGTACGAGGCACCGCATTGTGGCCTTGCGCCATAATATACGGGGGAATATCTTGGACGACGACGGAATTTACAGCGGTAAACGCGTGTGCGCCAATGTGACAGAACTGATGCACTCCGGTGAAACCACCTAAAATAGCCCAGTCACCAACATGCACATGGCCCGCGAGTGTGGTGTTATTGGCCAAAATAACATGGTCACCAACCACACAGTCATGCGCGACGTGGACATAAGCCATCAATAAGTTATCAGAGCCAATTTTCGTGAGACTTTGATCCTGCACCGTACCACGATGAATCGTGACACACTCACGGATAACATTGTTGTCGCCAATTTCAAGCCGTGTCGGTTCGCCCGCGTACTTTTTATCCTGACAATCCTCACCGACGGATGCGAACTGAAAAATCTTATTATTGCGACCGATAATCGTCGGTCCACGAATCACGACATGCGGCGCAATGACACAATCGTCGCCTATTTCAACGTCTGGACCAATAATACTATAGGGACCAACACTGACGTTGTTACCGAGTTTCGCTTTAGGATCGATTATCGCAGTAGAATGAATCACTTAGGTCTCTCGTCTCGCACAAATAATGTCTGCGCTACACGCCAATTCACCGGCAACTTCAGCGCGACCTTTAAATACCCAAATGCCTCGGCGCTCTTTTTCAAAGGTAACAAACAGGTCGAGTACATCACCAGGTAGGACTTGTTTCTTAAACCGAGCATTATCAACACCCGCAAACAAGTATAGATCACGACTGCCGGGCTGACTTGCTGTAATTTTGAACCCAAGTAAACCTGCCGCTTGCGCTAAAGCCTCGAGAATCATGACGCCAGGAAAAATAGGATTGCCCGGAAAATGCCCCGTAAACTGAGGTTCATTGACGGAAATATTCTTCACCGCGTGAATCGAGGTCTTGGCGTCGCAAGCAACGACTTTATCGACCAATAAAAAGGGATAACGATGTGGCAATAGTGCCATCACTTCTTTGATATCGAAGGCACCGTCCGCTGAATTCGACATAGAATTTCCTCGCAGCTTATGCGTCTGAGTCTAGTTGTTTTTCTATTTTTTTCACACGCTGAAAGAGTTCATCCAACTGGCGATACCGCGCACCATTGCGCCGCCATTCGCGGTGCGGTGCTGCAGGTATACCGGAAGCATACACACCAGGTTCATCAATGGCTTTAATGACCATTGAGAATCCGCTGATCTGAACATCATCACAGATACTGATATGACCATTGATAGCAGTGGCGCCACCAATGAGACACCGTTTACCAATGCGGCAACTGCCTGCGAGAACAGTGCAGCCGGCAATGGCAGTATCTTCGTCAATAAATACATTATGAGCAATCTGGCACTGATTATCGATGATACAGCCATTACTGATAATGGTGTCATCCAAAGCACCTCGATCGATCGTAGTGCTTGCACCAACTTCAACGCGATCACCAATAACGACACGTCCAAGCTGTGGAATTTTGATCCACTTACCATGCTCATTAGCCCAGCCGAAACCGTCTGCGCCAATAACTGCACCACTGTGAAACAGGCAATCTGCTCCAACAACACAATCATGATAAAACACCACGTGCTGCCATAGCTTCGTGCGTTCACCGATATGCACTCGAGGACCAATGTAGCAACCTGCACCGATTACTGCGTCATCAGCAATCACGGCACCTGCCGCTATAATGACGTTCGCACCAATAGCGACTCGTTCGCCAATGTGCGCGGAAGCATCCACTTGTGCAGTTGGATCAATACCAACGGCAGCCGGGCTTGGTGTCGTATCGAGGAGCTGCGCGACTTTAGCGAAACCCGCATAAGGGTTCTTAGTGACTAACGCCGCTAAGCCTTCTGGCAAATCAACGTTTGGCGCTACGATAACCGCGCTTGCGCGCGTAGCATCAAGTTGCGAGCGATATTTATCGTTCGCTAAAAATGCTATCTGCCCGGTGGTGGCTGATGCCAGAGTCGCCACCCCCTGAATAGGCTGCGACTCATCACCCACTGCCTCAGCACCGATTGCCGAGGCAAGGTCTTGAAGGGTGTAGTTGCCTGGCAACTTAGTTACCACCTGTCATTTCGGCAATCACTTCTTCCGATAACTCATGATCAGGAGTCATGTGAGCAACTGCTGAAGCTTGAATGACTAGGTCATAACCGAGTTCGGTCGCAACTGCTTGAGTAGCGCGCGCGATTTCCATCATGATTTTGTCACGCTCTTCAGTACCACGACGGTTCATGTCTTCGCGTAACGCACGTACTTTTAACTGTAACTGACTTTCCAGACCTTCGAACTCGCGCTGCATAGCAGTACGCTCGCTGGCAGACAGAATTGCAGCGTCACGTTGCTGTTTCTCTGCAATACCATTCATTTGAGTTTCAATTGCTTGCACTTCTTCAATGCGGGTCTTGAACTCATTTTGAATGGTTTCTTCAATTTCGCGTGTTTGTGGAAGATTCTGCAAAATGGCCTGGAAACTCACCACGCCAATCTTTTGTTGCGCTTCCGCTGCATTGGCGAACAAAGCGGTCGAAAGTAATGCCGCGGCCAATGTTGTCTTCATTAATGTCTTCACAAAAAACTCCTTGCTATGCTGCTATTTTAGAATGTGGTACCAAAGTTAAAGGTAAATACTTGCGTTCGATCCTCGTCCGCGCTCTTCAAGGGTCGGCCAAAGGCTAACGTCAATGGTCCCATTGGTGATAACCACTGTACCGCGATACCCGCAGAAACGCGATAGTCACTCGGTGAGCTAAAGTCACGTAATGGGAAAGAATTCGCCAATAACTCAAGGTTTTTATAGGTATCGTAGTCGAACTCGGTATCCCATACTGAACCCACGTCCACGTAGAAACTGGTGCGAACTGTGTTCTTCGCTTCCTCTTTGACTAATGGTGTCGGGAAAATTAACTCGAAACCACCCGATACCATGGCGTTACCACCAACAGAGAACTGGCTGACCGCTACGGTATCAGCTCCCGGTCCAGCTGGCAGATCACTCGGGATACCATTGTAACCTGGCACACCACCAATCGAATCCGGATAGCGGAATACTGCTTTTGGACCTACCGTATTCGCTTCAAATCCGCGGAGTGTATCGTTACCACCCAAACGGAAGTTTTCATAGAAGGGATACAGATATTCATTGCCATTATCGTCTTCACCATAACCATTACCGTAGCCTGCGCTCAAGCGCGTTAACAGGACAAAGTCTTGGCTTTGGGTAAGCGGCCAATAGTGCTTGAATTCATAGTTGACGTTAAAGAAATTCACGTCACTATTCGGTAAGGTCACGCCAACATTGAGTCGATTCTGAGTACCCGCAGTCGGGAATACACCACGGTTTAGTGTGACTCGTTGCCAACCGACTGTCGCCTCATAAATATTAAATGCGACACCTGAGTTCGGGTCACGTTCATCAATATACGGCTGATAAAAGTTCCGAATTTGCTCATAACCTTCAACATTCGTGACTTCTTCGTTGCGATACATCAAGCCGAAATTGAAGCTACTGATTTCATTGATTGGAAATGCAATCGTGCCGCCCAAACCATATTTGCGCTGGTTGTAACGAATAAAGTTATCCAAGTTACCGGCGTCGAACTCAGTCAAATAGACTTGTCCTGATAGACTCACGCCATCTTTAGTAAAATACCGATCGGTATAGGTTAACTGCAGGTTACGATTGAAGCGGTTGGTATTGATGTTGATACCAGCTCGGTTGCCCGTGCCTAAGAAGTTCTCTTGCGATACACCAGCACCAATTTGCAAGCCTGTGTAGTCACCGTAGCCGAACATGAAGTTAAAGGAGCCAGATGGCTGTTCCTTCACGGTAAAGTCGACGTTCACGAGATCATCCCGGCCATCGACACGCTGGGTGGTTGACTCCACAGTTTCAAAAAAGCCGAGTCGCTCTAATCGAACTTTACCTTGCTCGATAGCATCTTCATTCAATGGTGCGCCTTCTAACTGACGCATTTCACGACGTAAAACTTCGTCCATAGTTGAGACGTTGCCACGGAAATTGATTCGATTGACATACACCCGTTTACCCGGGTTCACCGAGAACACCAAGTCAACTTCATTGGTTTCTTCGTCAATTTCCGGAATCGCTCTAACCTCTGGATATGCGTAGCCATAACGTCCATAAACACGAGCGACTAAGTCTTCGAGATAGGTTACGGTTGCCGCGCTATATTGCTCGCCAGGTTCAATTTTCACGAGGCGCTTGACGACTTCGTCTTGGCCACGAAGTTCACCTATAACGCGAGTATCGCGAACTTTGAAGATTTCACCTTCACGTACGTTAATGGTGACATAAACACCACGGCGATCAGGCGTCATTGAAACTTGTACGGACTCAATGGCAAACGTGAGATAACCGCGGTCTTTATAAAATGACTCGAGGGTTTCTAAATCACCACTCAATTGTTGTTTCTGGTAGCGCGTTTCGCCTAACAAGTTCCACCAAGGCAGCTCATCTTTTAGTTCGAGTCCAGCTAAAATCTGTTCATCACTAAAAGCTTTGTTACCAACAATGTTGATTTGTTGAATTTGAGCAGAGTCACCTTCTTCGAAGTCAATTTCAACACGCACCCGGTTACGTGGCAAATTGACCACTTTGACGTCGATATTGGCGTTGTATTTACCGATACTGTGATAAAAATCTTCAAGTCCAGTTTCGATACTCGACACGGTGGTCAAATCAAGTGGCTCACCCTCAACAATACCTTGGTCGGTCAAACTCTCAACCAACTGTTCGTCTTTGATATCTTTGTTGCCATCAAACTCGATAGCACTAATGGTCGGACGCTCGTTCACTTCAAAGATGAGCGTACCGCCTTCACGGCGTACGACAATATTATTGAAATGCGTCGAGGAATAGAGCGAGCGAATACTATCTCGAACCACGGCCTCAGACACCGTATCGCCGACGCGAACCGGAATGTATGTTAATGCCGCACCTAAAGCTACTCGCTGGAGGCCACGTACACGAATGTCTTCTACTACGAATTCTTCAGCGCTATGCGCTGGCAATGCAGCCCCTGCAACAAGGGCGGCTAAGAACAGCTCTTTCAACGTCATTCTGTGCTACTTAATTTTGTTTGTTGGACGTAATGTTTCAAGCGGTCAACCGCAATATATCGTTGCTGATTGCGATAGCCATTAACGCAAATATCAGTGCTCCACCGATGCGAAACGCAATATCCTGAACACGTTCAGAAACTGCTTTGCCTCGAATACCCTCAACAGCGAGAAAAACTAAATGACCACCATCTAGAACGGGTAATGGTAACAGATTTATGATACCGAGATTAACACTGATTAACGCGAGAAACCCTAAAAAGTAAACCAATCCATAACTGGCTGAAACTCCAGCCCCTTCAGCAATCGCAACAGGACCACTGAGATTACTTACTGACACGGTTCCGGTCAGTAGCTTACCGAGCATAGCGACACTCAACTCCATGAGTTCCCAGGTTTGTTTCGCCCCGGCGCCGATGGCATCAATCACACCATATTCATGCACAAATCGGTATTCATCGGGATAGCGAGTTCCTTCCGCCTCAACGCCCAAATACCCACGATTTTGTCCATCAATGGAACGTTGTCCCAATTCGACTAACAATTCTTCCTGCCGACCATTCCGCTCCACCGTAAACAACTTCGTCGCGGCTGGTGCGGAAACAATAGCTTCAAGCGTTTGAGACCATTCCGCCTGTGGAGTTCCATCTATCGCTAAAATTTTATCGCCTGGCTGGAATCCGGCCCGCTGTGCTGGTGAATCATCAGCAACATAAGCAATAGTCAACGTCGGTTGTGGCCGGAATGGCTCTAACCCTAACTGCATGAATGTAGGTTGCTGTTCTTCACTCAACCGCCAATTGGTAATGGCTAACTGAACGTCTTGCACGCGATTATTATCGTCTCGTAGCCGAATGGTAACGGTGTCATTACCTAACTCGGCAGCGAGAGCCAAATTGACCGCTTGCCAATCTCGGGTAATCCGATCATTGATAGAGATGATTTCCGCGGGTGTTTCAATGTCTGACTGAGCCGCTATAGACTGCGGAGTCACCGATCCGACGATAGGTTTCACCGATGGCACGCCAATGACATACATGAGCCATAGAACTAGTAACGCGAGGAGAAAGTTAGCAATAGGCCCAGCGGCTACAATAGCAGCACGTTTAGAAACCGATTGCGCGTTAAAGCTTACGGGGTACTCCGATGCACTGACTTCATCGACTCGCGCGTCCAACATCCGCACATAGCCACCCAAGGGAATTATCCCAACCTGATAGACCGTGCCATCTTGCGCTTGTCGCGACCACAACGCTTTACCAAACCCGACAGAGAAAGTTAGAACCTTCACGCCGCAGCGTCTGGCAACCCAATAATGCCCGAACTCATGAATCGTGACCAAAATACCTAGGGTCACCACAAACGCAGCAAGTGTCCACAGCAAACTTAACATACGGCGTACTTCTCCACGATTTCCTCGGCATAGTGTCGCGCTTGATGGTCTACAGACAAGATCGCATCAAACGAGTTCAATTCCTGCGCCTCAATTCGTCCAACCACGTCAGCACAAACATCAGCAATAGCTGTGAATTGAATGCGATGATTCAAAAACGCAGCTACTGCAATCTCATTCGCCGCATTTAAACTGGTGGTAGCCCACTGTCCTTGCCAACAAGCATCTTGAGCGAGCTGTAAACATGGGTAACGCGCCGGATCGGGTTTGCAGAACGTCAACGCCCCAACCTGTTCAAAATCTAAGGCATTCACGCCGCTGACTATCCTATCTGGATAACTCAAACCAAAAGCGATAGGCGTACGCATATCGGGTTCGCCCATTTGCGCAAGAACTGAACCATCCGTATAGCGCACCATCGAATGAATAATACTTTGTGGGTGCAGCAATACGTCCAATTCGTCCGGCTGACAATTAAACAACCAACGCGCTTCGATATACTCTAAGCCTTTATTCAACATCGTGGCAGAATCGACTGAGATTTTCTGGCCCATACTCCAATTCGGATGCGCACACGCTGCCTGTGGCGATTGCTGCGCCAACTCAGCTACTGGTAGCTCTCGAAAAGGGCCACCTGAGCCTGTCAGAATAATTTTACTAATACCGGCTGAGGCCAACGACTGCTCACCCAGCGCCAGTTGCGCGGCAACCGGGAGGCACTGGAATATCGCATTATGTTCGCTATCGATCGGCAGCAGAATGGCACCATGCTCGACAACTGCATTCATAAATAGTTGACCGGACATCACTAATGCTTCTTTATTCGCAAGTAATACCCGCTTTCCAGCCGTAACGGCTGCCATAGTCGGCATTAATCCAGCCGCACCAACAATTGCCGCCATCGTCATATCGGCCGCAGCAGCCACGTCCGCCAATGCCTGTTGACCACTCAGAACTGTTACGGAGGTGTCTGCAATTCGAATTTTTAAATCCGCCGCGGCTTGTGCATCGGCCATCACGGCTATGCGTGGATTGTGCTGACGACAAATCTGTTCCATGGCCGTAACATTCGAGTGTGCGGTTACTGCATACAACTGAAAGCGTTCTGGGTGCTGTGCTGCCACAGCTAACGTATTTAGACCTATGGAGCCAGTAGCACCAAGAATCGTTAACGTTTGGGGTTCGAACATATCGGTACTCAAGCCAATAACCACAGGTAACTCAGAGTAAATACGGGGAGCGCAGCCGTGAGGCTATCAATTCTGTCGAGAATGCCACCATGACCGGGTAACAAAGAACCGGAGTCTTTCACGCCAGCACAGCGTTTAAACATACTTTCATTTAAGTCGCCAAACACGGATGCAATCACGGTCAACAAACCGGTTAAGTAATAACCGCTGAACTGCTCTGCAGGTATCTTGACCCAATGTGCGACAACCATCATCACCACAAACGCAAGGGTGATTCCACCGCATAGGCCTTCCATTGTTTTGCCGGGGCTTACCGAGGGCATCAATTTGTTTCGGCCGTAACGAACACCCGCAAAAAAAGCGCCGACATCTGCAGCCCAGACCAACAACAAAATGAAGAGAACCGCAAAACCGCCAAACAATGGATTTTCGGCATAATTTAGCGAGCGTACTGCGACTAACCCTGCCCAGGCGGGAATCAAGGTCAAGTAACCAAAAAGTCCCACAATTGAGCGGGTTTTTGACCACCAGCGGCGACTATTGGGATACTGAATAACCAACCCCAAGGCAATCAACCACCACACGCAGCCGGCAACAATGACCCACAACATGACTGGCGCCAACTCACCGGCGACCCAGATGTGATGCAAGGGAACCAAATACATCAATACACCGAGTAATACGGCAACCGAGGCGGTGTAAGCAATTTTACTGAGTGTCCGACGGAGTCCCATCAATGGCGACCATTCCCAAGCACCCGCCGTCATCAAGACCAATACTGCCGCCGCAAACCACTCAAGTTCAAGACCGAATACCGCATATAAAGCCAGCGGAATAAGTACAATTGCTGTTAATAGTCGTTGTTTTAACAAATTAGTCCCCGGTTGTGACATCGGTAGCCAATATGGCCTGTTGCAGTTGTGCGCTGGTCATGCCAAAGCGTCTTTCACGACAGCTAAAATCGGCTATCGCGACTGCAAATTCTTGTTCGTCAAAATCTGGCCATAATACTTTACTAAAATAAAGTTCTGCATAGGCTAATTGCCACAATAAAAAATTGCTAATGCGTTGCTCACCGCCGGTTCGAATCAGCAGATCCGGTGTCGGTTGTCCGGCTAAACACAGTTGCTCAGCCAGCATATTCTCGGTAATGTCCGCAGCTCGCAGGTCGCCACTTTCACAACGTTTGGCCAAACGCTGCGCGGCTTGTGTCAAATCCCAACGGCCACCATAGTTAGCTGCAATATTCAAAGTCAATGAGCGATTATTGGCTGTTAGTTCTTCTGCTATTTTGATGCGTTCTTGCAACCGTGGTGAAAACGCTGAAATGTCTCCAATAATGCAGAATTTCACATCATGTTTATGCAGCTTCTTCACTTCACGTTGTAACACACTAAAAAATAGCTCCATAAGCACGGATACTTCTTGCTCGGGACGTCGCCAATTCTCGCTGCTAAAAGCGAACAACGTGAGGCTTTCAATGCCTTTCTGCCGTGCAAACGTGACTGCCTTGCGGACAGCCTCAGCTCCAGCTTTATGTCCAGCAGTACGGCGTTTATCGCGCTGCTCCGCCCAACGGCCATTACCATCCATGATAATTGCGACATGCCGTGGCATGCGAATTTGTGTCACTTCCTTTGTACTCATTGCTTCTGCCGTATATGAAAAACGCCGTGCGAGTATACCTGACACGGCGTCCAGTACCAATGGAGTGTTCGCCTTTCGGCTTAGACTTCCATCAGATCTTTTTCTTTTTCGCTCAACAATTCATCAATTTTACCAATATAGGTATCGGTTAATTTCTGAATTTCATCCGTCGCGCGCCGTTCTTCATCTTCTGAGATTTCTTTTTCTTTTTGAAGTTCTTTTAAATCAGCATTTGCGTCACGACGAATATTTCGTACCGCAACACGGCCTTGTTCGGCCTCAGCGCGAACCACTTTCACGAGGTCACGACGACGTTCTTCGGTCAACGCGGGCAGTGGCACACGAATCACGTTGCCAGCCGCAGCTGGATTCAATCCTAGATCAGAGGTCATAATGGCTTTCTCAACCGCTTGGTTGGCCGACTTGTCAAACACCGTCAGTGCCAAAGTCCGCGAATCTTCCACGGTAATATTGGCAAGTTGACGCAATGGTGTGTCGGTGCCGTAGTAATTGACCATCACGCTATCGAGCAAGCTCGGATGCGCACGTCCGGTGCGTACTTTTGCCATCTGCGCACGCAGTGACTCAACGCTTTTTTCCATCCGTGATTTTGCATCTTGTTTAATTTCGTTAATCACAATAGTTCCCTTTTCGGTTGAGCTCGATTGGTTGCTCTGGGTTTACTCAGCGCTATTGGTTATCAAGGTGCCTTCATTCTCACCCATGATAATGGCGCGCAATACACCCGTTTTATTCATATTGAACACGCGGATCGGCAAATTGTGATCGCGTGCCAATGTAAATGCAGCCAGATCCATCACCTTTAACTGCTTTTCGAGGACTTCATTATAACTGATTTGATGATAGAGTTGTGCATCTGGGTCACGATTTGGATCCGCCGAATACACGCCATCGACCTTCGTACCTTTTAACACTAACTCCGCTTCAATTTCGATACCGCGTAAACAGGCCGCTGAATCTGTCGTAAAGAACGGGTTACCCGTACCGGCACAGAAGATCACTACTCGCCCAGACTTTAACAGACTGATGGCATCAGCCCAATTATAACTGTCACAAACACCATTCAATTCAATCGCCGACATCAGTCGAGCATTGACAAAAGCACGGTGTAACGCGTCCCGCATAGCCAAGCCATTCATCACTGTTGCCAACATACCCATATGGTCGCCAACAACCCGATTCATGCCTGCTTTTGCAAGACCTTCACCGCGAAACAGATTCCCACCGCCAATCACCAAACCGACTTGCACACCCAGTTCAACGAGTTCCTTTATTTCTTCTGCCATGCGGTCTAACACCTTGGCGTCAATTCCAAACGGCTCGTCACCCATCAGCGCTTCACCACTGAGTTTTAACAGGATGCGACGATAAACTGGTTTGCTACTGGCGTTCATTGTGTTTCTCCGTTGTCCTTAGCTACTCATATTTTACCTGAAAAAAAACCGCATCCTGCGGAGCAAGATGCGGTTTCTTTTAACTGTATGTCGACGTTTTCGACATGGGCATTAAGCCTTTTTCGCTGCAGCCATTTGCGCTTGAACTTCAGCAGCAAAATCTTCAGCTTTTTTCTCAATACCTTCACCGACTTCGAAACGAACGAAAGTGATGACATCGGCGCCTTTCGACTTCAGCAAATCACCAACAGTGATGCTCGGATCTTTCACAAACGCTTGACCAGTCAAACTGATCTCGCCTGTGAACTTACGCATCCGACCTTCAACCATTTTCTCAGCGATTTCTTGTGGCTTACCGCTTTGCATTGCGATATCCAACTGAATCCGACGCTCATTATCAACCACTTCCGCAGAAACGTCTTCAGGCTTCACGAACTGTGGTGCGCTGGCAGCAACGTGCATAGCAACGTCTTTTGCTAACTCACTGTCGCCATTGGTCAATACAACCAAAACACCAATACGACCGCCATGGACATAACTTTCTACGATGTCGCCACCGGAGACAGTCATCACACGACGCACGTTCATGTTCTCACCGATTTTCGCGACTAAAGTTTCGCGCGTTTCTTCGACGGTAGCACCGCCTAAGTCAGTTGCTTTTAACTTTTCAACGTCCACTTCTTTGTTTGCAAACGCAGCATTGATGACTTTCTCACCAAAAGCTAAGAAGTTTTCGTCACGTGCAACGAAATCCGTTTCACAGTTCAATTCAACCAAAGTACCGGTGTTGCCTTCGGTTTTGGTTAAAATAACACCTTCAGCTGCTACGCGACCTGCTTTCTTCGCTGCTTTCGCTTGACCGCTTTTACGCATCAATTCGATTGCCGCGTCGATATCGCCTGCAGTTTCTTCCAGTGCTTTTTTACAATCCATCATGCCAGCGCCAGTGCGCTCGCGCAGTTCTTTAACCAGAGCTGCTGTAATTGCCATGTGTCTGTCCTCTATAATTCGATGACTTACTCAGTTTCTTCCGCTGCAACGAAATCGTCTTTGCTGTCCATTGCTGGACCACGAGCTTCGTTGATAGCGCTTGCAGCTGCATTCAAATACAACTGAACTGCACGAATTGCATCGTCGTTACCAGGGATAACATAGTCAACGCCGTCTGGGTTGGAGTTGGTATCGACAACAGCGATTACTGGGATGCCAAGGTTGTTGGCTTCTTTAATCGCAATGTGTTCGTGGTCAGCGTCGATAACAAACAATACGTCTGGTAAACCAGCCATATCCTTGATACCACCAAGGCTCTTCTCAAGCTTCGCCATTTCGCGAGTGTTGACCAAAGCTTCTTTCTTGGTCAGCTTTTCGAAGGTGCCGTCTTGGCTCTGAGTTTCTAATTCTTTCAAACGCTTGATTGACTGGCGAACTGTTTTCCAGTTCGTCAACATACCACCTAACCAGCGGTGATTGACGTAGAACTGCTTACAATTCACAGCAGCTTCTTGAACTGATTCAGAAGCAGCGCGTTTGGTACCTACGAATAAAACTTTGCCTTTATTCGATGCAACGTGTTGCAAGAAATTCAACGAATCGTTGAACATAGGGACAGTTTTTTCGAGGTTAATGATGTGGATCTTGTTTCGTGCACCGAAAATGAAAGGCTTCATTTTTGGGTTCCAGAAACGGGTTTGGTGACCGAAGTGCACACCGGCCTTCAGCATGTCACGCATAGAAACGTTTGCCATAATCTTTTTTCCTAATGTAGGGGTTATGCCTCCATACATCCCATGCTTCGACCCAATTTCACGTGAGACTTTTTAAGCCTACAACGCTGAACCAAGCACCCCGAACCATGTGTCGATGTATGTGTGTGTTTTAAAGTTCAAAATGTTGCAATCGAAATTGCGGGCGCTTTATACCATGAAAACCAATCGAACTGCAAGCAGAAGTGCTTGTTTTTGCGCTTTTCGCAACGCCTGCAAGCTGCTAAAATGTTCGCTCTTTTTAATTATCGTTTTCTAATGTTACCGGAGTCTATTCAATCTCGGGTAGCACTCTGTTCAATTGACGCAGACATCATGAAGGGTTTTAGCGAAAATCATGCCGATTACTATTAAAACAGCTGACGAAATTGAGAAAATGCGCGCTGCAGGTAAACTCGCCGCCAGCGTTCTCGAAATGATTGAACCGCATATTCAAGCAGGCGTGACCACCGCTGAACTCGACCAAATCTGTCACGACTTCATCATTGCAGCGGGCGCCTACCCTGCGCCGCTCAACTATCATGGCTTCCCCAAGTCAATTTGTACCTCGTTAAACCATGTGGTTTGCCATGGTATCCCCAATGAAAAGCCTCTGAAAAACGGCGATATCATGAATGTTGACGTGACGGTCAAGTTAGATGGCTATCATGGCGATACCTCTAAAATGTTTGTGGTCGGTCAGCCCAGCATTCTTGCCGAGCGGTTGATTCGCGTGACCCAAGAAAGTCTGTATCAGGCTATAAAGATGCTGAAGCCGGGTGTGCGAACCGGTGATTTTGCAGCAGTGATTCAACAGCATGCTGAAAGCCACGGTTATTCGATTGTTCGCGAATATTGTGGCCATGGCATTGGCGCAGTGTTCCACGAAGATCCACAAATTCTGCATTACGGTACGGCAGGTACCGGGGATATCTTAGAAGCTGGTATGTGTTTTACCATCGAACCCATGGTGAATGCGGGTAAACGACACACGAAACTCATGCGGGACGGGTGGACGGTACTCACCAAAGACCGCAGCCTGAGCGCGCAATGGGAACACACTTTGCTCATTACTGAAGACGGCGTGGAAGTACTGACATTGCGTGACGAAGAAGATTTGCCGCGAGTCATACGGCATTCGGATGCGTAAATGATGGACTCGACTTTCGTGCCTTCGTGGCAGCGACCGCTAACAATTGCGGAAAGTCGGCAACAGCTCGAAGCGCAACAACTATGGGCGGCAGAAGCTTTTATTACTGCCGATATCGAATCCTTGCTGGTGGCGCGAAGCGAGTTCATTGATAGTTTATTGCATACGCTTTGGCAGCAGTGCCAATTTCCCGATCAAGGCCTCGCATTAATAGCAGTCGGTGGTTTCGGCAGAGGGACTTTACACCCGGGCTCAGACATCGACTTACTCTTTGTTCATCAGCACCCCTTGCCGAATGCCATCAAAGAAAAAATAGCCACCTTTATTCAGTTTTTATGGGATGTACGGTTGGATGTTGGACACAGCGTACGCACCCTTGCCGACTGTCGCGAGCAAGCGGAAGCGGAAGTTACGGTCGCAACCAGTCTATTAGAGCAACGCTACATTAGTGGTGATGCCGAATTAGCGATAGCACTGCAACAAGATACCTTCCATCAGTTTCCGTGGAGCAGCCGGGCTTTCTATCAGGCCAAACAAGACGAACAACAACAACGCCACCAGCAGTTTCATGGGACCTCGTATAATTTAGAGCCGAATATCAAAAGCAGCCCCGGTGGCCTGCGGGATATCCAAACCATAGGCTGGATTGCCAAACGACACTTTCAAACACAAAGCGAAGAGAGCTTGGTGCAGTTTGGTTTTATCACCGCAGCGGAGTTGCTCGAACTGCGGGAGCAGCAGCGCTTTCTATGGCGGATTCGGTTCGCTCTTCATTTGGAAGCAGGAAAGAAAGAAGATCGACTCTTGTTCGATTTTCAAGTGGGTGTTGCACAACGTATGGGCTATGGCAATACCGGTAAAACGGCTGTCGAAGCCCTGATGAAAGATTACTTTAATGCGGTTGCAGCAGTCCGCGAATTGAACGCCATGCTCCTGCAATTTTTTGATCAGGCCATTTTAGGCGCCGATCAAAGTACGGCAACACGCAATTTAGATGCGAACTTTTTCTCGTATAACAACTGCATCGCGGCACGACATGATCGTGTATTTGACCGTGACGAAGCGTTCTTGCAACTGTTTTTACATATTGCTCGTGATGATGCGATTGAAACCATTCAAGCTCACACTATTCGATTGCTGCGCTCCGCTCGGCAGCGGTTGCAGCAACCGTTGTGCAGTCAACCTCAATGTCGCCAGCTCTTTCTCGAATTGCTGACATTACCGAAAGGCTGTGGTCTGGCGTTTCAGTTACTGCACGAGCATCGTATTTTGGCGCACTACCTTCCGCAATGGGCACAAATTGTCGGACAAATGCAATTTGACCTATTTCATGCTTACACGGTGGATGAGCATACCTTCCGTCTCGTGCGCAATCTGTATCGGTACACGTTACCCGACAAGGCCGAAGATTTTCCGCTTTGCTCGCAATTGGTTACTGCAATGGACCATCCCGAATGGCTTTACATTGCAGGCATCTTCCATGATATTGCCAAAGGCCGCGGCGGCGACCATAGCGAGTTGGGTGAGCAAGATGTGCGTCACTTTGCTGAGTTGCATGGCTTACCCGAGCACGCGACAGAATTGGTCGCCTGGCTCGTCCGCCAGCATTTATTTATGTCAGTTACTGCACAAAAACGCGACATCCATGACCCTGAGGTGGTTCGTGAATTTGCCGAAACGGTGCAAACGCAGGAGCGACTGAATTACCTCTATTGCCTGACCGTCGCCGATATTAGAGCCACCAACAGCACCTTATGGAATAACTGGAAAGCAACGTTGCTAGAGAATTTGTACCATGCAACCGCTGCTTACTTTGCTCGAGCGGCACAAACCGATACCCCTTCGGCAGCGCGCGAAATGCGACAGCGCATCCACGAGCATCAAGCGCACGCCATGGCTTTACTGCTGAGTGCGGGCTACGACGCAACCACCATCGAATTGCTCTGGGGACGGTTTACCGCAGACTACTTTTTACGGCATCGGCCGGAGCAAATTGCGTGGCATACACAATACATTGCGAGAGTGGAAAGCGATGAACAACTGCCATTGATTCTGGTCGGTGATGAGAGCAATCAAGGCACTACCGAGCTGTTTGTTTATCACCACGAACAAGATTACCTCTTTGCTGCTATCGCGGCGGTATTGGAGGGACAAAATCTATCTATCCACGACGCGCAAATTTTGGCGACACGAGACGGCTATGTCATGGATACTTTTGTGGTGTTGCAGCAAAATGGACAGCCATTGACCGATGCGCGCCATATCGAATCGCTGAAACAGCAGCTCCACGACGTACTGCGCAGTCGACAGCCGGTACCTAGTGTACAACGACGTCTGCCACGTCGCTTACGCAGTTTTACCGTCACCACCAAAATCGAGTTTGTGCCAACTAAAAACAAGCATCGCACTGCCTTTGAACTGGTCGCGCTCGATCGCCCCGGATTGGTCGCTCGCGTTGCCCGCGTGTTGCAGCGATTGGATCTCAACATTCTTACCGCTAAAATTTCGACGGTCGGCGAACAAGCCGAAGATTTATTTATTGTCACCACCCGCCGTCACGAAGCACTTGATGCTGAGCAGCAGAACGAATTACGGCAGCAAATCATTGCTGCCCTTGAAGACGCCTGAAGAAGTAGAAGGAAACGTCATGACTGACTTACAACAACGTATTGAAACCGCTTTTGAAAACCGTGCCGATATTAATCCGAAAACGGTCAGCAACCAGCTTCGCAGTGACATTGAAGAGGTCATTCAAAGCATTGACTCCGGCGAGCGTCGCGTTGCTGAAAAAATTGACGGTGAATGGCATGTTCATCAATGGTTAAAGAAAGCTGTGTTGCTATCGTTTCGTACCCAAGATAACCACTTGATGAATGGCGGTGAAACGCGCTTTTTCGATAAAGTGGATAGCAAATTTGCGGGCTACGACGATGCGCAATTCCGTGCCGAAGGGATGCGTGTTGTCCCTCCAGCTATGGTGCGCAAAGGTGCTTTTATTGGCCGCAACGTTGTGTTGATGCCTTCGTACGTCAATATCGGCGCGTTTGTTGATGAAGGAACGATGGTCGATACCTGGGCGACCGTTGGCTCTTGTGCCCAAATCGGTAAAAACGTGCATTTGTCAGGTGGCGTTGGTATCGGTGGCGTCTTAGAGCCGTTGCAAGCCAATCCAACCATTATTGAAGACAATTGCTTTATTGGCGCACGCTCAGAAATTGTTGAAGGCGTGATTGTCGAAACCGGTGCCGTTATTTCCATGGGCGTCTATATTGGGCAAAGTACGCGCATCTACGATCGTGAAACCGGTACCATTAGCTACGGACGAGTGCCTGCTGGTGCTGTGGTGGTACCCGGAAACCTGCCCTCGGCTGATGGTAAATACAGCCTGTATGCCGCCATCATCGTCAAAAAAGTCGATGCAAAAACTCGCGAAAAGGTCGGTATCAATGCCCTGCTTCGCAGCGTTGACTAGCGAGTTACATTAGTTCGTCGCGTCAAATATCCTTAGAAAATCAGTAGGAATCGGTTGCGTAATCACAATCGATTCCTGGCTGTGCGGGTGCTGAAAGCTTAATTGCGTTGCGGCTAATAACAGTCGTTGAATTGAAAAATGTTCGCGAAAGAAGCGATTGTGCCGACCATCACCATGATTCGTATCGCCAATAATTGGATGACGCAGGTGCGACATATGCCGACGAATTTGGTGCTTACGACCGGTAAGCGGTTCGATTTCCATCAATGAATACCGAGATGTTGCGTGCTTCTTACTCACTGCAAACGGTAACTCGATTTGTTGTACACAACGATATCGCGTCACCGCTGCTTGCGGGCTTTTATCTGGGTCGGCTTGCGCATCGGCAATTTTATCGAGTTCTTCTCGCAATGGATAATCCAGTTCGCCATCGCCCAAGTACCCTCGCACTACCGCGTGATAACGCTTCTGCACGAGTCGTTCCGTAAATTGCTCGGTGAGTAATCGTGCGGTCTCGGAGTCTTTTGCAAACAGTAAGATACCAGAGGTGGGTCGATCCAAACGATGGACTGGATACACGCGCTGACCAATTTGATCACGAACGCGCTGCAACGCAAATTCCGTTGCTTCTCGCGCTAACCAACTACGATGAACGAGTAAGCCACTGGGTTTATCAATCGCGATCAGGTGCTCGTCATGAAAGAGAACCTCGAGTTCTGGCTTCATACTCAATTCATTCACACTGTGATTAACAATCTTCGGCCAAGGGATCAGCGCCACTGAGGAGAATATCGAACTCACGTAAACTGTCGATCAGTCCTTCGTGATGTTCAAGTCGATCACGATAAACATGGGTTGCCATCGGACTCACTGCAATATTTGCTGGTAATGGGTGTTCACCATCTACCAGATCCCACATGCGTGGTACCATGACAAATTGAATCCACTGATGGAAATCGAGCGTGTCCATCGCAAAAGGCTGATCACTCGCCAATGCTTGTGGTGGTGGAAAATGACTTTGCCAGAGCCCGAGGCTATTTAACTCGGCTTCAATTCGCTCTAATAATCGAGCTGCACGTTGACGCTGGTCCATGACTACCTCCACGACCCGTTAATCGTTATAATGCCGCACATCTTTCAAGAAAATCATCCATGTTGCAAGTCTAATGAGCCAAACAGACCATCTTTCACTCCTCCCAGACCTACTGGAACAGAGCGGTAGTGCCTACCATGTCTACGATTGCGGTCGCCGACTTGAGGCCATTGCTGAGGCAGACTTTCAATCGATCTGCGCGCAACAACAAGCACACCCCTATCCGTTTCAAAACCACGCTTGGCTCGCAGTCGAATTTTGGGATCCACAGCAAGCCTCCGCAGAACATTTCCTCTGGTTTCTGAAATTTCCACTCGATGAGCGAGGCTTGATCAGCTTAGCCGCTCAACAAGCGTTCGTTGCCAGTGTGCTGACATTGTTGGGACAACAAATTACAGGGGCATTAGACCCACAACAAGAGCAAGAACTGCAGCAATCTCCTTATTTGTTCACGCCATCTGAAACGCAGCGTGCCGCGCTTCATGCACAGCTGTCAGCGCGTCATCAACAGGACCCGTCTATTCACTTTGAACTCGCGCAAGAACAATTACGTTCTGCCGAGCCAGAACTGTGGCACAACATAGGTCTGCAAGGTTTACATGATGTAGCTGCGCGCTTGAGTCAAGATTCACTGACCAGTACGGCGATAGCAGACCATTTCAGTCACTATCCTCCGGCACTGCAAAAGGCACTCGCCGAGGCACTTGAGCATCAAGAGTTACCGAGTGCACTAGCTGAAGCTTTTACTCAGGATTTGATCGCTCGAGCAGCACCAGAATTATACAGCGTTGAATATATTCATCGCTTGCGCGCGCTTGCTAGTCAATCACAGCAGCCCCTTACGGCAACCCTGATTGATCATATTCTGCAGCACCCTAATGCTGACCAACTGGTTTTAATTGGATTACGTTTTTGGTCAACGCTGGTTGACCAAACTTCGTCTCAGCAGCCGGATCAGTCGCGCTTATATCGCTATGTTCACGCTCTCGCGCAACTACAACAACAGCCGCTGTTTGCTGCCTTAATGGCTGATTTATTGCGCTTACCTAGCGTCCGCCCCTATCTACTGATGTTGTTACAACGCAATGACCTGCCCACCGTCGTACAATCAGCTTGGCAGGCGTTCATTGCCGGAGTCGCTCATGCTCGCTGATGTCATTTTATTACTGGGTTTATGTTTTGGCGGCTACTTGTTTTGGCAGGGACGGCGTCAAGCGGAGGCAGCGCAGCAACATGCCCGGCGCTACTGTAAGCAAGAGGGTTTACAATTTCTAGATTTAGCTTGGCAAGCAAGCCGACCACATCGCTGGGGTCGGCGGTTTGGTTGGCAAAGTCGCTATAATTTTGGCTTTTCGAGTGATGGTGAGAGCCGTTATGAGGGTGAGATCACGCTGTTAAACCTGAGTCTTCAACGCGTATCCACACCGCCCTATCGACTCCCTACTGAGTAGAACTCGTGGTCGAACCCAGCACCCGGCGGAATGTGCGCACCCAAAAATCTTTATACATGACCCAGTCGGCAGCCAATGAGTAGGCCGGATATTTAAATGTCGCGGGCTTATTATGTTCAAAGCCAAAGTGACCCAGCCAAGCAAAGCCGTATCCGGCCACCGGAACCCACAACAATGACCACCAATTCTGCGTCCACAACGCATTAGCAATAATCAGTAACACCAAGGTGCTACCAATGTAATGTAACGCCCGACAGCGCGGGTTCGAATGCTCAGCCAAGTAATAGGGATAGAATTCTGCGAAGTTCTTAAATGCCATGCGTATTCTCCTCGTTCGCTGCTGTTGTCGCTGATTCTCGCTCAGCAAACAACAATTCACCTAGTATAGAGCCTACTTGTACCGAGGTGACTCTTCGATAACCATGCTGCTCAAACAATGGCAAATAGTGTGGCTGAGTAATATAGACCGCAATACCAGCCGAGGTTTGATCCTCTTCGAGTAGTTGCCGTGCTGCACGCACTAAAACATCACCCCAACCTTGCTGTTGATAGCGCGGATGAACCGCGATAAACGCCAGCATATGATAATCTTCCTCGGGCATTGCCGCTTGAATCAACGCCTCTTTTTCAAGTAATTGACGGGTTGAGACATAACCAGCCGTCAACAACATTTTGAGGCGCCAATGCCAATAACGCCCCGGACCAAAACTTTTCCCAGGCCGAGTTAAACACGCCACGCCCACCAGACTTTCACCATCGAACACGCCAACCATGGGTTGCGCAGCTTCCCAAAATGCAGCGAGTTCTTCACGAATTGCGGCTCGCAGGCGCTTCTCATAATCAGCTTTGTCCGCTTGGAACAATTCCATGAACAAAGGATCGTCATAGTAAGCTTGATACAACAGTGAAGCAGCGATTTTCAAATCTTCTGCCACTAAATACGAAAGTTGTGCTGTGTCTAACGCAGCGGGAGATATTGTTGTCATTGTGTGTCCCGATGTTTTTATGTCGTCTCAGAATGCCTGATTTGTGTCCAAAATGCGATGGCTTTTCATGCCTCTTCATCGCTGCTTTGCAACCGCGGTGTTACCTCCTGAATGAACGCTTCGAGTGAGTCTGCTAAGACTTCATGTTGCCCCTGCCCGACCCATTCCAAACCAACCACCCCCGTTTCATTGTCAACGGTCAGCAGCAAGTCGTCAGCTTCTTCAGCGAGTCCAATAAATAGTGTAGGTGGCTGCTTCAATCGCCGCTTCATCAAAATATGGCCTGCACAGTTAGCTAATAATCGTTCGCCATCTTCTCTACAATGAATGTGTAACAATTGCAGTGGATGATGATTCCAATCCACCGCTAGGTCACCGGCAAACCAGCGTGAATAGTAGTCCGCAAAATCTGACTGAAATGGCATTTCTAATGCGGCGGCTAAATCTTTAAAATTCAGCGGATGGGTCTGCTGAACCGGCTGCCAAATCACATAATCAGGATCATTGTCCCACGGCTCTCGGTAAATAGGCGCATCCCAGTCGTCCTGGCGCTCCACCAATAACGGTTTATTGTGTTCAGCGTAGAAACGGACATAGCGGTCTATTAACGCATCAAGAGCAGTCGTGATCGACATCGTAAATTCCCTCGTTACTACTTATGGTTACTGTACTGTGGACGATGTCCAAATCAGCTAGCATCTCATTCCGGACACCGTTACAATATTCGGCTGCGTTTAGCCTAGCATAAAACGCTCCAAACCTGATTTGAATAACCAACAAACAACCGTTCGTGCGATTTAAGGAATATCATGACAAACCCACTCGGCCATTTGTCTTTAGGACAGCCGACTCAGTATCCAGACCAATACGATGCGACGCTGCTGCAAGCGGTACCTCGACAGCTCAACCGTGAGCCGTTGGGCCTTAATGCTGAGCAATTGCCGTTTACGGGTGTGGATTATTGGAATGCCTATGAAATGTCATGGTTGAATCAACGCGGTGTGCCACAAGTGGCTATTGTTGAATGTCAGGTTCCTATTGTGAGTCCGAATCTCATAGAATCGAAAAGCTTTAAGCTTTATCTCAATAGTTTTAATGAAAGTCGCTGGGAGTCTTGGCAGCAAGTGCAAGATCAACTCAAGCAGGACCTGTCGCACTGCGCGGGCGCAACCGTTCAAGTTCAATTGATTGGTCTCAAAACAGCCAGTGCGGATGGGTTTGTCGACTTGCCGGGACTTTGTATTGATCAAGTCGATGTCACCATTACGCAGTATCACTACGAACCGCAATTGCTGCGCTCGGTAAATTCGGGCACAATTGTTGAGGAAACGTTGCACAGTCATCTCCTGAAGTCGAATTGTCTTATCACTAATCAACCCGATTGGGGATCGGTCCTGATTCGCTATCGAGGCCGTCAAGTCGACCATGCAGCGCTATTGCAGTACATAGTCTCATTTCGAAACCATAATGAATTCCATGAACAATGCGTGGAGCGAATTTTCGTAGACATGAAACAACAGTTGCAAATTGAACAGCTGACCGTCTACGCCCGCTACACGCGACGCGGCGGTTTGGATATCAATCCGTTCCGCTCAGATTTTGAAACGGCACCACGTCAACAAAGACTGGTGCGGCAGTAATACAAGGATATGAACAAAGAATGAAAATAACTATCTCTCCCCGCGGCAGTATGAGTTTGCTGTCGCAACTTGAAATTTCGCGCCTGCAACAATCCAGTGATGAACAGCTGTATCGTCTGTTTCGCAATTGCTGTTTAGCTGTTTTGAATGCGGGTAGTAACACCGATAGCAGTGAAGAAATTTTTGATAAATACAAAGACTTTGACGTCAATGTCCTCAAATGTGAGCGCGGTGTTCAATTAGAGCTGATCAATCCACCGGCTGAAGCCTTTGTCGATGGCAAGCTGATTGTCGGTATGCAAGAGCTCGTCGAGGCCGTACTGCGTGACATTCTCTTCACCGGTGAGCGGTATAACGCACAAACGTTAGACTCTGCTGATACCCATACGTTGACGCATGTCGTATTCGATATCTTGCGCAATGCGCAGGTCATTCAACCCAATCTCGACCCAAATATCGTGGTCTGTTGGGGTGGTCATTCAATTAATGAAATTGAATACAAATATACCAAAGAAGTGGGCTATCACTTAGGGCTACGTCATCTCAACATTTGCACGGGTTGTGGTCCTGGAGCTATGAAAGGCCCAATGAAAGGTGCCACCATTGGACACGCCAAACAACGTATTGCTGATGGCCGTTATTTAGGTTTCACCGAACCGGGTATTATTGCTGCAGAACCGCCAAATCCAATCGTCAATGAATTAGTGATTCTGCCGGACATCGAGAAACGCTTAGAGGCCTTTGTTCGCTGTGCACACGGGATTGTGATTTTCCCTGGCGGTGCCGGAACAGCGGAAGAAATGCTGTATATTCTGGGTATTTTAATGCACCCAGATAATGCGAAACAAAAACTGCCGCTGATTTTAACTGGTCCACAATCCAGCCGTGGCTATTTTGAGGCTATCGACGCTTTTGTACTGGATACCTTAGGTGCAGAAGCTCAGAAATTCTACAGCATCATTATTGATGACCCTGCTGCCGTAGCGACCGCCATGAAACAAGGTGTCAGCGAAGTCAAAGAATACCGTCGCGAAACCGGTGACTCGTACAGCTTTAATTGGACGCTGCACATTGATGAAGCTTTCCAACGTCCGTTTGTACCCACTCACGAGCGCGTACGGAACTTGAATCTTCACAAAGACCAAGCACCTCAGGCGCTGGCGGCTGACTTGCGCCGTGCATTTTCGTCCATTGTTGCGGGTAACGTGAAAGATGAAGGCATCCGTGCCATTCGTCAGCATGGACCATTTGAAATTCATGGTGAGCGCGATATGATGCGCAAATTAGATGTGCTCTTGCGTGCTTTTGTTGAGCAAGGCCGAATGAAATTGCCGGGCAGTGTTTATCACCCTTGTTATCGAGTCGTGACAGACTAAACGGCAGAAAGCGAGTTCACCATGCCTAAAATGTTAAAGATTGTCATTATCGGATTCGGCATCTACGTTGCAGCGATTGCTGCAACGGTCTTCTTTTTCGAAGCGGATCCGGAAAGTCTAAGTTGGCAAGAGCGCGAAACCTTTAATCTGAAGCAAATCGGTCGCCTTGATCTGGGCACCGCCAAAGGTGACGTGATCCGCTTACTCGGTTCTCCCGATTTTAGCGAGGCCAAGGCCACCAGCGACAGCGAAGTGTTAGTGCTGTTTTATCGAACCCATCACGTTAAATCAGATGGCATCACAACGCGAGATGAGTGCACACCGCTGCTCTTCAAGGATGATTTACTCATCGCTTGGGGTGCAGATGCTTATAGCGAATATCAATCGTTTTAATGAGGTGCGCAAGCACCTCATTTGCTATACTCCGCGCACCTAAGCATACCGCCCGGTATGTGTTGTCTTCAGGTTAGGAAACAATCTCATGAGCACGACTATTACAGTCATTCCAGGTGACGGCATTGGCCCCGACATTGTCGACGCCACACTGAAAGTTCTTGATCACGCTGGCTGTGATTTTACTTACGAATTTGCGGATGCAGGTCTCGCAGCGCTAGAAACTACCGGCGAGTTACTACCACAAACAACGTTAGATGCGATTGCGCGCAATCGTGCAACGCTCAAAGGTCCTTTAACGACGCCAGTGGGTGAAGGTTTTACCTCAATCAACGTCAGCTTACGCAAGCAATTTAATTTGTATGCCAACGTACGCCCTGTCCTCTCCTTTAAAGGGACGAAGGCGCGTTATGAAGACATCGACATTATTACGATTCGCGAAAATACTGAGGGCATGTACTCAGGTCTAGGCCAACGAGTGAGCGAAGATGGCAGTGAGGCAGAAGCACTCAGCCGTATTACACGCGTCGGTTCTGAGCGCATTGTACGGTTTGCATTTGAATTGGCACGCCGCGAAGGCCGTAAAAAAGTCACGGCTGTGCACAAAGCGAACATTCTCAAATCAACGTCAGGACTGTTTCTTAAAACCGCTCGCGCTGTTGCTGCTGATTATCCAGACATTCAGTTCGACGAGATGATTGTTGATGCGGTATGTATGAAGCTGGTCATGAACCCTGAGCAGTTTGATGTGATTGTCACCACCAACCTGTTTGGTGATATTCTATCTGACTTATGTGCTGGTTTGGTCGGCGGCTTAGGCATGGCACCAGGCGCAAATATCGGCGAGAGCTCAGCGATTTTCGAAGCAGTACATGGTTCAGCTCCTGACATTGCTGGGCAGAACTTGGCGAACCCAACCGCTTTATTACTGGGTGCGATTCAAATGCTCGAGTATTTGGAGATGCCAGAACAGGCCAAACGTATTCGTGCAGCTATCGTAGATGTCATTGCGAGCGGTGATCGCACGACACGTGATTTGGGCGGCCAACATGGTACCACTGACTTCACACAAGCGATTATCGATCGCCTGTAACACCTAGGTTCAAAAAACGAAAAAGGCTGGCAAGAGAATTCATCTCTTCCCAGCCTTTATTTTACCTAAACATTGCTAGACAATTCGGGCGTGTACGGTGATTTCTTCTCGATCATGGTAGAGTTGTTTGGTTGACAATTCAAAGCGACCACGACCTTCCTCTTGCAGTCGGACAGTGATGTGTTCGAGCGCTTCTTTAGCCGCGGCATAGCGTTTCTTCATCGGCAACTTCAGATTAAAAATCGCCTCAATACAGTCGCCTTCAATCAGCCAGTCGGCCATGAGATCTGCAACCCGAGATGGTTTTTCCACCATATCGCAGACGAGCCAAGTCACATTTTTCTTCTTCGGACGAAATTTAAAGCCGTCTTCCTGAAAATACTTCACTTGTCCCGAATCTAATAGCTTTTGATCCATCGGCCCATTGTCTACCGCTTGCACCATCATGCTGCGACGCACTAATTGATAAGTCCAGCCGCCTGGAGCAGCGCCTAAATCGACTGCATTCATTCCTGAACTGATACGCGTTTCACGCTCATGTGCTGGGACAAAGACTTGAAACGCCTCATCCAACTTCAGCGTCGAACGGCTGGGTGCATCTGCAAATGAACGTAACCGTGGAATACCCATCAACCAAGGGGATTGGTTGTAGCTATAGGAATAGCCTAACACGACCCTTTGCCCAGACAGAAAAAACGCATGCAGCGTAGGACGCCGATCAGACTCCTCGGCTAATAGCAGACCGGCTTTACGCAGACCCTGCCGCAGTGGCACTGTGAATTTTCGACAGAATTTGGTTAATTCTTTGCCATCATTGGTATCTGGGGTCTCGACCCGCAAACTACCCAAGGGTTTAACACCTTCAAAAGCTTCCACCGTAACTGCGTCCAACAGAGCCAATTGCAGTGCACTCACGCGATCTTCAGCTGGCAACGCGGTCAATTCGCTGAGTACCGCAATAAACTGGCGGCAAAAAATGAGCTCGCGGAGCACGAGTTTACGCGCCAGATGGTCCGCTTCTTCAGGTTGACAGCGATACCAGACATAGCCCTGCTGCGCTTCGGTTTGGCAGTAACCAAACACGCCTAGTAATGCAGTTTTGTCCTGCAATTCAGCCGCGCAGTCGTTTTCAAAGCCCGGTCGACAGTAAGCTAAAATGCCGCTCATACCTAAATTCACTCATTCGATGTTTGCAAAGGGGCGCTATTATGCACGAGTCGCACGCAGCGGTCGATGGCTGCTTGCCACAACTGCGATTTTTCGAAACCGCTGCGCTTGGTTGGGACAAAACTGTGATCACCGGAATCCAGCCAGGCTAACTGGATATTCTTGGGTAAAGTGTAGCTCTTCACTTCATCAGGCTTACCAAATGGATCGCGGTCGCCTTGAATAATTAAATTCTGTGAACAGTGATTGTGTAAATCATCGAGCCGAAGTTTGGCCGGCTTGCCTTGCGGGTGAAATGGATAACCCAATGCAATAGCAGCATGTGCCTGCACCGCGTCGGCAATTCGAAATGCAACGCGTGCACCCATCGACTTTCCCATCACAATGAGAGGTTTGTCGTCGTTAAATTGATGGCACACCGTGAGCATGCAATGTTCAAGTTCTGGCATCCGATTCGGGGGTCGGCGCTTGCCGGTATCCATGAACTGTTGCCAATAGGGAAAATTAAAGCGGACCACTTCGATGTCATGCAATGCCAGACCTAACGCAAAAAATTGCATGAAGTCACTCTGCAGACCGGCACCTGCACCGTGTGCAAAAACCACTCGAAAACGACCATCCAAGTTATCGCGTTGAATAGCGACTCGTTGTCCAGTCGCCGCTGTCATGCTTGCTGACCGTTATTCGTAAGCATCCTCTTCCTCTTCGACCACACTCAATAACCAATTACGGAATGTCGCAATTTTACCGACTTCTGCTTGAGAATCACGGCATACAAGGTAAAAAGATTTTAAACGTGGTAAAGCTTCCGGAAAAATTTGGACGAGGTGTCCCGCGTCAATTTCTGGTTTGACCAAGACATTATTCGCGAGTGCAATGCCTTGCCCATGCACAGCTGCTTTGAGGGCGAGGTTGGAATGACTGAATATCGGCCCGTTATCCCCTTTATTCTTATCAATGCCAACCAACTTAAACCAATCTTTCCACGCATTACGGGTTTCATCATGCAACAAGGTATGATTTAGCAGATCGGCCGGTTCGCGCAGGGGCTTATTACTGTTTAAGAGCAATGGCGAACAGACAGGTAGAAGATACTCATTATGTAGCTTGTAGGCTTTCAATCCAGGCCACTTACCAGCACCGTAGTAGATAGCGACATCGACGTCATCGGTTAGCGAGCCATCCACTTCATCAACGGCACGAATACGAACATCGATATCTGGACAGGCCTCTCGAAATCGACTAAGGCGTGGGACAAACCACAAAATAGCAAAACTCGGAGGAAGTGAAATTGTTAACGAGCCGCGCTCACTCGCATTCTTCAAGCGCTCTGTGGCTTGCAGTAAGTGATTAAAGATTTCTTTTAGTTCGAGGTAATAGGTTTGCCCTTCCGTAGTCAACAGCAAGGAGCGATTCCGGCGGAGAAAGAGCTTTACCCCCAGAAAGTCTTCCAGTGCTTTCACCTGATGACTCACAGCTGCCTGCGTCACGAAAAGTTCATCGGCAGCACGAGTAAAACTCAAATGCCGTGCCGCCGCTTCAAACGACTTTAACGCATTCAGTGGGGGTAATTTTCGCATGAGTTCCTATTACAGTCGTACACCACCATCTATTTCTACCACACGACCACTGAAGAAGTCATTTTCTATGATGTAGCGAGCACTGTGTGCAATTTCATCCGGCTGCCCCCAACGACGCAATGGCACCATGCTGAGTGCGCGCTCAATGGCTTCTGGCTTCATCGCGGCGGTCATTGGCGTTTCAATAAAGCCCGGCGCAATAGCACCACAACGAATACCAAACCGTCCCAGTTCACGTGCCCATGTCACGGTCATCGCTACCACACCGGCTTTGGTTGCAGCGTAATTGGTCTGCCCCATATTACCAGCGCGAGCAACGCTCGAGATATTGATTATTACGCCACCTTTGCCAGCCTTCGCCATGTGCGCGGAAGCTTCACGACCACAGAGAAAAGTTCCGGTCAGATTCACGTCTAAAACCGACTGAAATTGTTGTAGTGGCATTTTCTGCGTAATTTCGCCATCTTTGCATTTGATCAGCAAACCATCGCGCAAAATACCTGCGTTATTGATAAGTACATCGATACCATCAAAATCAGCAGCGATATCGTTAAAGGTCGCCTCAACTGCGGCTTCATCAGTGACATTCATCACATAACCACGCACGACACTAGCACCCAACTCACGACACGCATTCGCAGCTTCGTCGAGGGTCTCGGCATTCATGTCAATCAACGCTAATTGTGCGCCATCTTTGGCGAAATGTTCGGCCATTGCGCGCCCAAGACCCTGAGCGCCACCGGTAATGACTATCGTACTGTCTTTAATTTGCATGCTGTTCTCGTTATTTCGTTTGTGGTTTCACGTAATTGAAGATGCTGGAAAAGTCTTCGCGACCATGTCCCAACTGCGCCCAACTGCGGTACAAATTCAACGTCAATGATCCCATCGGTGTACTCGCACCACTGGCTAATGCCGCTTGTTGCGCCAGCCCGAGATCTTTGCTCATCAGGTCAACTAAAAAGCCACCTTGATAGCCTTTACTGGAAGGCACATTATCCATGATATCGGGGCACGGATTATATACTTCTAAAGTCCAGTTTCGACCTGAGCTTTGCAACATGATTTCCGACATGACTTTTGGATCCAAACCATGAGCGATACCCAATTGCAGGGCTTCCGACGTACCTACCATCAGCACCGACAGCAGCATGTTATTGCAGATCTTCGCCACTTGTCCGGCACCAATATCACCTGCACGGAATACATTTTTGCCCATGTCATTCAGAATAGAGCGAGCTTGCTCAACAGCCGCTTCGCTACCCCCACAAATGAAGGTCAACGTGCCTGCGATGGCACCACCAACGCCGCCTGAAACGGGCGCATCAATGAAGGTAATGCCTTGTTTGCCAAGCTCTGCGCCCACGTGTCGTGCGGTTTCCGCTGCAATCGTACTACAATCGATCACCACGGTGCTTTTGCTGAGACTGTGTATCAACCCCTGCTCGCCGAGATAAACCCCTTGAACATGCTTATCTGCAGGCAGCATGCTGATCACAAAGTCAGCTGCGTCAGCAACGGCTTGCGTACTGCTGGCAACCTGACAGCCTTGCTCGGCAGCCACTTTGAGTGCATCTGCACTGAGATCAAAAACCGTCACCTGATGACCGGCTTTCGCTAAGTTCGCAGCCATGGGGCCGCCCATATTCCCTAGTCCGATAAATCCAATCTGAGCCATAGCTCCTCCGAATTCGTTATGCTTCCAATTACAGCAGGCAACTAAGCATTAGCTTATGCTCATAAATCTCGCAGTGGATGTTCCGCTGCAGCCCAGGGCGAGGTGAAAAATGCATCCACTTCTTCCGCATCGACAGCAGCCACCGAGTCGTGTTGCCAGCGTGGTTGTTTGTCTTTGTCGATCAATAATGCGCGAATACCTTCACGGAAATCACCGCGGGTACAACATTGGACGGATAAGGTTAATTCCATCCGGAAGCAATCTGCGAGGTTCAAATCAGCGCCATGCTGTAACTGATTGAACACGATGTGCGCAGTCATCGGGCAGCCTCCAGCAAGCGTCTTCTGCGCACGCTGAAACCAACCATCGGTGCTTGGCTCTTGCGTAATAGAAGCCACCACATCCGCTGCTTCCGCTCCGGTGGTGACCCGCTGAATCACTTCGAGATGTGGCTCAACCTGAGCTGCTGGCGGCTGTTGTTCCGCCGCTGGTGTGAATCCAGCAAGCAGTTCACTCACTTGCGTACGGTTGGCAGCGGCTGAATTCGACCATGGCAACGCCAACAACGACTCGATGACAGTGCTCTTGTGTGAGCTACTGACAAAGTGATCAGCTAAATTCAAAAACAACGCGTCAGTAGCATTGATGTGCGCACCCGTCATTCCTAAAAATAAGCCACAACCTGCCGGCATTTTGTTCAAGAAGTAAGTGGCACCCACATCGGGGTACAAGCCAATCGTGATTTCCGGCATAGCCAGCAATGAACGTTCGGTAACAATGCGATGGCTACCGCCATTCATCAAGCCCATACCACCACCCATAACAATACCGTGGCCCCAGATAATAAAAGGCTTTGGATAGGTTTGGATGGTGTAATCTAATCGATATTCTTGCCCGAAAAAGTCAGCAACTTCATCAACCAAAACACCGGGTTTGGCTTCCATCGCACGATACATAGCAACAATGTCGCCACCTGCGCAGAACGCTTTTTCACCCGCGCCTTGCAAGAATACTGCTGCAATATCGTCAGCGGCAGCCCAAGCGTCGAGTTGTGGCTGTAACCGCTGAATCATATCTAGACTCAACGCATTGAGTGACTTCTCGGAATTTAATGTGGCAACGCCGAGCTTGAATCCACTCGGCGTTTGTAGTTCTTCAAATAGCACCACGTCTGACATGCTTACTCCTTAGAGGATGGCACGATCCAGATCAGCTAATAACCGGCGACCGATAATCACCCGCATGATCTCATTCGTACCTTCTAGAATCTGATGAACGCGAACATCTCGAACATGACGCTCTAACGGATATTCTTTGATGTAGCCATAACCACCATGAATTTGGAGCGCTTCGTTACACACAGTAAAACCGACATCGGTAGCAAAGCGTTTTGCCATGGCACAGTAAGTGGTCTTATCTGCATCATCCGTATCCACTTTAAATGCAGCCAACCGCACCATCTGCCGTGCAGCAACCAACTCGGTTGCCATGTCTGCTAGTTTGAACTGCAGCGCTTGGAATTGACCCAACGCTTGGCCAAACTGCTTCCGTTCCAACATATAATCACGCGCTGTTTCCAGTGCGGCTTGGGCGGTACCAATAGAACACACGGCGATGTTAATTCGACCACCATCGAGTCCCATCATGGCAAACTTAAAGCCTTCGCCTTCTTTACCGAGCAAGTTAGCCGCAGGAATACGTACATCTTCGAAAGTAATCAGACGTGTCGGTTGGGCATTCCAACCCATCTTGTCTTCTTTCTTGCCGTAATGGATACCTTCAGCGTTGGCTGGGACTACAAACGCAGAAACGCCTTTAGGTCCAGCTTCGCCAGTACGGGCCATGACCACCAGCACATCGGTGCTACCCGCACCCGAGATGAACATCTTCGAACCATTCAGAATGTAGTCATCACCATATTTCTTCGCACTGGTGCGCAAGCTCGCGGCATCAGAACCTGAACCAGGTTCAGTCAAACAATACGAACCTAATTTTTCACCGGTCACCAGTTCTGGAACCCACTCTTCAATGACAGACTCGGTACCAAATGAACCAATCATCCAAGCAACCATGTTATGGATGGTCATCATGGCAGTGGTTGCAGTACAACCCATGGCGAGTTGCTCAAAAATCAGCGCAGAGTCCAACCGGCTCATGCCAAAACCACCTGCGGATTCCGGCGTATACATCCCCATAAAGCCCATTTCACCGGCTTTGCGGAATACTTCAATTGGGAAATGCGCTTCCTCATCCCATTTTGCGGCAAAAGGCGCCATTTCTTTGTCTGCAAACGCGCGAGCTGTATCCACAAACGCTTGTTGGTCATCCGTTAAATTAAAATTCATAGCGACACCTTTAACCTTACTTCAGATGAATCGTCATATTCGGGCCATTGGCATCAGCGATATCGCTTTCAAACCAACGGGCAGTGATCGTTTTGGTCTCTGAGTAGAAACGCACTGCTTGCTTACCATAAGCATGCAAGTCACCGAAGAACGAACCTTTCCAACCCGTGAACGAGAAGAATGGCAGTGGTACCGGAATCGGAATATTGATACCAACCTGACCCACTTCTACTTCATGTTGATATTTACGCGCAGCAGCACCGCTTGCGGTAAAGATCGACGTGCCGTTACCGTATGGGTTGGCGTTGACTAATTTCAATGCATCTTCCAATGTATCCACTTCGGTTGCACACAACACTGGACCGAAAATCTCATTCTTATAGATTTCCATATCGGTCGTGACTTTAGAGAACATGGTTGGACCGACCCAGTTGCCATTCGGGAAACCTTCAACTTGGCAATTGCGACCATCAACGAGCAGTTCAGCGCCTTCTTTCTGGCCCTGCGTAATAAAGTTTTCAACGCGTTGCTTGGCTTGCGGACTGATCAACGGACCATAAGCAGCATCTTTGTCATTCCAACCACCTGGTTTAACCTTAGCGAGCTCAACAGCGATTTCCGGGATCCACTCTTTCGCGGCGCCGACAAATACGGCAACAGAAATGGCCATACAACGCTGTCCAGCAGCTCCGACAGAAGCACCAACGATGTTACTGATCACTTGGCTCTTATTCGCATCAGGCATAATCACACAATGGTTTTTCGCGCCAGCAAACGCTTGTACGCGTTTCATATTCTCGGTACCACGGCGATAAATGTATTGACCCACCGCAACGGAGCCCACGAAAGAAATCGCACGAACCGCTGGCTCATCCAGAATAAAGTCGACTTGATCTTTACCGCCATGCAACACTTGTAAGACGCCCTTCGGCGCGCCAGCTTGCTCAAACAGCTCGACCAAACGCGTTGGCGTTAGTGGATCTTGCTCAGACGGTTTCAAAATAAAGGTGTTACCGCAAGCTATCGCCAGTGGGAACATCCACAACGGAATCATGGCTGGGAAGTTAAAAGGTGTAATACCTGCGCACACGCCAAGCGGCTGCGTGTAGCTGTATGAGTCGATACCACGGGCAACGTTTTCAACCGTTTCGCCCATCAACAGTGATGGAATATTCGCAGCGTGCTCAACTACTTCGATACCACGCCAGACATCGCCTTTCGCGTCATCGAACGTTTTACCGGTTTCGCTAGCTAGAATTTCGGCAATTTCATCGTGATGCTCTTTCAATAACGCTTGATAGCGCATCATCACTCGCGCACGCTCGGAAACAGGGACTTCTTTCCACGTCAGAAAGGCTTTCTTCGCGCTAGCTACCGCTGCATCCATCTCATCCTGAGTCGCACATGGCACCTGCGCAATGACTTCCTGAGTAGCTGGATTCGTGACATCAATCCAGCGGTCTGACTTGGATTGCACGAATTCACCGTTGATAAATAATGGAACCTTCTTCATTTTCACTTCCTCATAGTCATTCGTTATTCGTTGTTCGTACGTTCACTGCGTTCACTGTTCGTCCACTCGCTTCGCTCGTTATTCGCCAATGCAGGTATGTTTTGACGAATAGCGCAGCGGACGAGCAACGAAAAACGAACAACGCTCTTGGGTGCATTACAGCATTTTTCGGGTTCGATGAACATTGACGATCTTGCTACCATGATGGACAATATTGGTATCATTTGTTGACAACCTTGGGTACTTGAACCGCCATGTCGCAACCTTCTAATTGGCCTTTACCCGCCGGTAGTTCACGTATCGTACTGCCGTTAGAGCTGACTCAGCAGTTGTCCCAACATCCGCTAACGAAACATCTATACCCGCTTGCTTATGGACATTATTTGCAAGCACATGGGCACAGTGCTACGCGCCAGACTCACTCAGATTACTTACTCATATTTTGTCATCAGGGGCGTGGGCACTACCAACTCACGCATCAGCAAAAAATCATTCAAGGCGAGCTCAATGCTGGCCAATTACTTTTGATTCCGCAGCACGTTGCGCATCATTATGCCGCTGATGAGAGCAATCCTTGGAGCATCTATTGGCTGCACTTCCAAGGCAGTTCAGCACAAGCCGCATTAGCTAACCTCAGGCTGACTGTTGCTACGCCAACTTTGTCCATTCAGCATTGGCGTACCCTATTGCCCTTAGTCACTGACTTACTCAATCTCCAGCATCAACGATTTACGATTGCTGGCGGGGTTTTAGCCGCGACACTATTACAACACTTACTCGCACAACTGCCGCTGTTAACCGAACCAACCACAGGAAGTAGTTTCTCGCTCCCAGCGTTAGAGCGCTTTATGCGTGACAATTGTCATCGTGATCTGAGCCTTGATGATTTTGCTGCATTCACTGGGCTGTCACGCTATCATTTCGCCAAGAAATTTAAGGCATTGACGCATACCGCTCCAATGCGCTACTTCAATCAATTAAAAATTGATTTAGCCTGTCAATTGCTGGATACCACAACCGACTCCATTCGAACCATTGCAACCGCTGTTGGTTTTGATGATCCCTATTACTTTTCGCGGTTGTTTAAAAAAACCATGGGTATTGCGCCTCAATTCTATCGCGATACCCATCAACAACAGGACATCTAACCATGTGGATTCTGTGGGCTGTGACCCTATTATGGGCAGCAAGCTTTTCACTCATCGGTGAATTTCTCGCTGGCCACGTTGATGGCTATCTCGCCGTCTTTATCCGCATGGCACTCGCATTACTAGTATTCGCGCCATTGTATCGCTGGCGTCGCCTGCCACTCCTACGACAACTTCAACTGGCCGCGATTGGTGCGATTCAAATCGGCATCATGTACTTATTTTTGTATCACGCATTTCTGTACTTGAGCGTTGCAGAAGTACTGCTCTTTACTATCTTCACGCCGCTCTACGTAGTCCTCATTGATGACGTTATTTTTAACAAACAACATCTGCCGTTGCGCTGGTGGTTGGCTACTGCCGTGGCCGTAGTTGGCGCCGCTATTATTCGTTATGAAACGGTCAGTTCGGATTTTTGGTTCGGTTTTGCTCTCATTCAAGCCGCAAATATATGCTTTGCGGCTGGTCAAATCTGCTACAAACGCCTACCACTAGGAGATGAGCGTAATCAATTACATGTCTTCGCACCATTTTTTGCCGGTGCTGCGGTCATCACTGCATTCGCAGCGTTGTGGTTTGGTAACCTGCAGTTAGCGCCGCAAACCTCCCTGCACTGGGGCATTCTCCTCTGGCTTGGTATTGTTGCATCAGGGCTTGGCTACTTCGCCTG
>PYVG01000059.1 GCA_003030745.1 Pseudidiomarina aestuarii | reverse complement strand
GATACATGCAAGATACCGTCCGCATCAATATCGAAAGTGACTTCAATTTGCGGCACGCCACGTGGAGCTGGACGAATGCCTTCTAAGTTGAACTGACCCAGTGATTTGTTATCGCTGGAACGCTTGCGCTCACCCTGCAACACATGAATCGTTACTGCCGACTGATTGTCGTCTGCCGTTGAGAATGACTGTGACTGCTTGGTCGGGATAGTCGTATTTTTGTCAATCAACTTCGTCATGACACCACCCATCGTCTCAATACCTAGAGACAGTGGCGTCACATCTAACAACAACACGTCTTTTACATCACCTTGCAAGACACCCGCCTGCACTGCTGCACCGACAGCAACCGCTTCGTCAGGGTTGACGTCACGACGTGGCTCTTTGCCGAAGAAATCAGTGACGGCTTGCTGTACTTTCGGCATCCGCGTTTGACCACCGACCATGATGATATCTTGGATATCGCTCACCGACAGGTCGGCATCTTTCAATGCTTGCTTCACCGGTTCCAGTGACTTCACAATCAGATCTTCAACCAAGCTCTCGAGCTTCGCACGAGTTACTTTAATGGCTAAGTGCTTCGGACCTGTGTTGTCTGCAGTGATATACGGCAGATTCACTTCGGTTTGTTGCGCTGATGACAATTCAATCTTAGCTTTTTCAGCAGCTTCTTTTAGACGCTGCATGGCCAGTGGATCTTTACGTAAGTCGATGCCTTGGTCTTTATTGAACTGTTCAACCAAATAGTTGATCAAACGGTTATCAAAATCTTCACCACCGAGGTGTGTATCACCATTGGTCGCGAGAACTTCAAAGGTATGTTCGCCTTCGACTTCATCAATTTCGATAATCGAGATATCAAACGTACCACCACCTAAGTCATAGACAGCAATAACGTTGTCGCCAGACTTCTTGTCCATGCCATAGGCAAGTGCAGCAGCAGTTGGCTCGTTAATAATACGCTTCACTTCAAGTCCGGCTATGCGACCCGCATCTTTGGTGGCTTGGCGCTGAGCGTCGTTGAAATAGGCAGGTACAGTAATAACCGCTTCCGTAACTTTCTCACCGAGAAAATCTTCCGCAGTCTTTTTCATTTTCTTCAGAACTTCCGCTGAAATTTGTGGTGGCGCTTTGCGGTCACCATTAATTTCAACCCAAGCGTCGCCATTGTCTGCACCGACAATTTTGTATGGCATGATATTGAGGTCACGCTGAACTTCCTCATCTTGGAAGCGACGACCAATCAGTCGCTTGATGGCAAACAGCGTATTGTTTGGGTTTGTGACTGCTTGGCGTTTAGCTGGGCTACCTACCAAAATTTCGCCGTCATCGGTGTACGCGACAACCGAAGGAGTGGTGCGATCACCCTCAGCGTTTTCAATGACTCGAGCCTTGCCGCCGTCGAGCACAGCAACACATGAATTGGTGGTGCCTAGGTCGATACCGATAATTTTACCCATAATTCGTCTCCAACTACCTTTAAACTAAAATGTGGCTTGTTAACTCTGATATAGGGTGTCGTTTGAGTATTTCAACACCTAGTACAGGGTTATTTTTCACGATGCCTACTTAATGGGGCTGGCATCGTGAAAAACAAGTTAGAGACGAAAATATTTTTACCAGCCGTGCGGCCGATACGCGGTTTGGTAAGGCTGCATACCCATAACACGATGCAACCAAATATGATGCGGAGGCAGTTTCTGACGCGCCTGTTGTAGCCGTTGAATAATAGCAGGATGTACTTTCGTCGGCGGTCGATTGGTGCCGAACCAACGATCACATTCGTCCTTCAAAAACTCCATGCCATACAAAATGCATTCATAGCTCTCGTGGTTCCACAAACCACCCGTGTCGACTGCTGGACGCATATCGCCACCGGTTAACTCAGCTGCTTGTGGTTGCTGCGACATACCCATAAACCATTGGTCTTGGAAATCATGCTGAGTCGGCGGTTTCACCTTCCAAAATTCAAACTTCGCTTTCAATCGATCATTGATATGTTCGGGTTGTTGCACGGTTCGCCAGAACTCCGTATCCGTTCGCTTGGTGAGGCAGTAATGCATATTGATGAAATCAAGAATTTCGTAAAAGCGGTTCGACATCACACGGTTGTAGCGGCTCGCTAACACCTCCATGCCATGCTCATCCCAAGGGAAATGCTCAGCCAATAGCACAGCACCCAAATCACTTAAATACAAACCCGTAGACTCGAGTGGCTCTATAAATCCACCCGCTAGGCCGATGGCAATGACATTGCCAGACCAGATTTGCTTGCGCCTCCCTACTTTAAACGGAACAAAACGAGCATCCAGATTATCGGTGTTACCACCTTGGTATGCGCGTAATTCGCGCTCCGCATCCTCTTTGGAGATAAACGCACTAGAGTGCACATAGCCCACCGACCGGCGATTGCTCATCGGAATGTCCCACACCCAGCCATTAGATAGCGCTGTTGCTGATGTGTAAGGCCGCACCATGCCTGGGAAGTGCGTATCATAGGGCACATGCATCGTCACCGCACGATCACAGAGCAAGTATT
>PYVG01000058.1 GCA_003030745.1 Pseudidiomarina aestuarii | reverse complement strand
GGTTGCGCTTAGAAGTGCCAGAGCAAGATGATATTCAATTGGATTGGGTCATTACCATGCCAGCCATCGCCGAAATTGACGCGGATCTCGGCGTCGGTGAGGTGATAGGTACCTTCGCTGCTGCAGATTTCAATCTCGATCTGGGAGTGGGTGATGTGGATCTGGACATCGACGGTGCGGTTGCGACTGTTAAAGTGGATGTCGGCGTGGGGGATAGTTCTGTGCGTGGTGACGTCAACACGTCCACCGATCGCTTTTTAGTGACGTCTTCAACAAAAGCCACTGGTTCAGGCGAAGCACGCATCAATATCGATGTTGGCGTGGGTGACGTAACGATCTATGTAAATAATTAATAGTGAACAGTGAATAGAAAAGGCAAAAGAAAAAGCAGCGGATACATTTTGTATTCGCTGCTTTTTTAATCGCCGATTGACGGTATTAAATTAAAAACTTTTCCAGTTTTTCGCCACGGTCCACTGCATTCTTCAATGCCTTAGGCATGCGCCCTTGACCGGTCCAAGTAATACGTTCACCTGAATCATCTTTAATTGCATATTTCGGTGGCTTAGGAGCGCGCTTGCGACGCGTCTTTGGTGCTGCTGCGCTATCACCCAGTAATTCACTAGGATCAATACCTGCAGCGTCCATCGCTTTACGCAATTCTTCAATTTTGCGACGCTTTTCAGCTTCTTGCTGGAGCAACTGCGCTTCTTCCTCTGCGCGATCAGCAATCACTTTTGCCAATTTTTCCTGAACTTCTTCTAATTCAGAAACCGATAATTCCTTTACCGCTGCTTTTAAGCGTCGTCCATGGGTTAAAATACTTGTAAATTCACTCATTGCTTTCTTATCCACTTTTAATTAAATAAATATTGTTTAAAAATTGTATTTATTAAACAGATAAATAACCAAGACGACAATCTTATTTATTTGTCAGCTATATCTTACAATTTCATTTAGTTAATTAAAATCAATTTTACATATTAGGATAAGTTGGACCACCGCCTCCCTCAGGAGTTACCCACGTTATATTTTGAGATGGGTCTTTAATATCGCAAGTTTTACAATGAATACAATTTTGTGCATTTATTTTAAATACGGATTCGCCATTTTCTTCGACGATTTCATACACTCCCGCAGGGCAATAGCGCTGCGCAGGTTCAGCAAATTCCGGCAGATTAACGGTCAGTGGAACTGCTTTATCCGCTAATTGTAAATGACACGGCTGTTCTTCTTCATGATTGGTATTCGATAAATAAACTGATGATAATCGATCAAAAGTAAGTTTATTATCGGGCTTGGTGTAATCAATAGTGGGAGCGTCAGCAGCTTTCTGCATTCCCTCATGATCGGGTCTTTTATCTTTAATGGTAAACGGTAATTTACCACCAAACCAATTTTGATCGAGCGTGTTATAGGCTCCACCTAACCAGGTGCCAAACTTATGAATAACTGGACCAAAGTTCCGCGAACGATACAGCTCATCATAGAGCCAAGATGACTTGAAACGATCTTGATAATCGGTCAAGTCAGCTGCAGGGGACTCACTCTGCAAGGCCGCGAAAATAGTTTCAGCGGCCAGCATACCTGACTTCATCGCGGTGTGATTACCTTTGATTTTGGCAAAGTTTAAGGTGCCAGCATTACAGCCTACCAATAAGCCGCCTGGAAAACTCATTTTCGGGAGCGAATGCAGACCACCTTTGGTAATAGCGCGTGCACCGTAGGTGACTCGCTTACCGTTGTTTAAGGTCTTCGCAATAGCCGCATGGGTTTTGAAGCGTTGGAATTCAGCAAATGGATTCAAATGTGGATTGGTATAATTTAAGTCCACAATCAAACCCACATACACCTGACCGTCTTCGGCGTGATACAGATAACCACCACCCGTGCCATTATCGCCAAGTGGCCAACCCGTGGTATGCACCACTAAACCGGGCTGATGTTGCTCTGCTGGAATATCCCAAATTTCTTTAAAGCCAATGGCATAGTGTTGCGGAGATGCATCATCAGCAAGATTAAATTGAGCCTGTAACCGCTTGCCTAAATGGCCGCGACAACCCTCGGCAAAGATAGTGTAACGCGCACGGAGTTCCATCCCAGGTTCGAAGCTCGATTTCTGCTGACCGTCGCGGTCTAAACCCATATCGCCAGTAATGATGCCGGCGACACGACCGTCTTCAACAATGATGTCAGCGGCTGGGAAGCCGGGAAAAATCTCAACACCCAACGCCTGGGCTTGCTCAGCTAACCAGCGACAGACGTTGCCCATGCTGGTGATGTAATTACCGTCATTGTGAAAGGTCTTAGGAACCATGAAGCCGGGCAGTTTGGTGGACTTCTCTTGATCTTTTAACAGCAGAATTTCATCACCTGTGACCGGTGTGTTCAAAGGAGCACCTAAGTTCTTCCAATCCGGCAACAGCTCATCCAGTGCGCGCGGCTCAAACACTGCTCCTGAGAGGATATGGGCACCGACTTCAGAGCCTTTTTCGACCACACAGATCATCAGTTCCTGTTGCTGCTCTTGGGCTAACTGAGCGAGTTTGATCGCACTTGCCAAACCGGCAGGGCCAGCTCCGACAATCACTACATCACAGTCCATGCTTTCACGTTCGATGGCTTCATTCTGCATAATCTTCTCCTACTACAAATGCTTGTTTGTCAGATGCCAGCAATGATAACAGCTGAGCGTGGGACAACGGACGGCATAAAAAATGGCCTTGGGCAAGAAAACAGCTTCGTTGCAGCAAATAGTCGATTTGTTGTTGGTTTTCAACGCCTACTGCAATCACTTGTA
>PYVG01000057.1 GCA_003030745.1 Pseudidiomarina aestuarii | reverse complement strand
CCCTCGAGCATAGATATGGCACGAAACAACACATTCTCGAGTTGACGAACATTCCCCGGCCAGTGGAAGTCCTGCAGTCGTTCCCGTGCGGGTCGAGTTAATGCCACCAAGCTCCGACCAAGCTGCTGACACGCTTGCACCGTAAAGTGATCAACCAGCACTTGGATATCACTGCGACGTTCACGCAACGGTGGAACGGTCAGTGTCAGCACGTTCAGGCGGTAGAACAAATCTTCGCGGAAGGTTCCAGCATTGACCCGATCAGCAAGCTCACCTTGGGTTGAGCAAATAATGCGAACATCCACCCGCACCTCTTGCTCCTCACCAATACGGCGAAAGCGACCATCTTGAATAAAACGCAATAACTTGGCTTGCAGGCCATTCGACATCTCGCTGACGGCATCCAACAACACGGTACCGCCGTGGGCTTGTTCAAAGATACCCTTCTTCGCTTCGGTGTATGGCCCGACACTACCTTTACCATGACCAAATAACTCACTCTCTGCGACATTGTCTGGCAGTGCTGCACAATTGATGGCTAAGAATGGCTGTTGCGCGCGCCGACTGGCTTGATGACAAGCGCGCGCCAGTAACTCTTTACCGACTCCAGTTTCCCCTTGAATCAGCAGTGGCACATTGAGTTCAGCCATCCGGGCGGCTTCTCGTAGTACCCGTTTCATGCTGGCATGGTCACCAATGAGTTGACTGAACGCCTCTTCGTTACCACCGCGCTGCCACGCACCTGAAAGCGGCTGTGGTTTGCAGGTAATCACGACGCCAGCGAAATTGTTCTTGCCGTTGTCATCATGGATCCAAATCGGTAATACATCAGCAAAATATTTAGCACCGCCAATAATGACCTGCTGCACAGTTGCTTCGCGGGGTTGCTTATCGAGCCAACGTTGAATTGAAAAACCGGTCAGATAGTGACTAATCTGTTGACCAGACAACCGCTGCCCTTGCTCATTTAACAGCAGCTCTGCAGCGTCATTGGCAATGTCGATGACCCCACGCGTATCCACCGACAACACCGGGTCTGGTAATTTGGAGAGGAGCAGACTGTATTCGAAGTGTTCGCGCTCAGATGGCATAAAGGCCACGGTTTTGACATCTTTGACGTTGGGTATGCGTCTAATTTCTGGCATGAGATGTTGGAAGTCTTCAAATTCCAATTCAGGGAAATTGAGGAAAATCTTTCCTTTAGGATCGACTTCGATACCGCGCAAATCAATTTCATGGTCACGCAATATTTCGAGCACGTCCTGCGCGATGCCAAGGCGGTCATCACAAGTTATCTCTAAACGCATAGTTCACCGTAGGCCTGTGAATCGTTAACTGTAAACATTAGTATACACAACAACGCCCAATGCGATCACTCGCATTGGGCGTTTATTTTCTACTAGGGACCGCAAACAGTTGTTTAGCTGTCAGCTAACACCGCGTCAGTACGGGCCGCCATAATGAAATCATTTTTGTGTAAACCATGAATCCCATGGGTCCACCAGGTGACAGTTACCTTACCCCACTCTGTGGTGAGTGTTGGATGATGGAACTCAGCTTCGGCAACCTCTCCAACGCGATTAGTGAAGGCTAGCGCAAGTTTAAAGTTTTTAAACTTAAACTCACGTTCCAGTTGCATCACGCCATCTCGAACCACCGGAGTCCAATCAGGGATCTCACGCATTAAACTGGCTAGTTCTTCATCTGTAACCTGCGGTGCATCTGCATTACAGGCTTCACACTTCTGTTGTTGTAACTCTGACATCTCGTTTCCTTCTCTACTTCAAGTTCTGTGCGTTATGACATTATTGATTGGCAGCAAGCTTCTCTTTCGGCGGGAACTTAGGTTCAAATAACCCTAATTCCATCGCCTCATGCACCAATGCCATGATATCGAGGTCCGCTATTTCAAATAATTCGTCGGTCGATTCAATGGTGTAATACAGCGGCTGCATAATATCGATACGATACGGCGTGCGCAACGCATCCAGCGGTCTCAACGGCAGACGCTCTGGTTTGTCACTGTAGAGCGAATAATCCGTCTCACCAGGCGACGACAAGATACCACCGCCATAAATACGCAGCCCGTCAGCCGTTTTCAACAAACCAAATTCCACTGTGAACCAATAGAGCCGTGCTAAATAGACGCGCTCTTTCGGCGTGGCGTTGAGACCTAATTTACCGTATTGATGGGTAAAATGAGCAAAAGCTGGATTGGTCAGCAGTGGACAATGTCCGAAAATTTCGTGGAAAATGTCTGGCTCTTGCAAGTAGTCAAATTCTTCACGTGTACGGATAAATGTGGCCACTGGAAACTCTTTGTTCGCCAAGAGTCGGAAGAATTCATCAAACGGAATCAACGCCGGCACCTGAGCAACCTGCCAACCGGTGGTTTCTTGCAACACAGCGTTGACTTCGTGCAATTGAGGCACACGATCACGTGGTAAATCCAGTAACTCAAGGCCGTGCATATATTCATCACAAGCTTTGCCCGGAATATGTTTCAGCTGTCGGTCAACTAAATCGCGCCATACTGCATTATCTTCATCTGACCAATGGATGATTCCATTTTCATCAGGTTGACGTGACACGTACTTACTTTGTTTACCCATACCCAATCACCCGTATATTGCTTGAGGTTGTGTGTGTTTATGTTGGCTCGCAATCGTTACAAAGGCTTGTTCCAAATCGGTAATAATGTCACCGACGGCCTCTAAGCCTACTGAAATCCGTATCAGCGTATCCGTGATACCCGCTGCGGCTCTCGCTTCAGGGGTATACGGCGAATGTGTCATCGACGCCGGATGCTGAATCAGCGTCTCTGCGTCACCTAAGCTTACCGCTATGGTAATCAGCTCAAGTTCATCCAACAGCTGCCGTGCGGTGTCGATATCGCCATGCAACTCAAATGCAATCACAGC
>PYVG01000056.1 GCA_003030745.1 Pseudidiomarina aestuarii | reverse complement strand
GAATGTCGGCGCCAAACGCGTCAATACCGCTCAGTTGGCCACCATGAATAATATGCTTATACCCGCAGGACTGCTGATTAACTTCGTGTTCTGGGGCCAAAATGTGGACTGGTTACGGCTGATTCTTGGCGCGCTCGTGTTGGGCTTCGCCGTGTGGCTCGCAAGCCCACGGCGAAGTCGCAGAACTACATAAGTTCGACGGCAACGGCAACAGCTTCACCGCCACCAATACAGAGTGACGTAACACCACGCTTCTTACCGTGTTGTTGCAGTGCATGCAGCAATGTGACTAACAACCGTGCACCACTAGCTCCAATGGGATGGCCGAGTGCACAAGCACCGCCGTTCACATTGACCCGCTGATGATCCAGCTTCATTTCCTGCATCGCCAACATGGTTACCATGGCGAATGCTTCATTAATTTCCCAGAGGTCAACACTGTCTTGTTGCCATTGAATAGCATCGAGCAGTTTGCGCATCGCACCAATTGGCGCAACGGTAAACTCAGCGGGTGCCTGCGAATGCGTCGCATGGCCCATCACTCGTGCTAGCGGCTTCAAGCCTTGCTTCAACGCGTCACTCTCGCGCATTAAGACCAGCGCAGCCGCGCCATCAGAAATTGAACTGGAATTGGCTGCTGTAATCGTTCCGTCCTTCGCAAAAGCCGGACGCAAACCGGGGATTTTCTCTGGCATGGCTTTGCCTGGCTGTTCATCGATATCGACGGTCACATCACCTTTACGGGTGGTTACCGTCACCGGTGTAATTTCAGCAGTAAAAGTACCTGACTGAATGGCCGTTTGCGCACGGCGCAGTGATTCAAGAGCAAATTCATCCATGGCCTCACGACCAATGCCATACTCATCTGCGGTGCTTTGTGCATAGCAGCCCATAGCTTTGCCTTCGTAGGCATCTTCCAAACCATCCAACATCATATGGTCGAGAATCTGGTCATGGCCCATGCGAATACCTGCACGCGCTTTTTTCAATAAATACGGTGCATTCGACATGCTTTCCATCCCACCAGCGACCACCACATCAGCGGAACCCGCGGTCAATAAGTCATGTGCAAACATTACGGCCTTCAAGCCCGACCCACACACTTTGTTAATGGTGGTTGCGCCTGCACTGCGCGGTAAGCCCGCGTGCAACGTTGCCTGCCGCGCCGGCGCTTGACCTAAGCCTGCAGGTAATACATTACCCATAATGACTTCTTGTATCGCGTTCGGCTCCAGCCCACTCTCGGCGACCGCTGCTCGGATAGCCGCAGCTCCCAGCATCGGGGCGCTAACCGCACTCAAACTACCCTGAAAACCACCCATAGGGGTGCGCTTTGCAGCGACAATGACAATTGCATCAGAACTAGACATACCTACTCCTCAAAGACGGTGGACAGTGGATAGTGGACAGTGAAAGGTGAACAGTGAATAGAAAAGACAAAGACAAAGACAAAGACAAAGACAAAAGATTAAAAATCTAGGAATTAGCTTTTTAGTCTTTTCGGTTCACTGTTCACTATTTACTATTCACTATTCGTTTCACATGACCTTTACGTTAACGTCAACTTCGATTAAGCTTACCTCTTCTATTAGCCAGAATGCAAGCGCACATGAGCACACCTACTACATACAGCATCGGCGAACTCGCTCGGGAATTTGATATTACGACCCGCAGCATTCGCTTTTATGAAGACCAAGGCTTGTTGACACCGAGTCGGCAAGGGCAAACTCGACTTTACACCAATAAAGATCGGGTTCGATTAAAGCTCATTTTGCGCGGTAAACGATTAGGCTTTTCACTCGCTGAAACGAAAAATCTGTTTGATCTGTACGACATGGAAAACAGTAGTGTTCGGCAGTTACATACGGTTTTGGAATTGATTGACGACAAGAAGCTCTCTTTACGTCAACAACTCGAGGACATCAAAGTTCTATTGGTCGAGTTAGGGAATCTTGAGGAACGCTGCCGCGATGAACTGGCAGAGTTACAGCATGCCCCGGCCACATCTACAGTTATCCAGGAGAAGTTATGATCAGCCAGTACAGCGTCTTCAATTTTGGCTTGGGCGAAACCGCGGACATGATTCGTGAGTCCGTCAACGCATTTGCTCGGGAAGAAATCGCACCTCGCGCTGCAGAAATTGACCACAACAACGAGTTCCCAGCTGACTTATGGCGGAAGTTCGGTGACTTAGGCTTGCTCGGTATCACCGTTGATGAAGCTTACGGTGGCTCTGGTTTGGGTTATCTCGAACATGTCATCGCCATGGAAGAAATCAGCCGTGCATCTGCATCCGTCGGCTTGAGCTACGGTGCGCACTCTAACCTGTGTGTCAATCAAATTGCTCGCAACGGCAATGAGGAACAGAAGCAAAAGTATCTGCCAAAATTGTGTTCAGGCGAACATGTCGGCGCCCTAGCGATGAGCGAACCCAACGCTGGCTCAGACGTGGTGAGTATGAAATTGCATGCGGACCTCGACGGTGACCACTATGTTCTGAATGGCAACAAAATGTGGATTACTAACGGCCCAGATGCTGACGTTTTGGTGGTCTACGCGAAAACCAACGCTGAGAAAAATTCGCGCGGAATTACCGCGTTCATCATCGAGAAAGACTTTCCTGGTTTTAGCACTGCGCAGAAACTCGACAAATTAGGCATGCGCGGTTCGAATACCTGTGAATTGGTGTTTGATAATTGCCGCGTACCACGCGAAAACATTCTGGGTGAACTCGACAACGGCGTCGAAGTACTGATGAGTGGTTTGGACTACGAGCGTGCCGTCCTTGCCGCAGGTCCATTAGGTATTATGCAGGCGTGCTTGGATGTGTGTGTGCCTTATGTGCATGACCGTAAGCAATTCGGTAAAGCGATCGGCGAATTTCAGCTGGTGCAGGGAAAGTTAGCAGACATGTACACGCGGACGAACGCTGCACGGTCATATGTGTATGCGGTTGCACAATCGTGTGATCGCGGTGAAACTACTCGCAAAGACGCAG
>PYVG01000055.1 GCA_003030745.1 Pseudidiomarina aestuarii | reverse complement strand
TTTGCGCCCTAAAGCTACGGACTATGCGCATGTGATTGCCATTGATGGCGATGGCCAAGTATTGGAGAACCTGCAAGACCCCGCCACTGACTATCCGCAGACCACAGGTGCAATTGAAGTAGGAGACTACTTGTATTTGACGAGTTTGACGGCGCCAGCATTAGCTCGCTGGCGCATTGTTGGGGCGTTAGAACCAGCGTCGAACTGACTTGCAGTAATCGACATAAGGCTCACCAAATAGTTTGGCCATTGCCCGTTCTTCCGGCTCAATTTGAAAGCGGTTGATGAACAGAATAAAACCGATGAGCCATGGCCATGCGCCAATGTGCTGAAGATGTATAGCCCAGCCAATTAAAATGAGTAACATACCCAAATACATCGGATTGCGTGTGAAACGATAAATGCCACCCGAAACCAACTGAGTAGATTTATCCAGATTCAGTGGGTTCACGGTAGTTTTCGCCCGCCGAAATTCGACGACTCCGGCAACGGCAACCAAAGCGCCAACCGCCCAAAAAGCGCTCGCTGCGCCCTGTAAATCGGTAAAATGCCAAGCTTCCATCGGGAACCAATGGCCAGTGAGCCACATCAGTAATCCAACGATTACCATGACTAGTGGGGGTGGTATTTTGTGTTCCATTGCGCTGCCTCGTTTGGTTACATCTTATGCACTTTCGTTCACTGAACCCTGTGCTACCTCATGTTATACTCAGTGCCGTTATGTCGCACAATACTATTGAACAAAATCAACAAGCCCAGCCACTCGATCACCTCGATTCCGTGTGGTTATTCGGTTATGGATCGCTGATCTACAAGGCCGACTTTCCTTACCTACAGCGTCGGCCTGCTCGCATTCATGGCTGGGAACGTCGCTTTTGGCAGGGTTCTCATGACCATCGCGGAACACCACAAGCACCTGGCCGAGTCGCTACCTTAATAGAAGCACCGGATACCAGCTGTATTGGTATGGCCTATGAAGTAACACCGGCTGTATTTGCACATCTCGACCATCGCGAAAAAAATGGCTACCTACGGTTTTTTACAGAGTTTGAATGGCTTGACGATGGCCAGTCAGTTGAAGGGCTCGTTTATGTAGCCGGTCCAGACAACGAGGCGTACTTAGGTGCTGCAACTGAAGCGGAAATCGCCGCGCATATTGCACGCTCTGAAGGCCCGAGCGGACCTAACAGTGAGTATTTATTGAAACTTGCTGAAGCGTTGCGTGAGCTCGAGGCGCATGATGCGCACGTGTTTGCCATTGAAAGCGAACTCCGTGCGCTGCTTGAGTTCGCCTAAGCTTTCTTCACAAACTCTGTTTTCAGCTTCATAGGGCCAATGCCATCTACTTTACAGTCGATGTCGTGATCACCCTCATCAGTAAGTCGAATATTCTTCACCTTAGTGCCGACTTTGACCACCAAAGACGAACCTTTTACTTTTAGGTCTTTGATCACGGTCACAGTGTCACCGTCCTGCAACTCATTACCATTAGCATCGCGAAATACCTTTCCTTGAGCCGCAGGCTCGTTGGCGTTCCACTCATGTCCGCACTCCGGACAAATGAGCAACGCGCCGTCTTCGTAGGTGTATTCAGAATTGCATGCAGGGCACGCGGGTAATCCACTCATCACGACTTCCTTGTTGGCTTTTCCGAGATATAAATAGTAATGGTGCCAGTAATGACAACCGTTCCATCTTGTCGATAACCGTTCACTACCACGGCTAAGTCGCCCACTTGCCAGCCGTTTGGATCAGCTTCCGCAGTAATACGAATATCGCTATCAGCTTTTGCGGTGTAATTCACGGTCATGCCTTTTGGGATCCAGCGCAAGTGCTTCGGAATTGAAGCTTCGGCAACTGCACCCATCGCCATTTCTAGCCCATTACACAACGCGATAGCGTGCACGGTTCCAATATGATTTTGCACCGCTTTGCGTTTAGGTATGGTGAGCTCACAAAAATTCGGTCGCAACTCCGTAATCAACGGTTTGATGCTTTTAAAATAGGGCGCTTTGCTGGCAAACAGCCGCGAAAAAAGCTGCCTGCCAAACGGCCACTTCAAGACTTTGTGATGGAGCTTTAAGAGATAATTATCAGTCATACCGGCGCTTAAATGTTGAGAAGCAAGAAGCCAAAACCAATGCGGTTTTGACGATGATTATAGTCCAACAAAGATTCACCATAACCGGAGAATATTTGGATGTAGAAGCGCAAGCCGTCGGGTTTGCTTTGACTCACTGGGCGCGTGTAATCAATTTGCCACGATCCGCGACTCAAACTTAAATACGGCGATGTACGTTTGAGACTGTAAGTACTCGTGCCATTGATCCACGAAAACGTGTTTTCAAAATTACCGCGGTAATTCACTAAATCTGGATTATCGTCATCATCGCCCGTTTCATTCACTCGTAGCTTATAAGAACTTTCCCAAATGACATCATCATATTCCGCTACACCGCCGAAATGGAAGTAATTCCAACTGCGGCTATCGGGCTTGCGCTGACCATTGGATTGATGGGCAAAACCAAATTTACCCATGCGCACTCGCGCTTTACCCGGCAAGAAATCGAACTCTTCCGTTACCGGTAATACATAGAAAATATCCGGATTGTAATCGGTGCTCCTAAATGGAGATGAATCGTCCGAGTTATACATCTGCCAGAGTGATGTCTGTGAATAAGCCACCCAAATATCGCCATTTGGCAGGAAGATATCCTCAAAAATCTTTGTCCGTAGCGATAACTGGAGCTTAACCTCGTTAGGCTTATAATTTTCGATTCGCTCTGAATCACCGCGTGTGGGTGAACTTGGTTGCTTGTTAATATCCGAGCTATGGTGCACCGGAAGGATGAAATTGGGGCGGTATGTGCGCAGCTCGTAGACACCGCGCTTCTGCTCAGCGCCAAGCTCCCAAAAGGTCCCAATCAAGTCATTAACATCGATTTCCTCTTCAAGCTCCTCGACACCATCAAACTCGCTGCTGTCGTCGCTTGCGTCTTGCGCGCTCACTACAGATGCCTGACTGATGAGGCCGGCTGCGAGTAATCCCAGCCAAAACGAACGTTTCATAAAACTTCCTTTTTCTTCAAGCCAATAGTCTATCGGTCGACGACATAGCGGTTAACCAACTGAGCGCCAC
>PYVG01000054.1 GCA_003030745.1 Pseudidiomarina aestuarii | reverse complement strand
TGCGCTTTCATGAAATATCTCCCGAGTATTCCGTAACTTTCTCATTATTGTTGTTGTAATGTGTGGCGCCCATTGTCATTCGACTAGAGTCAATAAACACGCTGTACGACCACATCGCTACATCAACTAACCAACTGCACTAGCTGTCAGAGCAAGTGGTTGCGCTAACCGACGTTTCGTCGGGAAGCCACTCCATTCCACCAGACTTGAGCCTGCAGCCCCGCTATCCAAACAACTGGACCGGAGGTTTTGCGTCACCGCCTCACGACGGTTTTGCCTTTTAAAGCATGCCTGGCATGCCGCGACGTCCACTTCGCGGATGCGCATTGCAACATCAAACATAGCACAAACGTTTAAGGCGTCAATATTTAAAATTTACAAATTCGCAATGACAAATCGATTGATTGTATGTTTTTAGTCAGCGCACCGGACGAAATGTAATCCACACCAGTACGACTGAGTTCAGCCAAGCGATCACTGGTAATATTGCCGGACACTTCCAATTTGGTGTGCTGATTTCTTTGCTCAACGGCAGTGTAAATATCTGCCAACGAGAAGTTGTCTAACATAATAATGTCTGCACCCGCAGTCAGCGCTTCGCTATATTCAGCAAGGTTTTCCACCTCAACTTCAACCACTTTGTTCGGCTGTAATTTGCGCGCTTGAGTGATGGCTGCTGCAATACCACCGCAAGCAAAAATATGATTTTCTTTAATGAGATACGCGTCGTACAAACCGACCCGATGATTGTGACCACCACCACACACAACCGCGTATTTCAGCGCCGTCCGCAACCCTGGAATTGTCTTACGAGTATCCAACAACTGCGTATGAGACTCTTCTAAGTATTTGACATATTTTGCTGTGGTGGTTGCAACTCCGGACAGGGTCTGTAGAAAATTCAGCGCAGTCCGTTCACCGGTCAGAATGGCACGCGCAGGTCCGCGCAACTCGAACAGAGTTTGATCAGCACTAACCGCTTCGCCATCTTTCACGTGCCACTGCAATTCGACTTCACCGCCCAACTGCGCAAACACTTCATTGACCCAGTCGACACCACAAATGACCGCGGGCTCCCGCGTGATGACCCGAGCTTCAGCGTATCGATCCGCCTCAATAAGCTGCGCTGTAATATCTAATTCCGCTGCCGAACCATTCAAATCTTCACGCAGCGCTAGTTCCACCATGGTGATTCGGTCACGCCGCAACAATTCAGCATCTACACGCGTATCCATGTCTACTCAGTCCTACCTGTAAAAGAATGGGGCTATTCTACGTCAGCTCCAGCCGCAGTGCCAAAAAAGCTGACGGCTCCACTGCTTCGCGCTACGATAAACAAATTCGTTGGTCGTTTTTCGTGCGCTCACTGCGTTCACTGTTCGTCCGCTGCGCTCTTCGAAATTACCAATCGAATAGTGCATAGCACGGACGAATAGCGCAGCGGACGAAAAGCGAAGCGTTCGAGAAACGATTTTAATCGGGGGGTGTTTTTGATTACCGATGGGAAGCTCAGTTATGCGCAGCAGCGATCGTCGCCGCATTGTGATGCGCGCCCGGACGCCACTGATATCAGTGTGTTGGTGGTGCACGGCATTAGTTTGCCAGCGGGGGAGTTTGGTGGACCCTACATCGATGATCTCTTTATGGGCCAGTTGGATAGTGCCGCACACTCGGAATTCAAACCGCTGGAGGGATTACGAGTATCCGCGCATTGCCTGATTCGACGTGATGGTGAGATTATCCAGTATGTGCCATTTCAGCAGCGCGCTTGGCATGCGGGTCGGTCGCATTATGCGGGGCGCAGGCGCTGTAATGACTTTTCGATCGGAATCGAACTTGAGGGAACCGACACCGCCCCCTACACTAAAGAACAATATGATAGGCTGGCAGCTGTTGCTGCAGATTTGATCAGGACGTATCCGAAACTCAACCGGCGCCGCATTGTCGGGCATCAACATATTGCACCGGTGCGAAAGACGGACCCGGGTCCTGCATTTGATTGGGCTTACTTTAATCGCTGTTTAACAGCATGTATTTCAACTTAGGATCATCATTATGCAATTGCTGGCCATTATTCTTGCATATGCGTTAGAAAGAACCGTAACCGTCGGCAAAAACTGGCATTGGCGCCGTCTGGTTCTGCGTTGGCAGCACCTTGAGTTCGAACATACTGGCCTCAAAGAGTGGAAACAAAATGGCCTTGGACAGCTAGTATGGGCATTGATCCCAGCATTCTTGATAGCTTTCGTAGTGGCATTAAGTGGCAATTTGTTACTTCATTTCATTGTCGGTACTGCCGCCATAGTCCTCAGTATTCAGTGCCCACAAGCGCGTATTGCTTATAAAGAATACCTCGATAGCGCCAACGCTGGTGATACCGCGCAAACGGCTGAGGCCCTGCGACAATTGCGATTGGCATCGGGTCGTACTGATGCAGCACCCGTTCATGACTTATTACTGTGGATTCATCTGCGTCAGTATTTCGCGGTACTCCTTTATTATGTGCTATTCGGCATTGTCGGCGTACTGGTGTACGCGACCTTGCGTGATATGCGCCGGCCACGTCGTACCTCATCAATCAACTGGCAGCGTGCTCAATTCATGATTGATTGGTTGCCAACGCGCGTCATGACATTTGGCTTCTTACTTGTCGGTAATTTTTCGAAAGCGGCGGGTATATGGCTTAGTTCGGTCGGAAATATTCCCGGTGATAACTTCAGTGCGCTCACGAAAATTGCTGCTGCGGCTGAGAATTTAGTCCCGGAATCGTCCGATGACGTCACGAGCACTGCTCTGACCACTGTGGCACTACTAAAACGTAACTTATTGTTATTCATTGTATTCATTGCAGTATTCACTATTAGCGGCTGGCTCTAACAGGAAAATGTTTGGGCTTTGCCGCATCCTGATCTACAATGCGTGGTAAGACCAATGACCCAACGCTCGAAGAGCGTTGTTCGTTGCTCGTACGTTCACTACGTTCTCTGTTCGTCCGCTGCGCTCTTCGCAATGTCGAACAACGAACAGCGCAGCGTACGAACAACGAATAGCGAAGCGGACGAATTAGGTAACTATGGCTTTTGAACGCATCCAACAGACCAAGCTGTCCGATGTCATCATGCAACGCATTGAGGGCATGATTGTCGATGGCACCCTCGAAGCTGGCGCGCGCTTGCCGTCGGAGCGTGATCTTGCGCATCAGTTTTCCGTGTCGCGACCGAGTTTGCGTGAAGCCATTCAAAAGCTGGAAGCGCG
>PYVG01000053.1 GCA_003030745.1 Pseudidiomarina aestuarii | reverse complement strand
ATTGCCATGGCTTCACCGGCATAGGTGTCATAGCTCGCTGCGGTGACTGCCACGTCAGCGACTGGGATCTGCCACGGTCCAACCATTTGGTCACGCGCCACTAAGCCCGTTACCGTGCGGTCACCGATGGTGATCAGGAAGGTTTTTTCAGCCACTGCAGGCAAGCGTAAAATACGTTGTGCCGCTTCGCTGAGCTTAATTCCCTCGCGGTTTAATGCTTGGCCTTCAACTTGCAGCGAGGCTACATCGCGATGCATTTTCGGTGGCTTACCGAGCAATACATCCAACGGCAAATCAATCGGCGTGTTGTCAAAATGACTATCGGTTAATTCCAGATGCGGTTCTTCAGTAGCCTCACCAATCACTGCAAATGGCGCACGCTCACGCTCACAAATAGCCTCGAAAACATCCATGCGCTCAGGCGCAATAGCTAGCACATAGCGTTCTTGTGATTCATTACACCAAATTTCTAGGGGTGACATGCCCGGCTCATCGTTGGGGACTTTACGCAGTTCAAAACGACCACCACGGCCACCGTCATTCACCAGTTCAGGCATGGCGTTTGATAAACCGCCCGCACCGACGTCATGAATAAAGGCAATTGGATTTTTGTCACCCAACTGCCAGCAACGATCAATCACTTCTTGGCAACGACGTTCCATTTCAGGGTTGTCGCGTTGCACCGAGGCAAAATCGAGGTCTTCCGTTGAGGTACCCGATGCCATCGACGAAGCAGCACCGCCGCCCAATCCAATGTTCATGGCTGGGCCACCCAACACGACTAATTTGGCAGCGACTGGGATCTCGCCTTTTTCAACATGTTGCTCGCGAATATTACCCAAACCACCAGCTAACATGATTGGCTTGTGGTAACCGCGAATTTCTTCACCGTTATGGCTGACCACTTGCTCTTCGTAGGTACGGAAGTAGCCAATTAATGCAGGACGACCAAATTCGTTGTTAAAAGCGGCGCCACCGAGCGGTCCTTCCAACATAATATCGAGTGCAGAAACAATCCGGTCAGGCTTGCCGAAGTCTTCTTCCCACGGCTGTTCAAAGCCAGGAATACGTAAGTTCGACACGCTAAAACCAACCAGGCCGGCTTTAGGCTTCGAGCCGCGACCTGTGGCACCCTCGTCACGAATTTCGCCACCTGAACCGGTTGCAGCGCCCGCAAATGGGGAAATGGCAGTCGGATGGTTATGTGTTTCCACCTTCATCAAAATATGAATCGGTTCGTGGAAATAGCTGTACTCGCCTGCTGCTGGGGTACCGGTTGGATAAGGGTAAAAACGCCCTGCTTCCGAGCCCATCATCACCGCTGCGTTGTCTTTGTAAGCCGACAACACATTGTCAGGATGTTTCTCGAAGGTATTCTTAATCATTTTAAAGAGCGATTTGACCTGCTCTTTGCCATCAATCGTCCAATCGGCATTGAAGATTTTGTGGCGGCAATGTTCTGAGTTCGCCTGAGCGAACATGTAGAGTTCGATGTCGTTCGGATTCCGCTTCAGCTTGGTGAAGTTTTCATAGAGATAATCGATTTCATCATCAGCTAACGCCAACCCCATGGTGCTATTGGCTTCTGCCAGTGCGGCGCGACCACCTGCAATGATATCGACGCTGCGCACCGGAGCCGGCTCGGCTGCATCAAACAATTGCTTCGCAGCACTCAACTCATGCAACACCATTTCGGTCATGCGGTCATGCAGCAATGCTTGCGCTTGTTGCAGTTGTTCGGCGTTGAGGTTGCCCTGCACATAGTAGGCGATGCCGCGTTCAATACGGCGAATAGCTGTAAGACCACAGTTATGGGCAATATCAGTCGCTTTCGAAGACCACGGCGAAATAGTGCCACGACGTGGTACCACGGCGAGTAGCTCACCCTCGGGAATATGCTGGGCAAGCGCAGGACCGTAAGTCAGTAGTTTTTTGAGAACATCATGAGCGGCGTCATCAAGAGGTTGCTGTGTATCAATGAAGTGCATGAACTCAGCATAAATATCCGTAACCGGCAATTCTGCTTGTTGCAGACGTTGCAATAATTTAGCGCTACGGAATTCGGATAAGGCAGGGGCGCCGCGTACAATCTCCACAGATGTTTCTCCAGGGTTGGGAGCGGAAAAATAGGTGCGTATTATAGTCAGAAATGGTCGCTGCGGCTACTCGTTCTCACACAGTCGAAACCATTTATGACGACGCTCAGCTTGCAGCAGTCGATGCTTACGTAACCAAGCTCTACGGCGCTCTTTACTGACTAATCGGCGGTGCTTTTGCATTAGTTTACCTCGTCGGCACTGTCATCAGGCAGCGCTATGATGAGTGGTGATGATGGGATCCGACCGCGTTCATCAAGCCACACTAGAGTATCGTAATAGCGACGAATATTGCCTACATACCGCACTGGCTCATCACCGCGCGCAAATCCGTAGCGCGTCTGTCGATAAAATCGTTTCTGTCGTAATAAAGGTAGTCGTTTTCTGACATCAATCCAGCGGTCGGGGTCAGCCCCCTGTTGCTGGGTTAAAATTCGTGCGTCTTCCAGATGCCCTAGCCCAATATTATAAGCGGCTAAAGCAAACCATAACCGATCTGGATGGCGGATCCGAGCTGGAATTCGGTCAATCATTTGTTCGACATAGCGCGCGCCACCGCGGATGCTCTCTTCTGGATTCAAACGACTCTGCACACCCATTTGTTGGGCGGTTGGCAGTGTCAGCATCATCAATCCACGAACTCCGGTTGGAGACACGGCGCGAGGGTTCCAGAGACTTTCTTGATAGCTGATGGCGGCGAGTAAGCGCCAATCCAAAGTGCCAGCATGTTTCTCAAAGAGTTCTCGATAGCGCGGCAAGGTATTCTCAACGGCTTGAATAAATAGCGAGGTGTCGACGTAGTTGAAGCTAGCCACATGGCCAAAATGTTGGTCGATTAATTGCGCTAATTGCCCTGAATTACGCAACTGGCCGAAGAAACGAATGACTTCTGCATATAAAGAGGCATCCAGATCCTTCTTTAAAGCCCAAGCGATATCAACATTCTCACGAACCGTGAAAGCAATGCTGAGGTCGGGGTAATAGCGACGTTTGATATCGAGGGTATTGGTATCGGCAATGGTATAGGCTAAGTCGCCGCGGACCACTTGCTCGAGCAATTCGTTGGCATCATGCTCATCGGTAGTGCGCCACGGTAATTCCGGAAAGTCATCCGCAATTCGTTGCAGATACTCATCGTGACTACTGCCCTGCATCACCACGAGTTCAGCTTCGATGTCCTCGAGCGAACGCGGACGCGTGCGGCTGCCTTGTTTGAAGACAACTTTCTGTTCAACTACTTGGTACGGTGGTCCGAAGCGCATCGACTCTTCTCGTTGAGCGGTGCGGTCTAGGC
>PYVG01000052.1 GCA_003030745.1 Pseudidiomarina aestuarii | reverse complement strand
TGTAGCTGGATTAGGCGGCTGCCCTTATGCAAAAGGCGCAAGTGGCAATGTTGCGTCTGAAGACGTGGTGTATATGCTGCATGGGATGGGCATAGAAACTGGCGTTGATTTAAATCAGTTGATTGCAGCGGGTCGCTCTATCTGTACCACCCTACAACAAGCACCGCGTTCACTGGTAGCACAAGCTGAAATTGCAAAACAAGGATCTGTAGAATGACGCGTTTATGGCAACCGACTGCTGAGCAAATTCAATCCGCTCGCATGACCGATTTCCTACAACAAGTAAATCAGCAATTCGAGCAAAGCTTGGCGAATTATCACGACCTCCATACTTGGTCGGTGCAGCACAGCGACCAATTTTGGCGTTACATCTGGGACTATTTCGATGTCATTGGCAATCCCGGTAGCACCATAGTTGAACATCCAGAACGTATTCCCGGCGCAACGTGGTTTCCGCAAGTTCGTTTGAATTTCGCAGAAAACTTACTTCGTCATCGAGACGATAAAGTGGCACTCGTTTTTCGCGGTGAAGACGGTACTCGCCAACAACTGACGTATGCCGAACTGTATCAATCTGTTGCCGCGCTGGCGGCTGCAATGCGCGCGCAGGGTGTCACTCAAGGCGACCGTGTTGCGGCTATGATGCCGAACAGTATTGAAACGATTGTCGCGATGCTCGCAACCACCAGTATCGGCGCTATTTGGTCGTCATGCTCACCGGACTTCGGGGTCCAAGGCGTCCTCGATCGCTTTGGCCAAATCGAGCCAAAAGTATTCATCACCGTAGATGGCTACTTTTATAATGGTAAAAAATTATCCATAGCCGACAAAGTAGCCGCCATTCGCGCTGAACTGCCATCAGTCACGCAAACCATTCGCGTCGATTTTGCGCACTTAGACTTGCCAGTAGAAACCGGCATGAGCCGTTGGCAAGACTTTCTCGATACTACCGCAACCAGCGTTGAATTTACCCCAATGGGCTTCAATGACCCGCTCTATATCATGTTTAGCTCAGGTACCACTGGCGTGCCTAAGTGTATCGTTCATGGTATCGGCGGCACGCTCCTGCAACATCTCAAAGAGCACGGTCTCCACACTGACTTGAATCGAGAGGATGTATTCTTCTACTTCACCACGTGTGGCTGGATGATGTGGAACTGGCTGGTATCGGGATTAGCCTCTGGCGCTACCCTTCTACTCTTTGATGGTTCACCCTTCTATCCGCAGCCAAGCGTACTTTGGGATATCGCCGAAGAAGAGCATATCTCTATTTTCGGAACCAGCGCTAAATATTTATCCGCGTTGGAAAAGGCTGACTATAAGCCCAGCGAACACCATTCACTTGAGGCTTTACGAGCTATTCTTACAACTGGCTCTGTATTGACGCCTGAGAGTTTTGATTATGTGTATCGCGAAATCAAATCTGCAGTGTGTTTGTCGTCGATTTCAGGTGGCACCGATATTGTTTCCTGCTTTGCGTTAGGCTGCCCAATCCTGCTCGTTTACCGGGGTGAATTGCAATGCGTTGGGCTTGGACTCGACGTCCAGGTATTTAATGATGCGGGCCAACCCGTCACTGGCGAAAAAGGTGAGCTTGTGTGCCGCAATAGCTTCCCCAACATGCCCATCGGTTTCTGGGCTGACCATGACGGGAGCAAGTATTTCAATGCCTATTTCGCACGCTTTGACAACATTTGGGCACATGGCGATTACGCCGAAATCACCGAGCACGATGGCGTGATCATTTATGGCCGCTCTGATGCGGTGTTAAATCCGGGTGGTGTGCGCATTGGTACTGCTGAGATTTACCGTCAAGTTGAGAAAGTCGAAGCCGTTCTTGAGAGTATCGCAATCGGCCAACGTTGGCAGGATGATGAACGTGTTGTGCTCTTTGTTCGATTGCGTGATGGTATTCAACTGGATGATTCGCTCCGCCAAGAAATTAAAATGGTGATTCGTCAACATGCGACACCGCGCCATGTGCCAGCGGTCATCGCCCAAGTGGATGATATTCCGCGTACCATTAGTGGAAAAATTGTCGAACTGGCGGTACGCCAAGTGGTACACGGTGAAACGGTGAAAAATACCGATGCCTTAGCGAATCCGCAAGCGCTAGAGCAATTTCGCAACCGCGCTGAGTTAGCCGAGTAATTGTCCAATGCTGTCAATCTGGCGCCGCCTCCGAGGTTATCTCATCGTCTTATTGATAGGCGGCCTATTGACCTATGTGAGTCATGACTTTTTTGCAAATACTGAGCGCGAAGTCGTTCTTGCCAAGCAATCGGAGCAACTGCGTGAAATCGAGTACACAGTGAGCCGTGAGCTGTTGCAAACCATCTACATCAGTGAGTGGTTAGCACAGGAAGTAACACGCTCGCCAACGCCTATTTTGCAGCGCCTCCGTGGTACTGATGTCCTCATTCGCAGGTATTTCCCGAGTATCGATAGTGTCTTCTTTGTCGAGACCGGCGCTCGCCAAGATCCGCGCCTCTACCAAGTTACTGATGATGTAATTATTAGCTCGCCGAATGACCCTATTCATGATGCTATTTTTAAGGCTGTGACGCAGACCCGGATGGCATTAGCAGCACCGAGTGATGCCCGGATCATCGCCAGTGATTTCGAGCAGCTGTTCATTGCTGTGCGCATTGAGCGAACTCTCGAGTCAGGTATTTTATTGTTGCGCTTTAATTTGCGTGACTTCATGCGTGATGTTATGAACATTGTGCTTGAAGAGGGGTATCAGTTTCAGCTCTGGAACCAAACTGAGGTTATCTTTAACTTTTCCGGTGATTTAAGCACCCGCAATGACTGGACGGTATACAGTCGCTTACGCATTGACGACACGAGCTTTCGAAGCGAACTATGGCCGACCCAAGAGCGCTTAAATGCCAGCCTCTCCTCAACACCACAACTAACAGTCGCGATTGGCAGCGCCCTGACCCTGTTAGGGATGTTTATTTTTGCTTTGGCTCGTTTGCTACAGCGACGCGGGCAAATGCTTCGAGACGCACTCGCGAAGGCGAATGAGAAGCTACAACGGCAGCATAACTTAGACCAGCAAGTACGGTTCTTGCGCGAGCATGATGAACTCACCGAATTACCCAATCGCCAAGCCTTAATGAATTATTTGCGCGGTGAAATTAACGCCATCGAACAACGCAAGGGCCAGTTATTGGCTGCACATATGAATTTGGATGCGTTTCGAAAGTTGAATGAAGCATTGGGACATTCGATGGGTGATGAAGTGCTCCGTCGTATTGCGCATCGACTCCGGAAATTCTGCCCGCCTCGGGGTTTTGTGGCTCGTTTAAGCGGCGATGAATTCGTTCTTATTTTGCCCGATATTTATACCGATGAGCAGGCACTCGAGGCTGCTCACCAAATTCAAGCGTTGGTTGCGCCACAATTCTATATTGAAAAACATGAAGTGTACTGTTCATGCGCTATTGGTCTCGCTTTTGCCAACGATGCTGATTACCAACCGACTCGTCTCCTCCAACAAGCCGAGATGGCCCTGAATGAGGCGCGCCGCCAAGGTTATAACGGTGTATCTATCTATACGCGTCGCCAGCAAGATGAATTGGTGCAACGACGACTCCTACTCAGTCAGCTCTATCACGCCATTGAGCATGAGCAAGTGGAAGTACACTACCAACCTGTCTTTGATTT
>PYVG01000051.1 GCA_003030745.1 Pseudidiomarina aestuarii | reverse complement strand
GTGGGGCGCTGTTGACAAGCCAGTTATTTTAGCCGGGCATGGCTGGTTGGATAATGCCCATAGTTTTTTACCCTGCGCTGAGGTGTTTCTGCAATCGCCGCTCGCGCATACGCATCAACTCATCGCCATAGATTGGGCGGGACATGGTCTGTCTGATCACCGTCCTGCGGGTAACTATTACTCTTTTATCGACTATGTTTATGATTGTTGGCAGCTTATCGAACAAGAAAACTGGCAATCGGTAGTGTTGCTGGCGCATTCCATGGGCGCCTTTATTGCCAACATGTTGGCTGGGATTGCTCCGGATAAAGTCAAAGCGGTGCTCGCGATTGAGGCTTTCGGACTGTTAGCAACACCGACGGGTGAAACGGCTGCCAACTTGCGCAGCGGTTTTCAAAGTCGTTGGGCGATGCAGAACAAACGTCGGAATCATTATCCCTCGTTTGCTGCAGGTGTAGCCGCACGCGCCCAAGCCGGTGACTTCTCTCTCGACTACGCGCACTTGTTAGTGGAGCGAGGTATCGAGCAAGTGGGACCGGAAGACTTTTGTTTTCGCGCCGATGGGCGACTACGAATGGCGTCGCCAGTGCGACTCACAGCAGAACAAATCAGTGACGTGCTGCGCCATATTCAGTGCCCATTTACCCTGCTGTATGGGACTGAAGGGCATGAGCGGGTGCATGAAGCATTACAGTTGTGGCGGCCAGCAGTACCGCAGTTGCAGGTGCATGCGTTGACTGGCGGTCACCATGTCCATATGGAGCAACCGAACGCGGTCATTGCCCAATTGATGACGATGATCGACGGTCTCAATGACTAGGCAACACTGGTCGGATATGCCATTATTGCGACCAGATTCAGATTCTCAGACGCAGGAGCATGACACGCGTGGACAAGATTTGGTTAAAACGTTACCCAGCGGGCGTTCCCGACACCATTGATCCGGAACATTTCAATTCATTGGTCGATATCTTCGAGCAAAGCATCGAAGCGTATGGCGACAAGGTCGCTTACGTCAATATGGACCACGAACTGACTTTCAATGACTTAGACAAATACTCCAAGCAGTTTGCTGCCTACTTGCAGGCACAGGGCCTGAAGAAGGGCGATGCCGTGGCGATTATGATGCCGAACTTGCTGCAATACCCAATTGCATTGTTTGGCGCGCTGCGTGCTGGCATGGTAGTCGTTAACGTTAACCCTCTGTACACCCCACGCGAACTGAAGCATCAACTGAGTGATGCCAATGCGAAAGCGTTGGTCATTCTAGAAAACTTTGCGGCGACGTTTGAGAAAGTGAAAGCGGATGTCCAAGTGGAGCACGTCCTGTTGACCCGCATCGGTGACATGTTGCCAACCCCGAAGCGCTGGATTGTGAATTTTGTTGTGAAGTTCGTGAAGCGCATGGTGCCTAGTTATAACCTGACCGGTACCACTGACTTTCTAACCGTGTTAGCAAAAGGGCAAAAAGCATCCTACGAGCGGCCGGTAATGAGCGGAGATGACCTGGCATTTTTGCAGTACACCGGCGGTACTACGGGCTTAGCCAAAGGGGCGATGTTGTCGCACCGCAATATGGTTGCGAATCTTGAGCAAGTATCTGCTGTGGTGGCGCCGCTTGTTGTCGACGGTGAAGAGACCATTATCACCGCGCTGCCGCTCTATCATATCTTCGCATTAACGGCGAACTGCCTGACCTTCATGAAGCACGGTGGACGCAATATTTTAATCACCAATCCACGTGATATGGCCGCTTTTGTCAAAGAGTTGGGTAAATATCCCTTCTCAATGATTTCTGGCGTGAATACGCTGTTTAATGGGCTTTTGCACACCGATGGTTTTAAAGACTTAGATTTCTCATCGTTAAAAATCGCGTTAGGCGGTGGTATGGCGGTGCAACGTTCGGTTGCTGAACATTGGGAACGCGTCACCAAGTCACGCTTATTGGAAGGCTATGGCCTGACCGAGTGTTCGCCGGTGGTTACGACCAACCCGACAGATATTGAGCACTACAACGGCACTATCGGTATTCCGTTGCCATCAACAGACGTTCGCGTGGTTGACGTGGATAGTGGCGAAGAGGTTGCGCAAGGTGAATCAGGTGAAATTCAGGTCCGTGGCCCGCAAGTCATGGTGGGCTACCTCAATCGCCCTGATGAAACTGAAAAAGTTATGAAAGACGGATGGTTCTGCACCGGTGATATTGGAGTGATGGACGAAGACGGCTTCTTCAAGATTGTCGACCGTAAGAAAGATATGATTTTAGTGTCGGGCTTTAATGTCTATCCAAACGAAATTGAAGACGTCATTGCGGGTCATCCGAAGGTGCTAGAAGTGGCTGCGGTAGGTGTTCCGCATGACTCTTCGGGCGAGGCGGTGAAAGTGTTTGTCGTTCGCAAGGACAAATCGTTGAGCGAACGCGAACTGATGGACTATGCGCGTGAGAATTTAACCGGTTATAAAGTACCGAAATTCGTTGAATTCCGCCAAGAACTGCCGAAAACCAACGTCGGTAAAATTTTACGTCGTGAGCTTCGTGACGAAGAAGAGAAGAAGTCGAAAGCGTAGATGTCGACATACCAATTGGTTACAGAAGCCGCCGAGCTGGTTGAATTTTGCAAACATGCTCGGCAATTTTCCTCGATTGTCCTCGATACTGAATTTGTACGAGTTCGCACGTACTACGCCCGCTTGGGACTGATTCAGGTGCGCGCTGGTGAACAAACCGTCTTGATTGATCCGGTTGGAGCGATTGATTTAAGTTCGCTGTGGGAATTGCTGCATGCTGAAGACCTAGAAGTGGTGATCCACGCCGGCGGTGAAGACTTTGAAATTCTCGCTCAGGCGATGGGACAACCGTTACGCAACGTGTTTGATACGCAAATTGCGGCAGCCTTTGCCGGGCTGGGTGATGCGCTCGGCTATGCCGCGTTGGTCGAACAATTGACTGGTGTGGTGTTGGACAAGTCACAATCGCGCACCGATTGGTTGCAGCGACCGCTAGCGCCCGAGCAATTGGATTACGCTGCAGCTGATGTAGATTATTTACAACAGGTCTATCCCGCTTTACTCAGTCGATTGAGTGAGAATCCTCTGAAACTCGATTTGACGGTCGCTGAGAGCGCCTTTCAAGTAGAAAAGCGCACCCAACAATGGCCCGCTGATTTACTCTATTTGCAGTTTGGCAATGCCTGGCAATGTACACCGAAACAATTGGCAGTGCTGCGCGAAGTTTTGCAATGGCGTTTAGAGCGCGCTCGTGAGGCGGATATTCCGCTGAGCTTTGTCGCGAAAGATCACACCGTACTGGAGCTGGCGCGTCAGCATCCGGTCAAAGCAGACGGTTTATATAGCATTACCGATTTGTCGCCGGTAACCCGCCGTTACGCAGGCAAAAAATTAGTAATGGCAATCCAACGCGGCCTCGAAGTGCCGCTAGCGGAACAACCGGAGCGTTTAAGTAAACTTACGGATATGCAAGGCTATAAACCTGCATTCAATGCATTGAAGAAAGCCGTCGACGCGTACGCTAAAGAGTTGGATGTGACGCCATCATTAATTGGATCGCGGCGACAGCTGAACGATGTCATTCATTGGTTTTGGCAAATTCCTGCCGCTTATCGATCGCGTTTGCCAGTACCAGACTTGTTAGTCAGCTGGCGGGGCGCTAAGCTCAAAGCAACCATCGAGTCGTTACTAAACAGAGATTAGCAACATGTTATGTACGGTGTTTCGCAGTGCTAAACGTGCTGATACTTACCTCTATTTGCCGCATTCCGCCGATTTTTCAGATTTACCGGAACCCTTACGGCAACATTTTGGTCAACCTATACAGGTCATGACATTCGCATTGACAGACCAGCGTAAGCTTGCGCATATCAGCGTGGCGGCATTACGTGAACATCTAACGGATCCGGGCTACTACTTACAAATACCACCACCGGTGACGAGCCTATTACAGCAGGAGAAGCGCTCATGATAAATAAATTACAAGGTTGGGTTGTCGCCACAGGCGCGGCCGTCGTGTTGAGTTGGAGCTCGCTAGCCATTGGCGCAGATGAGGCTGATTTCCCTGCTTATGTGGATAAGATTAAAGCGGAAGCGCGCGCAGCAGGCTATACCGAAGACACCTTAAATCGGGCATTCGCGGGTGTGAAATTCTACAAGAAATCGGTGGAAGCAGATAAAAACCAACCGGAATTCAAACTGACTTTAGATACGTATTTGCCGCGCGCTGTGCCGGAATGGAAAGCCGATAAAGCGGTCGAAATGTATGCCAAACATCGTGAGTTGCTGGATAAAATAACTGGCTTGTCAACAGCGCCCCAT
>PYVG01000050.1 GCA_003030745.1 Pseudidiomarina aestuarii | reverse complement strand
TCTTTGGAACTTTGAATTCGATTTTAATTGTAGTGAGCCTGATTGGTGTCTTCTCGCAAGTTAGGACGGTTTGGCTACGCAAGAGAGAAAGCCGGCACGGAGCAACTGAAATTCTCTCTCTAAATAAATTCTTTGTTAGCTTTTTGGCTTACTACTCATTTTTTGTATACGGCATGTCGATAGAGCCTTTTAACCACTTTATTGTTTGGCCGAGGTTGATAGCCGCTCTTTTAGTGGCTGTGGTTTTGTATGAAATATGGATTGACCGAAAAGCGATTACTTCCCTCAGCCTTTTCGCTTTAGCCATTATATTGCTCGTGTCAGGAGTCACCTTTGGCCTAATAACAGATGCCTACACCGATGATGGACGCAAGCTAATGGCGGCAATGATAGTTATTATTACTATTTTTCTTGCGCAAGGTTATATCCATCAAATCATGCTGGTACTTAAGCTAGGCAGTACTGGAGCACTCGATATAAAAATGAGTCAACTCATTCTGTTGATGGATTTTTCGACAATCGCATTTGCATTTGTTATGGGGCTTGAGGATGGTTGGCCCTTGCTGCTGCTCGCCGTAGTGAGTGCTTCTACAAAGATTATTATCCTTTATTTGTTTCGGTGGGTCAGGATAAGTAAATCTGCAGAGCGCAAGCGTCTAGCTGCGGCTCAATGATGTTAGATCAAGCAATAGAAAAGTTCGACAAATTAGGCTCTACTTAATTACCAAGGCAATAGTTTGCTCGTGACTTGACGGAGAACCCTTTTGAACTTTGTACGTTTTATTATTCTATTACTTGCCAGTTTCAGTTTGACCGGATGTACATCACTCGTTTCGAGTTATTTACAATCAGCGGATAGTTTCAGCTATGACTCGATTGGCTCCCCTGAAGAAATTGCGGAGCTCGGCTTTACTAAGCGTGAGCATTGCTCCGCTAACGAAGACCGTTGTACCTATTACTTTATCGGTGAGCCGCTCACAAGTCGGCGTTTGCAATACCAAACTGAAATTTCATCAGCGCGTTCCACAACCGCTGTTGAGCTATCTGTCACACGAGATAATCTGCCCGTTTATGCACCAAGCACGATTGTGTTGATACATGGATTTCGTGCATCCAAAGAGTTCATGGTAAATACCGCGCTCTACTTTCGCTTCCTAGGGTTCAACGTCATCGTTCCCGACTTACTCGGGCATGGTGACTCTGCTGGGGCAAAGACTTTTGGTGTCATCGATAGCTATGTAATTAATGAAATCATCGCCAAAGAGCATGTTCCTCAACGCAACCTCTATTTGCTGGGCAACTCAATGGGCGCGGTTGCGGCTACCCGTATTGCGAGCATGCGTGATGATGTTCATGGCCTGATCTTGCAGGCGCCTATGCTCAATTTTGACGAGGCTGTACTGCGCTATTCTAGCTCAAATTATCCATTCCTGGCCGGCCTGATTGGTGAAGATGCGATTCTCAATGGGGCCTCATCAGCGTTGGCCGAGGTCAATTTAACCGCCTCTGATACCAATATTTTACCGATGCTTGCGTCGCTATCGGTACCCACTCTCATTTTGACCTCGTCGGCGGATGAAGTTTCCCCTTACGCTGCCTTTGCCCAGCTCACGAGCGAGCATTTAACTGTTAAAAACCTTCCGAACAGAAACCATCCTAGTATGGCGATTGTTGGCAATGACAGCAGTGAGATTATTTTGAACTGGCTTGAACGATGATGCTTGCACCTATCGAACTACTGCCGGTGAATAGTGTTCAGCTACTCATGTTATTTGTGAGTCTACTGGCAATCGCCATGCTACGGGGACAGCCTCGCTATACCGGTTTGGTTTTGGCATTTTTGGTGCAAGCACTGGCTGTGCTCTTTAATTTTTTAGAAGAACTGCGGTTTGTCCCAGTGTTCGTTACGCCAGCCATGAGTCTTGCCGGTGGCCCAAGTCTTTATCTATTTGTCAGGGTCTTGGTACGACCGGAACAGCCGCTGGTATGGCGTGATGCCGTGCATTTTGTGCCGGCCCTTATTGCCCTCTTTTTCGCAAGCCATATCGGCTGGGTTCTCGCACTCGGCGCATTAAGCCAACTCATTTACCTCAAACTATCACTGGTGCTGTTACTGCGTTATGAGCGTGCCATTAGGGAACGCAGGGCTGACACCGAACGCTTGCAACTGCGCTGGTTAATGGGGTTGCTTTTCACTCTAATGGGCTTAATCGTCATTGAAATCGTGCGTGCCAACCTGCAGCCTTTCCTGCCCTACGAACTGCGTAATCAGTGGTATTTCATCGACCAAGTCATTTTACTGTTATTGCTCGCCGGTTTTCTGGTTGGGATTGTTCGGCAGCCTGAAATTTTCGATGATTTGCGCGAGTTTGAGGAAGCTGAAAAAGTAAGCACCGAAGCTTCGAATGAGCAGGCCGTTAGTCTCTTCACCGAAATTGATGGCTTAGTCAAACGTGAAGAGCTCTTTCTCAAACCGCGCCTAGCGTTGCAAGATATCGCCTCTCTCACGGGTCTCAATGCAAAAGATATCTCGTGGGCAATTAACCACGGCGGACAAACAAGCTTTGCTGATTACATCAACCAATTACGCATTGCGCAAGTGGTTGAGATGGCGCAATCGCAACCGCAAAGGCCACTGCTGGATATCGCGCTAGACGCTGGTTTTAGTTCCAAGTCTTCTTTCAACGCGGTATTCAAAAAACAGACAGGAATGCCGCCCAGTCGCTATTTAAAAAGTCTAGAATCTTGATTCTGGTCGCTAGTAGACAGACCGCGAACTAGGCTACAGGCACAAACAACAGTGCTTGGAGTCTACCCATATGAAAACTAGCAAATTGAAAACCTTTCCGCGGAGTTGTCTGCGCGGCACTGCGATACTCTTACTCTCGCTTTTTACCCTCGCAGCTTTGCTGTGGCTTTATCAAGACCTAGAGAGCGGTGAAACTGAGCTGAATTTCGATAAATCGCAAAGTTTCGTGCTTACCAACGTCAACGTGCTGACGATGAATGACCAGCAAGTGCTTTCGAATCACGCGATCGTGGTGCGCGATGGTGTCATCACCGACTTAAGTCCCATGACGCAAGTCACCGCCGATGATCTATCAACCATTGATGGCAAACAAGCCTACGTCATGCCTGGGCTTATCGACGCTCACGTGCATGTTTTGGACCGTAGTTACGCCAAGTCAGCGTTAGCTGCTGGGGTAACCACTGTGCGCAATATGGGTGGATTTCCTTATCACCTGAAATGGCGTGACGAATTGGAAAAAGGTGAGTGGTTTGGCAGCCGAATGGTGGTATCGAGTCCTATTTTTAATAGCCTCGAACAAGGTGACCCGCTAGCACATTTCCGCGTCAACGATCCTGAGCGGGCGCGTCAAGCAGTGCGCGATTACATTGCCGAAGGCTACGATTTTATTAAAGTATATGAAGGCCTACATGCGCAAACGTACAGTGCAATTTTAGCCGAAGCGAACACGCTTGGGGTGATGGTTGCAGGGCACCCTTCGTATGACTTAATGCATAAGAACCTAGACGAACATGGCGCACTGCGTACCTTTGAGCACAGCGAAGAAATCTACGATGGCTTTTTAGCGCAAACCTTTAACGACACAAAAGCCGAAGCGGCAGCGCAGTTTTTTGTCGACCACGATGTTGCACTCGTGCCGACTCTAGCCGTTAACCGAGAGCTGACCCGCCTTAGCAACGAAAAGTATGAATACCTGAAGCAGACCGACCAAGCGGCAATCACGCCTTTCGCGCGATTTATTTATGAGCAAACATCGTTTAAGCGTTGGCTCAATGCATCGCCAGAACTCGCGGCCTACAATCTGGAGGTTGACGCATATCTGCATCACCTAACGCAACGCATGCACGAGCGCGGCGTCACGTTAGTGTTGGGCTCGGATGCCGGTGCGTTAACTGGATTGCCCGGTCCAGCCACAATCGATGAGATAGAACTGATGGTTGCCGCTGGTATTCCAACCCATGCTGCTCTGGCTGCAGCAACAATCAATGCTGCACATAGCGTCGACATGGATCAACAACTTGGCCGCATTGCGGTAGGTTTCCGGGCAGATTTAGTGGTTTTAAAAGAAAACCCAGTAAGCACCGTACAAACCCTACGCGACCCACTCATGGTGATACAACAAGGTCGCGTGTTTAACGTTAAAGATCTCAATCAACTGCGAGATGAGGCGCACCAACATTCAAACTGGCTGTTGAGTGTCGCTCGGCATTTGAATTATCTGCTATTTGGTTAGCCACAAAAGAGGTGCTAAAACGACGTTCGCTGAACGTCGACTCAGAGTCTTGACTCGATTTGCGTTCAGTTACAAATAAATAGCCGCCCTGTTGTGCGTAATGCTCTATGCTTTGACCGGCAACGTTGGTCCACACTGCAGTGGTGAGCTGTCCAAACTCACGTTTGTCGTTGCGCAGGTTGAGTGTTCCAAAG
>PYVG01000004.1 GCA_003030745.1 Pseudidiomarina aestuarii | reverse complement strand
CAGCGTTTCCGCTTCAGGTACAAACACTACCATTGCAGTTGTTGATAAGCCGCTGCCGTTTGTTGCAGTTGCCGACTTAGCGCGAGTACCGTCAGTTGTTCGTCGACGGCACCTAAGTCACCGGCTTTACGTCGTTCGGCAACCAGGCTTATCGCCTGTTTAACGATTTTCTCTTGCTGCTCAGCCAGTGCGTAACGCTGTTTTGCGTCCAGCCATTGCACATAGGCATTCAACAAAGTTTTAGCATGCGATGTCGCCGACTGGCGATAAATACTCACTGCCATAGCCGTCATGGCGTCACTCTGACTGGCTCGTGCTTCATTGCGAGTGCTCCAGTCCAGCGTTTGGCTTAGGCCAACAGTGTAATTATTGATGTCACCCTCGCGCTCTAAGCGTGACGATAAGCTAGGGTTGTACAAAGGCTGATTTAATTGTTTGCCCTGTTGGATCAGCGCTTCAGCCTGCTGTTGAGCGGCTTCAACACTGGGGTGTTGCTGCACAGTTTTTTGCCATTGCTCGGGCAACTGTTGTGCATTGGCGTAGCTTGAACTTATTGCCAGACTTACGGCAATAAACAAGCGTTTGCTATGTGTCGAAAACGGACCCATAGATAGACTCCTCAGTCATATTACTGCGTAAAATAATGATTTTTTTGCGCTGCTATAGCAGCTTATTAGGCAGTTATGAGGAGATGGGAGGCCGGAACAGCGGAGATGATAGAGGGTTAGTGTAAAACTCAGTATACCCAGGACGTATTGTGCCCATTCGTGGTAACGCGAGAGTTTTTTCAGTCTTCATGGCATATAAATGAAATGAGCCATGGCAGTGACAGCAGTGATGGCAGTCAAAGCTGATTTCTCCACTTTTAGGGAGATTGCGCTTATCGATGTGGGATTCGTCATGCTCAAAATTGAGGTGTTGCTCAGAAGAGGACTGGTGAGATTGATGCACATCAGCAACCGCCTGACTGATTTGAGTCAGAACAGCAACAAGCACCAGTATTAAAAATCCGAGTCTAAGCATCATTACCTACAGTTCTAAATAAGCAGCTTAATGGTACATTAATTAAAAATAGTTCTCAACTAGTGGCGATTCACACAAATACTTCTGCTGTATACCTATGCACGAATCAAGAGCTTCAGGTAGAAGCGCGAGAAGAAGGTTTTGATTTTATATTTGGTACCGATGTGGCAAATAATGAATTGAGTTTTTTATTCGAGTCAAAATTCGAGCCTTACCAAGAATATTCAAGGACAGACATTAAAGGAATTGATCTCGTACTAAAACTCGGTGACTCATTTATTCGAGCCTTGGAAGTTAAGCTTACAGTTATTCCGGACAATACCACTGCAAACGACAGAGAGTCTGACTGGGGTACCGAGTTGGTGATTAGACCTGCAAGTACTTCTTACGCCGCGCTAGGTATTTTTGATTCGATAAAACCATTTAGAGCGAGACTAAAGGAAATCTTAGAGCCTACCTGTTCGACAATTCAACATTGGGATAATACTGTTGAAATGTTGAGTAAAAGGGAGGAAATCATTGGGTGTTTAAATAAAATATTTACAGAGTTTAAAGACTACCAAAAACCTTTTTTATTACATCCAATATGGAAGACATTGGGTAAGTCACCGATTATTGATAAGGGTAATGCATATGATATTTTTGTTTGGAGCGACTTTGCTATTTGCCGTACCTTTATTGATTGCGCATCAAGAGAGCGAGATGTGGGGAAAGTTACAAGGCTTTATAGATCAACGCTAAGGCTTGCAAGGATTCTTTACGAACTAACACAAACAGATAAGGTAAATATTCATAATATTTATACTCAAATGGCTTTCAACCTGCAGACTGACAAAGAATTTGCTCTGAATGGTAAAATGACTCGTAGATTTATGAATCATCCTCGACGTTATAATCCAATTATGAAATTATCTAGCATCACAAATGTGATTATGAATGGCGGGCACAAAGAGTTAAGTCCAGAACGTCGTTTTGATCAAAGCTTGTATTATACAGCACAGGAATTATTTAAAGACGATGCTTAAAATTGAATATTGTTGTTTATGCTTAAGAGAAAACGACAGAATTTGCTTCCTAAATCGATTAAGAGCAAGAATGTTGTGCGAAGGTCATGAAACTTGGAGGCAAAACCTTAACAAGTCACAATTTTGGCACAGAATCGGCACAAAAGCCTCAAAGTTAGTACTTGCTATCAATGTCAGGCTATAGAATTATGGCGCACCCGACAGGAGTCGAACCTGTGACCTCTGCCTCCGGAGGGCAGCGCTCTATCCAGCTGAGCTACGGGTGCGTATTGTGGGGCTGCTGATGAGCAGGCGGGAATTCTAGGGAAAATCGGCTGCAATGTCCAGCCATAAAAGCCCACCACCTCTGTCGCAAAAACTTCATCAACTGGTCAAGACAATTTCATACTTGGCGCGGAACATAGACGAAACCCACAGCGGGAGAAGGTCATGCCCCAAGCTCGTCTGAATGCGCGTACGTTGTTTATTTCTGATGTTCATCTCGGCTCGAAGGATTGTAAGGCCGAGTTCCTCCTTCACCTCCTAAAACGAATTGACGTCGAGCGACTGTATTTGGTCGGCGACATTGTCGATTTCTGGGCGATGAAAAAGCAGATGTTTTGGCCGGCTGAACACCATCAGGTGTTGCAGCAACTGCTGAAAATGGCGAAGCAGGGCGTTGAGGTTATCTACATACCTGGTAATCATGATGAAGTGATGCGTAAGTATCGGCATCCGGATGTCGCGAGCATTCGCATTCAGAAGCAAGCGATTCACACCACGGCGAAGAATCTGCGGCTATTGGTGATGCACGGTGACGCCTTTGACGCGGAAACTTGCCATAGCCAATGGCTCAGTTTGATTGGTGATCATCTCTACGATGCGGTGATGTTTCTCAACCGTCAAACGCACAAACTACGCAAGAAATTCGGCCACAACTATTGGTCGCTGGCGGCTTATGTGAAAAGCCAAGTGGGTAAAGTGGAGCAGGTAATTGGCCATTATCGGGCGGCGGCAGTGCGTGAAGCGACGAAACGTAAGCTCGATGGCATTATTTGTGGGCATATTCACCGTCCTGAAATTACGCCAACAGACGGCAAACTTTACGTGAATACCGGTGATTGGGTGGAGAATTGTACAGCTATTTTGGAGAGCGCGGACGGTGAGTTACACCTGCTTCGTTATACCGATGCGGCTATGACCAAGGCGACCAAGGAAGCGCGCGCACTGAATCACAGCCTTGAGAGCAACAACGAGCAGCAACACGCGACATAACGCAGAAGGCATGCGATAAAGCTCGCCGTATCGACTTGTCTATTTTAGGTCGATCAGGCATCTTGTGGGGCAAGTATTTGATTATCCACAAGAGGGTTCTAACGTGAAAACCATCACCACTTTACTAACAGCGTCCATACTCACGCTGAGTATGCTTGCTGCGGCACCCGCCAAAGCGGCATCAACGTGGCAAGATTATCTCCAAACCACCACAACTTTCGCTGAGCAAGCGCCTGCGAATCCAGATGTAATGGTAGTGTTTGTACCTGAAGCGGAAACGCTGCAACTGCCATCACGGTTCTCTACTGATGCGCGGAATCAGGTTGGTCGTGTTGCCGATGTCGCGGAGTTTACTGGCAAGTCTGGCCAAGTGGTTGAAGTGATTGCACCAGCGGGCCTAGACGCGAAGCGCTTATGGTTGATGGGCACAGGCACCGAACTCGAAGTCACGAAAGCCGAAGAGTTGGGCGCGACTATCGCCGCTAAGCTCAACGACAAAACCACTACGGTTGCGCTCGATGCCAATGGTTTAGACGCGCAGCAAGTCGCGCACATCGCGCACGGCATGGACTTACGCAACTATCGTTTTGACCGCTATAAGAAAGAGCCAAAACCTCGCCCTAACTACACCGTAACTTGGCAGGTGACGGACGCCGCAGCAACCGAGCAAGCCTACGCGCAAACGCAGCCGCTTGCGCACGGTGTATTTGTTGCCCGTGACATCATCAATTTACCGGGCAGCGACGGCTATCCGAAGGCTATTGCTGAACTCGCTAAAGCTGCCGCTGAACCCTATGGCATCAAGGCAACTATTCTCACGCCTGAACAAGTGAAAGAACTGGGCATGGGCTCGTTGTATGGCGTCAGCCAAGGTAGCCAACACAAAGCACATATGCTGATTCTTGAGTGGCAGGGTGCCGACAACGATGAAGCGCCGATCGCTTTGGTAGGTAAAGGCAACACGTTTGATACCGGTGGCTACAACTTAAAAACCAGTGGTGGCTCCATTCTGCGTATGCAGACGGACAAAGCTGGCGGTGCCGCAGTGATTGGTGCCGTGATGGCATTGGCAGGACAGGAAGCTGACGTGAACGTAGCGGGTGTCGTGCCGTTGTCGCACAACCTGATTTCTGGCTCAGCGACATTGCCAGGTGATGTACTGATTGCCGGCGATGGCACTCGTATTGAGGTGACCAGCACTGATGCTGAGGGTCGACTGATTTTAGCCGACGGCATTTGGTATGCACGTGATCGATTAAAAGCTCGTGCCATTGCAGACATTGCGACTTTGACTGGCTCGAAAGTGGGCGCGTTAGGTACTGAATATTCTGCGGTATTCACACCAGATGAAACCATACTCAACGCCATCAAGGCGGCAGGTGATGACACTGCTGAGTTGGTGTGGCAACTGCCATTGGGCCCGTATGATGGCATTATTGATAGCTGGTTAGCAGACATCAAAAATACCGGTGGTCCAGGTGCACAAGCTGGTGCACGTTTCCTTCAGCATTTTGCGCAAGACACGCCGTGGGTGCATATCGACATGGCGGGCAATGCTTACAGCGAAAGCGCCAAAGGTATTCATCCTGCAGGTGGTAATGGCTACGGTGTGCGCTTACTCACCGAGTGGGTGAAGCAGTACGACGCAGCAACCAGCGCCGACTAACCACTTACATAATTACCGCACGAATAGCGAGGCCGACCAGCGTGATCACAATCACGCCGGCGGCCCATAAGCCAATAAACCACGCAAGCTGGCGCCAGCCGGAACGACCTGAAGCAGAACGACCTGAAGCAAAACGCTTAGTCATGGTAACCACTATCAGCGTCAACTTTGCCGCGAAACACCCAATAGGTGTAGCCGGTGTAAGCAAAAATAATCGGAATCAGTACCACCGCTCCTACCAATAAAAACTTCAAGCTGTTATCCGGTGCAGCGGCTTCCCAAATGGTGATTTCAAACGGCACCAAGTAAGGGAAAATACTGACCGCGAAGCCCGCAAACGAAAGTAAGAATAGTCCCAGAGCCCATAAATAAGGGCGGCCTTCTTGTTGTTTGAACAGTGAGCACAACAACCCAAACGTCACGCCTGCTAGCACTACCGGCAACACCCACAACCATACTGAGGCTGGAAAGCCAAACCAACGCTCGGCAATGGTGGCATCGCGCCAGGGTAGGTACAGGCTGACAAAAGCAATGGCAGCAACCAACAGCAAGGCGGCTTTGCGTGCCAATGCATAGCTCCGCATCTGTAGGTCTCCCGACGTCTTCATCACTAACCAACTGGCGCCCAGTAGTGCATAGCCAACCGTTACCGCCAAACCACAGAAAATAGTGAAGGGCGTGAGCCAGTCAAACCAGCCGCCAGCGTAAGCACGGCCCTCAACCTCAATGCCTTGCAGCATGGCGCCCAGCATAATGCCTTGGCTCATGGCGGCAACCAGCGAACCGATAATAAAGGATAGATCCCAAATGTGCTTCGCGCGTTTGGTTTTGAAGCGGTATTCAAAGGCAACGCCGCGGAAAATCAGCCCTAACAACATAGCGATCACCGGCATATATAAGGCGGGCATCAGCACGGCGTAAGCGAGTGGGAATACTGCCAGTAAGCCACCGCCACCGAGTACTAGCCAAGTCTCATTGCCGTCCCACACGGGAGCGACTGTATTCATCATAATGTCGCGGTCTTGCTCCTTCTTAAACCACGGGAAGAGCAGCGCAACACCAAGGTCAAAGCCGTCCAATGCCACGTAAGCAAACACGGCAACAGCAATCAGAATGGCCCAAATCAGTGCGTAATCCATTACTTGTCCCCCCTTTTAGACGGTGACTGATCATCGTCATCGTAGAACATCCTCTCAACTGCCATCGCATGCTGACGCTTGGCATAATCTGGAATGTTCACCTTATCTGGTGAACCTGCCATTTTCCGGATGATGTAGAAGGTTCCTGCACCAAACACGAGGAAATAGACCACAATGAACGCCAACAGACTGCCCGCGACACCCTCAAGTGCTATGGGCGACGCCGCATCAGCGGTGCGCAATAAACCATAAACCACCCACGGCTGACGACCCACTTCTGTGACTATCCAGCCGGCAACTACAGCCACGAACCCCATGGGTCCCATGAATAGAGCTGCACGGTGCAACAGTGGTGAGTCATAGAGCTTGCCACGCCAGCGCTGAATACCGGACCACACACCAATCAGCACCATCAACATGCCAATCCCAACCATGACTCGGAACGCCCAGAACACGATGGCGACCGGTGGCCATTCATCGCGTGGGAAGGCATCCAATCCGGTCACTTCCGCATCAAAGTCATGCTTGAGTATGAAGCTCGCAAGCCCAGGAATTTTGACGGCATAATCAACACTGGCGGTGTCTTCGTTGGGCAAGCCGAATAAGTACAATGGCGCCTGACGCTGGGTCTCAAAGTGGCCTTCCATAGCGGCGACTTTGGCAGGTTGGTATTCCTGCGTGTTCAAGCCATGCAGGTCACCCACGAATACTTGCAACGGTGCGACAATCAACGCCATCCACATAGCCATCGAGAACATCTTTCGGGCACCCGCGTTGGCTTTGTCCTTCAGTAAATGCCAAGCGGCGACGGCGCCCACCACAAAAGCTGTGGTTAGATAAGCGGCGAGCAGCATGTGCGCTAACCGATACGGGAATGACGGATTAAAGACAACTTCAAACCAATCTTCCACAATAAATTGCCCGACGTCATTCATGGCAAAGCCAGTGGGTGTTTGCATCCAGCTGTTGACCGATAAAATCCAGAAGGCGCTGATGGCGGTGCCAATCGCGACCATCAAGGTCGCAAAGAAGTGAAGTTTTTCGCCCACCTTGTTCATGCCAAACAGCATGACTCCGAGGAAACCCGCTTCGAGGAAGAAGGCGGTCAGTACTTCATAGCCCATGAGTGGCCCGATTACCGGTCCTGCTTTGTCGGAAAACACGGACCAATTGGTACCAAATTGGTAGCTCATGACAATGCCAGACACGACTCCCATCCCGAACGCGACGGCGAAAATCTTCACCCAATAACGAAACAGTTTTTGGTATACCGGATTACGGGTTTTGAGATAGAGCCCCTCGAGCACTGCAAGGTAACTCGCAAGGCCGATGGTAAATGCAGGAAAAATAATGTGAAAAGCGACGGTGAAAGCAAACTGAAAGCGTGCCAACAACAAAGCAGTTGGGTCTTGGATAAAACCGCTAGTGATGACACTAGTTGCGACGAGCGTAAGCATAAACACCTCGAACAGCAATGGGTGTATTTACTATACGCTTCTGCTCACGAAATGTTCAGCCCACCACCGAGACCATTTCTAATGCTCGGGATACTTAAACTAATAGTGAATGGTGAACAGGTAATAGAGAACAGACAAGAATAGATCTGTTCACTTTCTACTGTTCACTATGCACCTGTTTTATCTCTTCGAGTCTTTTGTCGATTGCGGTGCGCGAGAGCCACTGGCCACGAACCATGACGCCCTGTGTATCCCGCAGCCGAGTGATGTCTTCGAGCGGATTGCCGTTCACGATCATAAAGTCGGCGCGTTCTCCGGCGGCGATGGTGCCAAATGCGTCTTGCTCGGCAAAATACTCACCAGCGGCAACGGTGGCCGAGCGAATAATAGCGTCAGCCGGAATCCCAGCGTCTTGCATAAAACGAATTTCATGGTGAATCGAGAATCCAGGTACGCTGAAAAGCTGCGGCGCATCGGTGCCAAAAATAATGTCTACGCCGCCGTCATACAGCGCTTTCAATAGCTGCTGTCGATTGGCTTGTTGAATTGCAGCAGTTGATTCATTGAAGTATGAGGTTGATGGATTCTCAAGGAAGCCACGCCAGCCGTCACTCACTTGTTGTGGCACGTAAGCGAGCTCTGGGTAGCCTAACAATGCCTCGGCATCACCCGCGCCAATGAGTGTTGCCCAGAGTGCTTGGGTCGGAACCACAGCTACATTGGCAGCAAGGCTCATTTCGACTAACTGTTCCAGTTCTTCGCTAGTAATAGGGCGGTTGACGGCATCCACAGCTTCCAAGTAGCCATCTAAGTGATCAATAGTGCGTTGGCCTTCTGTCAAAGCATTCGCTAGACCAACGTCGCTGGGTACATGCCCGCCGAATTCCATATCTGATTCACGTGCAGTACGCGCCATGGCTTGGTATTCAGCTAGCGTCAGCCCGGGATGTACTTTGAGCAAATCCCAACCTTGCTCGCGCTGGTCAATGACGCGTTGGGTGGCGGCTTCCGGTGATTCAATAGAGTTACCGTTGAAGCTGGGTCCAGCCAAGTAAAGGGTCGGTCCTACCATCTCGCCGGCGGCAATTGATGCTTTTAAATCGAGTTGATGGGGATAACCCAACATGCCGCGGACCGTGGTGACACCATTGGCGACGTATAAAAACAGGACATCTTCAAGGTAGCGCTCCGGTAATTGTCCAAAGCTACTGGCAGGCGGCACATGCCCATGCATTTCCGCAAAGCCTGCAACCACGTATCCGCCAGCGCCATCAATCACGGTGGCGCCCATGGGCGTTTTAGTATCAGCGGGCAAGATCGCGGAGATGCGGTCATTTTCGATGAAAATAACTCGATCTTCTTCGATTTTCGACGAATTTCCAGAAACATCCACAATGTTGATGTTACGAACCACGGTATCGGCAGCAACGGCAGACGCAGTGCTGTTTTCAGCGGTGCAGCCAACCAAAGTTAGAATCGCCGCCGCGATAGCGACGTAGGAAGAATAAAATGAACGCATAGAAACCTCCGTTAAGAGGCGAGCACGACTTGGTTGCGCCCCTGTTTTTTTGCGGTATAGAGCGCAGTATCGGCGTCGATCAGGAGTGCTTGCAAGGCCTCATGTCGAGTTTTGCGATGAATGACACCAATACTAACGGTCAAATGAATAGGTTTGCCCTGATACTCGAACGGCTCGCCACCTATGGCTTCGAGTAGTCTATCGGCTATCGCTATGGCGGCTCTCTCATCTGTTCCTGGAAGCGCAATCGCGAACTCCTCGCCACCCACGCGTGCCGCTACGTCTTGCTCTCTGAGTTGAGACCGAATCTGACGCGCAACCCAGCGTAAGCAAGCATCGCCTGCGGCATGCCCGTATTGGTCATTGATGGTTTTGAAATGGTCGAGATCCAGCATCAACGCACTAAAGTCGTTCTCTTCGACTTCGCTCAGTGAGAAATGGTCTTCTGCCTGCTGATAAAACGCACGTCGATTGAATAATTTAGTCAGGTCATCGTAATTGGCGAGTTGAGTTAGCCGATTCTCACTACTAACAAACACCAACAGCGGAAACACCATTGCGGTTGCTGTGGTGAGCAACAAGTGATTGACCAATATCCACTCGAGCAAAGGCGCAAAGCTGGGTAAAGGTCCTTCTCGCACTGAGGTGAAAAGTAAACTTGATTGTATGATCATGATCAGAGCATGCGCCCCGAAAAGTAGCGCTAAAACCAGTTTCGGTAGCACAGAACGGGTTGGCACTTTGACCAATAACAAGGTTGCGTAACCGAAAGATCCGGCCAGCACTATGGAGGTGACCAACTGAGCCAGTAATGGTTCTCCATGCAACGGTGCGAGCAAAATGGCACAACAGACCCAAAGCGCCCGTAAATAAAGAAAGCTGCGTGTGTAATGGAGGTATTCACGAAGGCCGGCAACCGCAATTAACGGCGCCAATATAATCAGTAAATCAGCGAAATAGACGGTTAGCAGTGGTGCATCAATCAAGGCTCGCAAACTCGCTGTAACAGCCGCCCCCGCGAACACAAAACAAGCCACTGACCAGTAGACAAAGCAGCGCTGCTGCTGGCGTAATCGATAGATTACCAACATCAAAAATCCGAGCAGTATGTTCATCACTATACTGACGATTATCAGAGTCGGAAGATGCAACATCAGACGCCTGCTTCACCCGTTATTGGCACAAAACTGATCGAAGCATACGGAACTTACACAAAATAAACAAACCATTTGTCGTTGTCTCATAGGGCTTGGTCGGAAATCTATTGCACACCACCCAAGCACTGTTAATCTGGGGAAAGACGGTAAATAGTGAACAGTGAATAGTGAACAGACAAAGACAAACATGCTGCCGAGCGGTTTGCCATTCCCTGTTCACTATTCACTATTCACTGTTCACTTTACGAACAACATCGCAAACTAGCAGAGGATACTCCATGCAGAACTACACATTGATTGGTGCCGCGTTGCTGACGCTCGGGCTGACGGCCCCGAGCGCTTCGGCTGATACGCTGAGCGCGACCACAGACACCGCGACTATCCCCATTACCAAGCCGGTTTTCAGCGGCGAAGACGTGTTTGCGTTGGAATGGGCGAACAGTGTGCAGGTCAGCCCGAATGGCAAGCATATAGTCTATGTGCGGTCTCGCTATGACATCATGAATGACGGCACGCGCAACTCATTGTGGCTGATTGACGTCGAGAGTGGCGCACATACGCCTTTGTTTGCTGACCAATATCAATATGGCAATCCAACTTGGTCGCCGGACGGCACCCGTTTAGCTTTCACCTCGAATCGCGCAGGTAAGAATCAAATTCATGTGTATTGGTTGGCGCTGCAAAAGCTCACTGCGGTGACCAGTGTTCAGCAAAGTCCGGGTAACTTAAGTTGGTCGCCGAACGGCACGCACATCGCCTTTATGATGAACGAGCCAGCTCCGAAAACAGACTTTGCCAAGTCAGTGAAGTCAGCGAGCAAACCGAAAGACGCGAAATGGGCGCCGGCACCGATTGTGGTTGAACGCACCTTTTATCAGCGTGATGGCCAAGGCGTGGTGCCGTCGGCGTATCGGCAAGTGTTTGTGGTTCCCAGCGACGGTGGTAGTGCACGACAGCTGACGGCTGGCGCATTTGACCACGGTGGGCCACTCACCTGGTGCGACAACCAACACATCATTTTCGGCGCAACGCGCGCCGAAAATTGGGAATATCAAACTGGCGAGCAAGACTTGTGGCAGGTGCATACGCAGTCACTCGAGCTGACCCAGCTCACCGATCAACCCGGCGGTGAATATTCTGCTAGCCTATCGCCTGACGGCAAAAATCTGGCTTTCTTGAGCCGCTCTAGTGCACCAGAGCCGTATCACAATGCAAAGTTGCAGGTCATGAATCTGAGCAGTGGTGATATTCAATCGTTGCAAGCCGACTTTGACCGCTCAATGGAAAGCCCGCAATGGCTCGATAACAAGACTCTAGCAGTGCAATACGCCGACCGCGGTCAGTACAATCTAGCGCAAGTGACCTTGAACGATCGTCGCACCGACTTAACCGATAAAATCGGTGGCACCAGTGTGAGTCGTCCTTATCTGTTCGGCATGTTCTCTGCCGCTGCGAACTCAGACGTGATTGCCTTTACCTATGGCAGCGCTACTCGACCGGCTGACGTTGCTGTGTATGATTTAAAGCAGCGCTCAGAAGCTAAGCGTACACGAGTTCTGACCGCTTTGAATGAGGACGTGTTAGGGTATCGCGAGCTGGCGCAGCTGAACGAGTTCACCTATGAGTCCAGCTTTGACGGTACTGAAATTCATGGCTGGTATCTCACTCCACCAAACTATGACCCGAGCAAAGCTTACCCAACTATGGTCGAAATTCATGGTGGCCCACACTTGGCTTATGGCCCGTTCTTTAGTGCCGAGCATCAGCGCTATGCCGCGGAAGGCTTTGTCGTCTTCTACAACAACTATCGCGGCAGTACCTCCTACGGGAAAGACTTCGCGATGTTATTGGATGGCTTTTATTCGTCGGACAACGACTTAGCCGACCATCTGTCAGGCCTTGATATATTGATTGAGAAAGGCGTCGCTGACCCGAATAATCTGTTTATTGCAGGCGGTTCAGCTGGCGGTATCGCAACCGCGTTTGCGGTCGGTACCACTGATCGATTTAATGCCGCAGCGGCAACCAACCCGGTCATCAACTGGGTGAGCAAAACTCTGACGGCCGATAGCTCCATTGGCCAAATCACCAATCAGTTCCCGGCGTTGCCGTGGGAAGATCCAGACCACTACTGGGCGCGCTCGCCACTGTCGCGAGTGGGTAATGTGAAAACCCCAGTCCTGATGTTCACGGGTGAGAAAGATCGCCGCACACCTATTGCTGAAACCGAGCAGTTTTATCAAGCGCTAAAAATTCGCCAAGTTCCAACGGTAATGGTGCGCATTCCCGACGCTTACCATGGTGTTACGGCGCGGCCGTCACGCATCAATGCTAAGGTCGATTACACCGTGGCTTGGTTTAAGCGTTATTTGAAATCAGCTGACGGCGACTAAGTTGTCGCTATGTATCTGAGCATTTTTCTGACTGCATTGCTGGCAGCAACCATACTGCCCGTGCAGTCAGAAATTTTAGTAGTAGCAGCTCAGCAGCAGGGCTATAACCTGTGGTGGTTATGGGCAGTTGCGTCAGCAGGAAATACGCTTGGCTCCGTGATCAATTATGTATTGGGGCGGTACTTACTCCAGTTCCAAGACCGCCGCTGGTTTCCCTTCAAACCCAAAACCCTAGAAAAAGGCCATTGGTGGTTCGAGCGCTATGGTAAATGGTCGTTACTACTCGCTTGGACACCCTTCTTGGGCGACCCATTGACGTTTATTGCGGGCATGTTGCGCTTAAGCTTCTGGCAGTTCCTCATTTTAGTATTCATTAGTAAAGCTGGTCGGTATGCCGTGTTGCTTGGTATCATGCAACTATTCTGGCCGCAGTAACGAAAGAGGAGCACCATGGAACGCTTTTTTGAGAATCTGATGTACAGCCTACGCTGGCTGCTCGCACCCATCTATTTGGGACTGAGTTTAGCGGTGTTACTGCTGGCAATTAAGTTTTTTCAAGAACTCGTGCATGCGTTTCCGGTTATTCTGAGCACGCCTGAAGTCGATTTAATTCTTATGGTTCTGACGCTCATCGACATCGCTTTAGTGGGTGGTCTACTGGTGATGGTGATGCTCAGTGGTTACGAGAACTTTGTGTCGACTCTCAATATCAATGGCGGTACTGAGAAGCTGGCGTGGCTGGGTAAAATTGACTCAGGCGGTTTGAAGAACAAGGTCGCCGCTTCTATCGTGGCAATCTCGTCGATTCATTTGCTGAAAGTGTTTATGAACGCTGAGAACTTGGCCGACGACAAGATCAAATGGTACGTCATTATGCACATGACCTTTGTCGGTTCGGCATTTGCGATGGGTTATTTAGATAAATTGACGCGGGATAAGTCAGACACCAGCGGCGACTAAATTTCGACTCGCGGTACCCGTGACGATACCCGACAGAGCAATTCATAACTAATAGTGCCAGCGGCCTCAGCAATACGGTCGACTGTCAGATTAGGTCCCCACAATTCGACTTCATCACCAACCTGAACAGCTTCAAGGTCAGTGACATCAATCGTAATCATATCCATGGATACTGTGCCCACCAGCGGCAATTCCACACCATTTAAATACACTGGTGTGCCGTCTGGGCAATGCCGAGGATAGCCATCGGCATAGCCGATAGCGACGGTCGCAATCAAACTCTTACGTTTGGCTTGCCAACGACTGCCGTAACCGACGGTTTCGCCCGCCGAGATTTCGCGCAGTGCAATAACAGGGGCAACTAAACGCATGACTGGGCGCAGCGGTATTGTGATGTTGCGGTCTGGCGTTCGTGGTGCGACGCCATACAAGGTTAATCCGGTTCGAACCCAGTGCCCGTCGAGCGTGCTGAAGTCTTTTGACGAACTTAAGAGGGCAGCTGAGTTCGCAATACTGAGCGATTCCGTCATCGCCGTTTCTGCGCACACCGCACTGAATAGGTCATTCTGTTGTTGGGTAAGTGGATGCTCACTATCGCCAGAGTTCGCATAGTGAGACATCAGTGTAATAGCGCCGACATTTGGGCAGGACTCCAGCTCACGATACACCCGAGCCACTTCTTGCGGGTGCCAGCCAAGCCGATGCATGCCCGTGTCGACTTTCAGCCACACGGCAAGTGGGCGCACTAATCGTGATGTCAGTATGGCATCTAGCTGGGAAGGCTCATGCACAACGGGTTGCAGGTTGTGATGTGCACAAATCGGTAACTCTGCCTCAGACAAACAGCCCTCCAGCAGAACAATCGGCAAACTAAAACCAGCCTCACGCAACTGCAATGCTTCATCAATAAAAGCTACAGCAAAGGCATCCACATGGGCAGCAATAGCATTGGCGGTGCTAATGACACCATGCCCATACCCATCGGCTTTGATCACACCAAGCACTTTGGCTTCAGCGGCGTTCTCGCGGATGAGTTGGGCGTTGTGCGCTAGGGCATCACGATCGATCTCTGCCCGCGTTGCCCGAAAATGAATCCCGTTCCCCATACTCTGACCTACCCAATCATCACGAAGCTGGCGACCACGTAGAGCACGATGGTTATGCCGCCGCCGACGAGTGCGTATGGCAATTGCGTCTGAACGTGCTCTAGTAAGTCGCAGCCTGATGCTAATGACGACACTGCCGTAGTGTCAGAAATCGGTGAACAGTGGTCGCCGAATACACCACCCCCTAAAACGGCAGCTAACAGCAGAGGTGCAGGCAAATCAAGAGCGATAATGAGTGGTGCTGCAATCGGAATCAAAATCGCGAAGGTGCCCCAGGAGGTGCCGGTGGTAAATGAGATCAAAGCTCCAGCAACAAACAGCATGGGCGCTATGAGCACCAGTGGCAGATAATCGCCGACTAAACCGGCTAAGAAAATACCCGTTCCGAGCTCACGTAAACTGCTGCCCAGTGCCAATGACAACAGAACTATGGTCACCAGTGGCAGTAGTTCGCCCATGCCTTTGAAGCCCATATTCACCAGGTTCTGGTGCGTTTCCCGTTTGCTTAGCAATAGCATTAAATAGGCTACCAAGCAGGCAAGGGCAGTAGCGTAGAGAACCGCTTTGGAACCATTGCCTTGAGTAATATCGCCGCCACCCGTGCCAATCATAAAAGCAATCATGCCGCCCACCATCACGACCAAAGGCACCAGCATATAGCGGGCTTTGCTATTACTAGGCACGTGTTCGGGTATGTCTTGCGTCGGCTGTGGTTGGGCTTCGAGCCGTCGCATTGGGCCATGAACCCGGGTCGAAATAGCGGTGTAGAACACCAGCACTAAAGTGACTAGTGCGTAGAAGTTAAATGGAATGGTGCTCCAGAGCGTCACCACTGATGAGCCTGGTAACTCCTGTTGCTCAAGTATCCCTAACACATAGGCGCCCCAGCCATTGAGCAGAATCAAAATACAGATAGGAGCACTGGTACTATCAATTAAGTAGGCCAAACGAGCGCGGCTCATGCCTAATTTTTCAAACAAGCCACGCGATAAAATACCTGCGGTCAACACGCTTAAATTCGATTCAATGAAGATAAAAATGCCAGTGAAAACGGTCAATAAGCTGGCACTGCGTTTGGTTTTACCCAAGCCGCGTTTCAGCAAGCCTTCGACCATAGCGGCAACGCCACCCGACTCGCGAATATAGGCAAGCAGCGCGCCGACCAACAAGCTAAACACCAGAATCCGAGTATTTCCCGGTGATTCAAACACGCTGACAATTCGTTCTAGTGTGGCAATAAAGGCATAGCCAAGCGAGAGCTCGGGCGCCTGCAGGGTCAGCAACAACTCAGAGGTAAAGACCGCGAGTAAGAGCGCGACAATCACTTCCTTGCGCCAAAACACGACAATAATCGCCACCAGAGGCGGTAGTATCGATAGCCACGTCATGTTCATTCCTTCACAGATAAGTTGCTGATTCACTCAATAGCGATAGTGTGCCAAGAAAACGAGGGGGATGGAAATACAATCCCCAAATTCCTCAAGTGCAAGCTAGCGTCAGCAGCGAAAAACCAGTACCGTTAGGGTCTAGCGCCGACTGTAACGAGATTTCATTTGACTGCCACAACTAACGAAACCAACCACTATCCTCGCGTTGCGACTTTAGGGCCAACCGGCACCTTTTCGGAGCGCGCGGCTCAGCATTGGCTCACCGCTGAAGCAAATAGCAAAAATGCTCTGCATTTTTATCCGTCGCTGGCGCGAACGTTGGCGGCTGTGCCCGATAACTGTGACTTGGCGATAGTGCCAATTGAGAATATCGTCGAAGGTATCGTGTCACCGGTAGTGGACTCGTTTGTAAAGCGCCCGTTGCAAATAATCGGTGAGGTGATGGTGCCAATTCAGTTTGCGTATGTCGCAAACCACTCCCAACCCGAGCGCATTTTTGCGCAGTTTGTGGCGCAAGGGCAGTGCAGTGAATTCTTGGCAGGGCAATCGGCACCTGTTTTGACCACAGCGAGCAACAGCGAATCACTGCAACAGTTACTCGACAGTGAACAACCTGCTGGCGCTATCGTGCCGGCGCATGCGTTAGCGGAACATCACTTCGATCATGTGCAGCGAGACGTCACTGATGTGGCGCACAATGAGACACGTTTTATTGCGGTGCGTGAGCCGCGTGAGTTAGAAGATGCGCAGCCCGATATTCACTACAAAACAGCGATTCTGATCATTGATGACGCTGATCATCCGGGGCTATTGGTTGAGCATCTGCAGGTATTTGCGGCGTACCGTGTCAACTTAACGGCGCTTGTATCGCGACCTACCGGCCGTCGTTTTGGTCACTACCATTTCTATATCGAGTGTGAAGGTCACGCGCATGACTCGTCGATTCAAGCGGCGTTGACTTTGATTCAATTACGCAACCGAGTGACTGTGTTGGGCAGCTTTCCGAAAGCTGAGTAAGCCTAACCTTTTATTCCAAATCGAGCTCGAGTTGTAATTGGTCATCGGGATCAGGCAAAGCAACGCTGAGTCCAATTAGCCGCACACCACGGCCTTTACGACGCTCCCAAGCCTCCCTAACCAGTTGGTAAAACAGGCTGGGCGATGCCTTCGAGCCAGTGCGCGATACTGTGGTTTGCTGAAAGTCTGCAAACTTAAGTTTCACCGTCTGGCTTTTAATATGCGTGGCTTGCCAGCGCTGAACGCCGAGCCGCTTCAGGAGCTGTGGGAGTAACACTTGATCCGCAAACTGCTCAACCTGGCGCAGCGACGTAAAGTCCGTACTTAGCGTTTCTTCTACACCCACACTTTTGCGTACGCGCTCCGTTACAATCTCGCGTGGGTCATTACCTAAACAGCGTTGGTACAAGAGCCAACCCGACTTCTCGCCTAAGATCGATTGTACGGTCTCAATATCACTGCGTTGAATATCAGCGCCAGTAAACAGACTGGCATCATGCAGCCGCTCTAAACTCTTCGGGCCGACCCCGGGGATTCGTTTTAAAGGAAGCGAAGCGATATAAGGCACAACTTGTTCGGGAGCCACCACGCGTTGACCATCTGGCTTATTGTCGTCGCTGGCTATTTTGGCCACCATTTTCTGATTCGATATACCCGCTGAGCCGGTAATACCGAGCGCCCGAATATCAGCTCGAACCGCTTCCATGATCCGCGTGGCGCTGCCTTGATGCGTTTCAACCGCTGACAAATCGAGGTAAAACTCGTCAATGGAGGCTGGTTCAATGCGGTCGGTGACCGATTGCAAAATAGCGTAGACTTGTCGACTTAATAAGCGATAATAACCGTGATCTGGTGACACGAAATGTAAATGTGGACAAAGACGGCGAGCATGAGAGCCTGACATGGCGCTGCGCACACCGAACTCGCGAGCTAAATAATTGCAGGTTGCAACTACGCCACGCGCGCCTCCGCCGCCCACCGCAAAGGGACGGTTCTTGAGACTAGGGTCGCGCAAGACCTCGGCACTAGCAAAAAAAGCATCGAGATCCAAAAGCGCTATTTTGCGCGTATTTACAGACATGCAACGGAAGTGTTTAATCGTGGCCGGAATCTGGCTATAATCGCAACAACTAAGTGAGCACGCAAGCTCATCAGCTCAGACAGGAGTAAACTGTGAACGTACTGAAAGTAGTAAAATCGAGCCGTGTATTCGTTGCTGTTCTCGCCCTAGTCGTTGGTGGTGCGAGCGCTGCAATGGTGCCTCAAGATAATGATGCGATTAAAGATCGCATTGCCCCAATTGGTAAGGTGAAGTTAGCGGGTGCAACTCCTGATACGGGTAGCAGCAGCGCAGGATCGAGCGGTCCACGCGCAGGTGATGCTATCTACAACCGTTTTTGTGCAGCTTGCCACACCAGCGGCGTGTTGGGTTCACCGAAAATTAATAACGCTGAAGATTGGGAACCGCGCCTAGCGCAAGGTATGGACACAGTGTTGAAACATGCTATTGAAGGCTATAACGCAATGCCAGCCAAAGGTACCTGTAACGATTGTAGCGATGAAGAAATTCAAGCCGCAATTGATTACATGATTGCGGAAATTTAAACACCAAGAATAGAAAAAACCGCTTCGGCGGTTTTTTTGTGCCTGTTTTTTGATCGCAAACGCTTTCATGTCAAGGAATGTAAAGATATACTCGGAACAATAATTACAAAAACAAAACACCTGAATGTCACCAATGTCTAGTCGAGAAAGTACCATAGAGAGTACTGGGGAAAGCACTGAAAAAGAGATTGCGCGATTGCGTAAGGCTTTGTCTCGACTACAAAAACTGACATTAAAATATCGCCAATCCGAAGTCATTCAGAAAGCCCTTTTCAAGATTTCCGAACTCGCCGCATCAGTGCAAGATATGCAGGAATTTTATGCTGCTGTGCACAGCATTATTGGCGAGTTGATGAATGCAAAGAACTTTTTCATCTGTTTAGCCGACCACGACAACGATACCGTCAAGTTTGTGTACTTTGTTGACGAATATGACGAAATCCCAACGGAAGATAACTTCCCGATGGATTTGTTGCGACAGGGTATGACTGGTTATGTCATGCGCACGGGCCGGCCGTTTCTCTATAACGAGCAAGTGTTCAAAGAGCTCCTCGCCAGCGGTGAAATTAAGGATTTAGGCTCTCCGCCAGTCGATTGGCTCGGTGTACCGTTGCAGTCCGAGAATCGGATTATCGGTGCGATGGTGGTACAAAGTTATAGCGAAGATCAACGCTACACAGAAGCGGACAAAGATCTATTCATGTTCGTTTCGCAGCATATTGTGAACGCGCTCGAGCGGGTTCGCCAGCGTGAATTCATGCAGGCGGAGATTGCTCGGCAAACGGCTGCACTGCGCGAAATCAACGACAACCTGACGCTAGAAGTAGGGGAGCGCAAACGCGCTGAAAAGGTGTCCGCCGTCCTCTTCGCCATATCAGAGGTCACCAACACCTCTGATAGTATGGAAAGCTTCTATCACCAATTGCACGAGCAAATTGGTCGTTTGATTAACAATGAAAACTTCTTTGTCGCGTTGGTTGATGAAGACAAACGAAACCTAACTTTCCCTTATTACGTCGACGCCTTTGACACTCACTTACGCAAACTTCGGCCCATGGGTCGAGGTATGACTGAATTTGTTATCCGCCACAAGCAGCCGGTATTTATTACGAAAGACAAGTATGCAGAGCTCATTGGTGCGGGTGAGATTGAGAAGGCTTCTTCTTACTACGGCACGCAGCCGAAGCAATGGTTGGGTTCACCGCTACTGATTGATGATGAAGTAATTGGCGTGTTGTCGGTGCAAACATACACCGACGAAGTCACTTACAAACAAGACGATTTAGAACTACTGAACTTCGTTTCTCAGCACGTTGCTGTTGCCATTGAGCGACGCCGTAATGCTGAAGAAGTGCGCCGTGTGAATGCCTACCTCGAACGCAAAGTCGCCGAGCGGACCGAAGAGTTGGTGAACGAAATTGAGCGGCGTAAGAAAATTGAAGAAAAACTCTTCCACGACGCGCATCATGACGCATTAACTGGCCTGCCGAATCGCTCGATGTTTACCGAGCGTCTACAGCAAACGCTCAAGCACAAGCGGCGCTTCCCGCAGCACAACTTTGCGGTGTTGTTTGTCGACCTAGATCGTTTTAAAGATATCAACGACACACTCGGCCATAGCGCCGGCGATGAGTTCCTGCTGGAAGCCAGTCGGCGTATTGGTGAATGTGTGCGAGACAATGACACCGTTGCACGGCTCGGTGGCGATGAATTCGTTATTTTGCTGGACATGATTAACCACGTTGAAGACGCGAAAGAAGTCGCTGGGCGCATTATCGAGAAGATGCAGCGTCCATTTGTGTTCGGTGAAAGTGAGCATTATTCGGGTGCCAGTGTTGGTATTGCGGAATGTCGCGCGCGGAATGATTCTGCAGAGCGGCTATTACGCGACGCTGATGCAGCTATGTATCAAGCGAAGAGCATGGGCCGCGGTCGCTTTGTAGTATTCGATGAGAGTATTCACAAAGACTTAGTCGCCTCTTTGCATCGTGAATCCGAGCTACGGCACGCGCAGTTCGACCAAGATTTTATTGTGCATCGCTATGATGTAGTCGATATGAATACCGGCACCGAGCATGCGGCAGAATGGCTGCTGCGTTGGCAGCGAGATAATACGCTGTTGCCTGCCGATCGATTCCTGGCTGTTGCTGAAAAAACCGGGATGATCATTACGCTTGATCACTGGATGTTGAAACGCTGCTGTGGGCAATTGGCGCAGAATCCAAAGCATCCACCATTGTTTGTCTCGCTATCGACCAAGCATCTCTACAAACTCGCTGATGTACGGGTGCTGATGCAAATTATTAAAGATTCAAAAATCAAAGCTGATCGATTGATTCTTGAGTTCAGTGAAGTAGAGCTTAATTACAGCTCGAAGCGCCAATTAAGTTCGTTGCGTCAGCTGGCTGAATTTGGCGTTGGGTTGGCATTGAACGAGTTTGGCCGCAGTGCAGGTGCGCTGCAGTTTATCTTGAGCTACCCGTTCACCCACGTGAAGTTGGACCCGAACTTTGTCGCAGACATTGCTAATAGTGACCGCGCGCAGAAAATGGTGCGCAATGTCGTCAATTTGTGCACCGAGTTGGATATTCAAGTGGTCGCAGCCGGCGTTGACGAGCAAGCGCAACAAGACGCCTTACTGACGGTGGGTGTAGTGACTGGCCAAGGCAAACAGTTTGGTGAACCGGTTCGCGTCCATTTTGATGATGTAGAGGTTGATGCCGCTGAAGCTAAGTCGGCAAGCGCTTAGTTTTTCTCTAAGGCCTTGCGCAGTAAGTCCATTCCCGATTGCCGTTGCTGTTCTTTTGCTTCTTCATTCGCAGCACGTTGCTCTTCCCACTCAATATCGTCTTGCGGTAATTCAAACAGAAAACGACTGGGCTCAGGTTTGATAACGTCACCATACTGGCGGCGTTCGCGTGCCATGGTGAACGTCAATGTTTGCTGGGCGCGGGTGATACCGACATAAGCGAGTCGTCGCTCTTCCTCAACCATGCCCTCGTCGATACTGGATTGATGCGGTAGTAAGCCTTCTTCCATGCCGACCATAAACACATGTGGGAACTCGAGTCCTTTGGACGCATGCAGCGTCATCAGTTGCACTTGGTCGGCTTGGTCTTCTTCTTCGTTGCGCGAGAGCATATCGCGTAAGCACAACTTGGCAACCGCTTGCTCAAGTGTCAGCGGTTCGTTTTCGGTGTCACCTTTCACCATTTCGGTAACCCAGCGCAGCAGCTCATTGATGTTTTTGTAGCGCATTTCTGCGGCAGCCTGGCTCGGACTGACCTCATACAACCACTCTTCATAGCCAATCTCTTTCACTAATCCGTACAGCGTGCTGGCGACTTCTGGCGGATGGTCACAACGGCGCGCCGCTTGGCTAATCAGTTGCACAAACTCCTGCACCTGAGCGTACTCGCGAGTGCCGAGTCGTGTCTCAAGTTGACGGTGTTGCGCGGCTTCATACATACCCACGTGCAGCTCATGTGCCAATTCACTAATGCGTTCAACGGTTTGTGGGCCAATGCCGCGCTTGGGCAAATTGACGATACGAATAAAAGCAGTGTCATCACTTGGATTCACCAATAACCGCAAGTACGCCATGATGTCTTTGACTTCAGCGCGCGCAAAAAAGCTCTGGCCGCCGGTCATGCGGTAGGGGATGCGTTGATTCAGCAGAGCCTTCTCAAACACCCGCGATTGGTGATTCCCGCGGTATAGAATGGCGAAAAAGTGGTACGGCGTGCGCGCCAAAAAGCGTTGCCGAACAATCTCCGCGACCACGCGATCTGCTTCGTGTTCCTCGTTGCGACCTTTGATGACTCGCAGCGGTTCACCTTCGTCCATTTCCGAGAACAATTTTTTGTCGAACACGTGCGGATTATTTTCAATGAGAATGTTCGCAGCTTTGAGAATACGCTTACAGGAGCGGTAGTTCTGCTCCAACTTGATAACTTGTAGTTGGGGGAAGTCGCGTTGCAGCAGCGCCAGGTTTTGCGGCTGCGCACCGCGCCATGAGTAGATTGATTGGTCATCGTCACCAACCACCGTAAAGTTTGCGTCTTTGCCGACCAACAGCCGTACCAGTTCGTACTGACTGGTATTCGTATCTTGATACTCATCGACTAACAGATACTGAAATTTTTTCTGCCACCGCTCTCGTGCTGCTTCATTCGTTTTAAGCAGCAAGGTGGGGAGCAAGATCAAATCATCAAAGTCTAATGCGTTACAGGCCTGCATATTCTGCTGATAGCGCCGATAAAACTCCGCGAACATTTGCTCATCAGGCAATTTGGCTTGTTCGAGAGCCTGATGCGGCTGCAACATCGCATTCTTCCAATTACTGATTTGGCTTTGCAGTAATTTGAGCATGGCTTTGTCGGCGTCGATTTCGTCTTCGGTGAGCGCTTTTAATAATGCGAAGCTATCCTGATCATCGAATAAGGAAAATCCAGACTTCATACCGAGATTTTTGACTTCTTTGCGAATAATGGTCAAACCTAAGGTATGGAATGTCGACACCGTTAAGCCACGGGTATATTCGCGGCCTAGGGTTTGCCCAACGCGCTCCTTCATTTCCCGCGCTGCCTTGTTGGTGAAGGTGACGGCTCCAATATGACGAGCAGGAATAGCGCAACGGGTAATTAGATGTGCAATTTTTTCAGTGATGACTCGGGTCTTGCCGCTACCGGCACCCGCCAACACCAAAACCGGCCCGCGGATGGCGTGAACTGCTTCTTGTTGGCTCGGATTTAACTGCATGATGACCTTGTTGGGCGTGATAGAAGTCGATCGAGAACGGGGATTTTACCGTAAACTCCTGTTAAGCTAAACGACAATACGGTCAACGGAGAGAAGCAAATGGATAGTAAAAAATTCGACGCGACAAAACTGGAAGAAATTGCCCGTCAAATCAACGATAGCATCCCTGCCGGCGTTAAAGATTTTGCTGGCTCCATGGAAGGCCGAATCAAGACAATTCTGCAGCAGCAGTTGGGCAAACTAGACATGGTGACGCGAGAAGAGTTGGATGTGCAGCAACAATTACTGTTGCGTCTACGTCAGCGCGTTGAGCAGCTCGAGCAGCAAGTAGCGAGCTTACAAAAAGCGCAAGACGACGAGTAAGTTTTTAGAATCGTAGAGAGGAATTTGGCATGGCATTGTGGTTAGACGGTGAAGTCATCGAAAATTACGCGTGGAATCAAGAATTGTTCAGTCTGCGTGTACGCACCGAGCAGCCCTTTGAGTTTATTGCCGGACAGTTCGTGCGGCTGGGATTATCCCACGAAGATGGACGAGTTCAGCGCGCTTATTCCTTAGTGAATGGTCCCGATGATTCGGTTCTCGATTTTCTGGTGAATCGCGTTCATGACGGCCTGTTCTCGCCGATGTTACATGGCTTGAAGGCAGGTCAGAAGATTCAAGTTTCACAGCCGCCATCCGGTTTTTTCACGTTGAATGAAGTGCCCGACGGCGATAGCTTGTGGCTGATAGCCACGGGCACCGGCATTGGTCCATACCTTTCCATGTTAACGACCGACATTCCATATCAACGCTTCAAACGCATTCATTTGATTCATGCTGTGCGTTTCGGCGCTGACCTGGCGTATCGTGACTTGATTCAGGGCTGGGTCGATAAACATCCTGGCCAATTGCATTATCAGCCAATTGTATCCCGCGAAGATTTCGCTGGCGCACTGCGTGGTCGCGTACCAGCACTTATAGAGTCTGGGGCTTTGCAAGCAGCCTGCAAGGATGAGCTGAACGATCGCGCGCAAGTGATGCTCTGTGGTAATCCGGAAATGATCCGAGACGCGAAAGTGCTGCTCGACAGCATGGGCTTACCGAAAAACCTTCGTCGCAAACCGGGGAACGTCACCGTCGAACACTACTGGTAAAGGATAAAGAGACATGGCAATCGCCGCGCTTTATCGACAAGTATGTCGTCTCATCAGATTCAACACTCGTGCTTGTTAATACCGCGGTGGGTGGCGCAACCACAAGCGAGTTCAGCGCGAATTTAGTGCAATTCAAATCGACTATGCTCTTTTTGGAAGAAGAACATCTGAAAAGCTACAGTGGCATTCGAAATCTTAAATTCGTGGAGGCGACCAGTGGCCTTTTAGTAGAAGGACTCGACAGCGGCAATGAGCCGTTTAAAGATGATATTTCGGACTGGGCTCAGTAACTGAAGCCCAGTTTACGAATTTGAATTCGCCTCTTCCTCAAGCTCTTTCTGTTTGAGGTAACGCACCCAATTAAAGAAAGCCTCAGCACAAGCAAACACAACAGCGTACCAGAGAGCCATCTCGAGACAAACGATAAACTCAGAATATGTAGCCGGCCCCTTAAATTCACCGTCTTTGAGCAGATAGAAAGCACTCATTGCGTAGACTACACCCATAAAAATCAGTGTAATCACCACCGTGGTTTTCAAAAACAAATAGACGTGCCGCAACATCATTCCCCGCCGCTAAATTCCCTGCGTGCTTTTTTACCATTCTAGACTAAATATGACCATTGTAAGCAGTTAGGTGTGATGCAATCGCACGTAAGAATACGATTTTGGCGTCTTGTGGTTGGTGATGCTGAGGACTAGGCTGACTCTTGCTGGGTGAACGAAACAGGGAGAGTTGGAATGGCGGCGGAGTTAGCGATTGCGCGGGTTTATACTCGTGCGCTGCAGGGAATTGATGCGCCGCTGGTGACAGTGGAAGTGTGTTTGGCGGGTGGGTTGCCCGCGTTTGCGATTGTGGGCTTGCCGCAGACGGGCGTTAAAGAAGCGCGGGACCGCGTGCGTTCGGCGTTGATGGCTAGCGGGTATGATTTTCCTCGCGCGAAGAAAATTACAGTGAATTTAGCACCTGCCGATTTGCCCAAGTACGGCGCCCGCTATGACTTGGCGATAGCCGTTGGAATCTTGATTGCGGATGGACAACTGCCGGAGTCGGCAGCGGCCAGTCGTGAGTTCTATGGTGAACTGAATCTAACCGGTGAACTATGCGGAGTGAATGGCATTTTACCAGCGGTGCTGGCCTGTCGAAATGAAGGTCGTGAGGCGGTCATCCCGCAACAAAATCAAGCGGAAGCAGGGCTGTTAAAACAGCAGCAATGTGTTGCGGGGATTCATTTGCGTGACGTGGTGGAGCATCTGCAAGGTCCGCAGCGACTGCCGAACATTGCGACACAGAACAATCCGCAGACTGATGATAATAAGCTGCCTGTAGGCGTTGGCGATATCTCGGATGTCATCGGTCAAGATCAAGCGAAGCGAGCTTTGCTACTAGCGGCAGCAGGCGGTCATCATGTACTTTTCGTAGGCCCTCCAGGCACGGGCAAAACCATGTTGGCGCAGCGCTTACTTGGCTTGCTGCCTGCACTCGATGAAGAAGAAGCACTCGAAGTCGCGGCTATTCGCTCCATTTCTGGTACCGCGGAACCGCACCATTGGCTGCAGCGCAGGCTCCGCTCGCCCCATCATTCTTGTTCTGCCGCTGCGCTCGTCGGCGGTGGAAATCCGCCGCAGCCGGGGGAGATTTCATTAGCGCACAGGGGTCTCTTGTTCTTGGATGAGATGGCAGAATTTACCCGTTCTGTTTTAGATTCCCTGAGAGAGCCACTGGAGTCAGGTGAAGTTACGATTAGCCGTGCAGCACATCAACTGACCTTTCCGGCACGGTTTCAAATGGTCTGTGCGCTAAACCCATCACCCTGCGGAAATTTTGATGGTACTTTGGCGAGTATTCGTGCCTCGCCAGAGCAAGTGAATAAGTATCTTGGACGTATATCGGGACCGTTGCTTGACCGCATTGATATGCAAGTCGAGGTGTTACGCCAACCAGATGCCTTGCGGCAGCAACGCGAAACCATTCCCGAACCCGAAACACCAAAATGGCGGCAACAAGTCACCGCCGCACGAGCAGTACAATTACAACGGCAAGGCTGCCTCAATACCGACCTGCAAGCCAATCAACTGAGCACCTATTGCCGACTCAGCGCTGAGCATCATAAATTCTTAGTCACGGCTATCGAGCGCTTCAATCTGTCTCACCGTGCTTACCATCGCCTACTCCGATTGGCTCGCACCATCGCGGATATTGAAGGAACAGAGTCTATTCAGCGCGGGCACCTAGCCGAGGCACTCGGCTACCGAGCCCTCGACCGTCTCCTCAACCACCTCAAGAGCCTTTAGCGCTTGAGGGCTGCGGCGAAGGCGGAGATGGTTCGCTCAACATCGGCAGGGCTGATATTGAGATGGGTCACCAGCCGCATCCGCTGGGCGCTGGACGTTAAGATGCCCTGCGCACGCAAGGTGTCGCTGACGTGTTTGGCGGTGCCAGCCGATTCAAAGTTCACATACACCATGTTGGTGTGCTGTGGCTCGAGTCGAATGCCCGGCAAGTCATGTAAGCCTTCCCATAAGTCACGGGCATTGGCATGGTCATCCGCAAGTCGATCAATATGATGGTCGAGTGCGTGATCCATGGCTGCTGCAATGATGCCGGCTTGGCGCATACCGCCACCGACCATTTTGCGCCACCGATGCGCCCGCGCAATGAATTTTTTCGAGCCCACCAATACGGAACCAATCGGCGTACCGAGACCTTTTGAAAAGCAAATAGAAACGCTATCAAATGGACGGCAGAGTTCTTCAGCACTCAAACCGGTCGCAATAACCGCGTTGAAAACTCGCGCACCATCGAGGTGCAACTTCAAGCCGTGCTTATCAACCAAACGTCGCGCTCGCAGCATGTATTCTTGCGGAATGACTTTACCCGTGTGGGTATTCTCGAGTGCCAGCAAACGCGTGATTGGAAAGTGTGGATCATCGGGTTTGATGCGCTTTTCCACTTGAGCCAAATTCAGCGAGCCATCGGGCTCCACTTCAAATGGCTGCGGCACAATTCCACCCAATACCGCAGCGCCACCCGCTTCGTAACGGTAGGTGTGATATTCCTGACCAACCAAATATTCTTCACCGCGCTGACAATGAGACAGTAAGGCTAACAAATTGGTTTGGGTGCCACTGGCCGCAATTAGCGCGGCCTCTTTACCAAAGAGCGCCGCGACGCGTTCTTGCAACGCATTAATTGTGGGATCATCACCAAATACATCATCGCCGACTGGCGCTGCAGCCATAGCAGCGCGCATTGCTTCGGTCGGTTGCGTGACGGTGTCACTGCGTAAGTCTATTACCGCAGTCTTATTCACCTTTGTATCCCCAAGCAGGAGGTGGCTCATCAATCGGCTGACTCAAATCAACGTGAACGCGGAAAATACGACCCGGACGACGTAGCTCATAAGCCATGGTTTCGGCGTCAACAAACTCAATGGTCCAGGTATTGGTGACCGACACATCCAGTCCATTTTCCATGAACAACGCTTTGCTGGCCTCATCTACTGGGAACGACTGCATTTGTGCCGTACCAGCCGTCAACGTTTGGCCACCATAGGGTGATACCGCATCAGGTGATCCGTCTTCGTGTAAATGGATGTGTTGGAAATCAATGTAATCGTCGTGCTTGGTGAGCACCCAAGTACGTGAACGGTCCTCACCAACATGTAATGGCATGCGGATCACGTCTTCTTCGCAGTCACGAATATGAACCACTAAAGGATGATCCCAAGCGTCGCTTGGCGCGTTATCTTCCACAATCTCAGCGGCAAAGCTTTGTCCGCAAAATGGCTCAAATGCAGCGAAAAAGTCAGCTTGTGGATTCACCGCTGGGCGCGGGTTACACGCTGCGAGTAGAGTCAACGTTGCAGCTGACAAGAGTAATGTACGCATAGTCATGATGAACCTCATTACCAAAAAGAAGTAAAAACGAATGGCCTACATGATGCCATAGAATAAGTCAGTGTACATTTGTCTAACGGCAAATTGGCATCTAATCGGCGCATCATGGATAATAGCCGCATATTTTTGAATCAACAGACGGACACACCATGAAGGTTTATCAAAACGTGCTCGAAATGATTGGCAACACGCCGATGGTTAAAGTTTCTACCATTGATACTGGACCCTGCGAACTCTATCTCAAAATGGAGCTTATGAACCCAGGCGGCTCCATTAAAGATCGTATTGCAGTGAGCATGATCGAAGCGGCAGAACGCGAAGGCAAATTGAAGCCGGGCATGACCATTATCGAAGCCACGGCTGGTAACACTGGGTTAGGTCTAGCGTTGGTAGCTGCGAGCAAAGGTTACCCGTTGAAAATTGTGATGCCTGACAAAATGTCATCAGAAAAGGTCAATAACTTGCGCGCGATGGGTGCCGAAGTCGTGCAAACTCGTTCAGACGTGCAAAAAGGTCATCCAGAATACTATCAAGATATGGCAGCGCGGTTGGCGCAAGAGCACGGCTATTTCTACGTGAACCAATTTGCCAACCCTGCCAACGTTGCAGCGCACTACAACACTACAGGCCCAGAAATCTGGGAACAGATGGACGGCAAGCTGGATGCGTTTGTGTGTGGCGTTGGTTCAGGTGGTACCTTGAGCGGCATCGGCCGATTCCTCCGAGAGAAAAACAGCGATGTGGATTTAGTACTCGCCGATCCAGAAGGGTCTATTTTGGAGCCGTTGGTCAACCGCAATGAAACCGTCGATGCCGGAAGTTGGTTGGTTGAGGGTATTGGCGAAGACTTTATTCCAGATATCTGTGATATCGATTTGGCATCTAGCGCATACGCGATTAGCGACAAAGAAGCATTTGCTACCGCCCGCGAATTACTGGTGAAAGAGGGCGTCATGGTCGGCTCGTCCAGCGGTACCCTGATTGCTGCGGCATTGCGTTATTGTCGCGAACAAACAACCCCTAAACGTGTGGTCACATTAGCTTGTGATACCGGTAATCGTTACTTGTCGAAGCTCTACAACGACGAGTGGATGAACGAACGTGGTCTATTGGAGAAGTAAGCATGACTGACAGCAAGAAGCAGTTGAAATTTGCGACCCGCACTATTCACGGTGGACAAGCACCCGAGCCAGCAACTGGCGCGGTGATGCCGCCTATTTTCACCAGCTCTACTTATATTCAGGAGAGCCCAGGTGTTCATAAAGGTTTTGAGTATTCTCGTTCACACAACCCAACACGGTTTGCGTGGGAGCGTTCAGTCGCCAACTTAGAAAGTGGGCGCAAAGGCTACGCATTTGCCTCAGGTATGGCGGCAACTGCCACCATCATGGAGCTACTGAACACGGGTGATCATGTGATTGCCATGGACGATTTGTACGGTGGTACCTTCCGCTTGTTCGACAAGGTTCGTGGTCGTTCCGCAGGTCTAGAATTCTCGTACGTTGATTTGGTTGACCTGAAAGCAGTCGAAGCGGCTATTACTGCCAAGACTCGGATGATTTGGGTCGAAACCCCAAGTAACCCGATGCTGAAGCTGGTCGACATTGAAGCCATTGTCGCGATTGCGAAACAGCACAACATTATTGTGGTGGTCGATAATACCTTTGCAACGCCATTCAATCAGCGCCCAATTGAGCAGGGTGCAGATATTGTCATGCACTCCGCAACCAAATACCTGAATGGTCATTCGGATATGGTCGGCGGTATTGTCGTAGTCGGCGACAACGACGAACTAGAAGAGCAATTGACCTTCCTGCAGAACGCTGTGGGCTCGATTGCTGGACCATTTGATTCGTATCTTGCGCTACGTGGTGTTAAAACCTTAGCGTTACGCATGCAGCATCATAACCAGGCGGCTATGAAGCTAGCCGAGTGGCTCGATCAGCACCCGCAAGTTGAAAAAGTCATTTATCCTGGCTTACCGAGTCACCCTCAGCACGAACTTGCCAAACGGCAGATGTCAGGCTTTGGTGGAATGATTTCGATTTTGCTCAAAGGTGACATCAACAAGGCGCGTCGTTTCCTTGAATCGGTCGAGATTTTTGCGTTAGCAGAGAGCCTTGGTGGCGTGGAAAGCTTGATTGAACATCCTGCCATTATGACCCATGCGTCGATTCCAAAAGAGAACCGTGAACAGCTTGGAATTTTGGACAACTTTGTTCGCATCTCGGTCGGAATTGAAGATTTGGATGATCTCATCGCCGATCTTGATCGTGCGCTAAGTGCCTAATAATTAGTAAATAAATGGTGGCTGTTGCACACTTGTGTGACAGCCATATTTACACTCTTTTACAATTCAAAGAAGATGTTGTAGGCTTAGTCCACAATTAAAAACAGAACAATACAGGACTATTTTATGCCTCTTAGCCTCTTTATTTTGCAAGGGTTAGTGGCGGCGCTGTTGTTTTATGTGCTGGTCGGTCAACACCATCGTCAGCCGTTGTGGAATATGCTTGCCATGCTAGTTGTAGGAATGTTGCCGCCGGTCAATTGGGCAATTCTATTGGTTGCCGTGGGTCTGCGTTTATGGCGCAAACCAGTCAATATGGTCACTGTCAAAAACTAATTCTTGTGAGGTTGTACGCGTAGTATGCGTTCTCAAATTCAGCCTTTTCATCTGGCGGTTCCAGTTAAGGATATCGCCCAAGCTCGCGCCTTCTACGGTGAAGTTCTCGGTTTAAGTGAAGGTCGCAGTGCGCCTGAATGGGTGGACTGGGACTTTTTCGGCCACCAATTCGTTACCCACCTAGCTCCAGATCAAGTGCCTCAATTGCATCACAATGCGGTTGATGGGCATGCCGTACCTGTGCCACATTTTGGCGTGGTATTGACCATGGCGGATTGGGAAGCATTGGCTGAGCGGCTGCGTCAACACAACATTCAGTTCGTGATTGAGCCGCACATTCGCTTTAAAGGGAAACCTGGCGAGCAAGCCACCATGTTCTTCCATGACTTCTGCGGGAATGCTTTGGAATTTAAAGCGTTTAACGATATGAGTCAGTTGTTCGCAACCTAGCTATGGTTGCACTTTAGTAACGTTCCCACCGGAAACAATGACACCCACGCGTTGCCCTTGAAAATGTTCTGGGTAGCGCTTGAGTGCTGCTAACACCACAGCTGAAGACGGCTCAATCCACTGATCGGTATGCTCATAACAGAGCTGCTGAGCCGCTGCTGCCTCATCATCACTTACCAATAGAATTGCCTTAAGATGCTGTTGCAACAGCGGAAACGTTACCGACCCTAAACTGGTGAGCAAGCCATCACAGATGCTAATGGGTGGCATAGCCGGTTGAATGACTCCGGCGTCAAGCGACGCGAAACCATCTGCCGCCAACTCAGGTTCAACACCAAACACCTTCATGCCATGCTGGCGCGCGACAATACTGGTTCCGCTTAACAAGCCACCCCCACCTAAAGGCGCGACTAAAACATCAAGTTGTGGTTGCGCTTGCACCAGTTCCAGTGCCGCCGTTCCTTGTCCAGCGACAATCCAATCATGATTATACGGTGGGATAAAGGTGCGGCCGCTGTCTTGTTGGGATGCCACAAAAGCTTCTCGAGCTGCCATACCGGGTTCAATGGTGATCAGTTCGGCTTGGTAGCGTTCCATGTTGGCACGTTTGACCGCCGAAGCATTACTGGCAACGCCAACCCGCACATCAATACCCAACTGTTGACCTGCCGCCGCGAGCGCTGCGCCATGATTGCCGCTGGAGACGGTATAGACACCGGCGGCGCGTTCGGACTCAGAAAGTTGGAGGAGGGCATGCATGGCGCCACGAAATTTGAAAGCGCCCGTATGCTGCTCATGTTCACACTTCAGCCAGACCGCACAGCCTAGAGCTGCATCTAATCCGAGTGAATGAATCACCGGAGTCTGGCGAACGCGATCTCCCAAACATTCAGCGGCGGCTTTGACCGCGGTGAACTGCTCATCCAAAGTATTTTGCATGTATACTATTCCGCAACGAAGTGAACCTGCTCAGTTTAACAGGAATTTTATGCCAGTTTTGAATACCTTTGAACGCATTCGTGCCTTGCCGATGGCCTATCAAACCGTGCTTGCTCTATATCTATGTGAGCGCATGGTGCCCAATTACGACTTATTCTATCAAGTCACTGGTTTTGGCGATCCCAAACCGCTGCATAGCGCATTGAATGCGTGCTGGGACTGGGTTTGGCAAGGTAAGAAGGTCAAAGTGAACTTCTCCCGCTGGCAAGAAAAAGTAGACGGCGTCACTCCCAGCGAGCACGGTCACGACATGCTGGGCGTATATCCCGCCATGGATGCTTGCACTGCTGTTAGCACATTATTACAGGGCTTGATCGATAACAGCAGCGCCGAACTGGTGAGTGTTGCGAAGATATCCCAAGCCAGCGTCGCCAAGTTTCTAGAACTAACAGAAGGTGCCGAGCTGGAGCCGCAAGAACGACGTAAATTGCTGCGTGACCATGAACTCACACAGTATGAAATTGAAGTGCAGCAAGCCGTACTGAATTACCTTGAGACGATTTCCAGTGCGCATCCGCAGCCGTCAAAAGAGTTAGTGCAGCAAGTGCGCGGTATGGCTCGCGATGAAGGTATTTCTAATATTGGTGTGAGCGTTGAAGAGCTGGAAGAACGCGTCAAAGATTAGCCTTTGATTCTTTCTCACGCTTGGGCTGCGCGTTCAGCACCGCAAACCACCCAACAATGCCAAACAGCACTATTTGCCAGTAGTCACCGCGACGCCATTGCACCAAGTGTCGATAGGCGCTGGCAAACATCAATAATTGCAGCAAATGAATCGCCAGCAACACAAACAGCAAGATCAAGAAGAGCGCGAAGCCTTTGCCAGGGAATGGCCAAACCAAATTCGCCAATAAAGCACCCCACACCAACGCAAATAAGAACCGACCTAACCAAATTGCTGCGCTCATTGTGGAGCTCCTACTTCAAATAATCGAAATGCCACTTGTCCCGCTACTTTTTCGCGATGCAGCCGCCAATGCAAGGGTACTTCACCGCGCCAATCATTTTCGGTTTCAATATAGACCCAACTGCCTTCTTGAACCCATTGGTTTTGGTCGAGTAGCGCAATGGTTCGTTCCGCCAACTCGAGTCGAAACGGTGGGTCAACGAAGACCACATTCATCGGTTGTGCCGGCGGTGTCTTCAAGAAGTTAAGCACATCACCCGGCTGGACTAACGCTTGTCCCGAACCAGCAGCGCTCAGCGTTCGCGCGTGCTCATTTAAGAGTTGTGTGGCTTGGCGATCTTGCTCCGCCAGAATCACCAGCTGCGCGCCTCGTGATAAAGCCTCAAAGCCCAACGCACCACTTCCAGCAAAACAATCCAAAACGCGTGCATCGGTCAGCTCAAACTGCAGCCAATTAAAGACGGTTTCGCGAATGCGATCAGTGGTAGGCCGCAAGCCCGGAACATCAGCAATACTGAGCTTACGACCACGTAACTGCCCACCGATGATACGGAGGCTGCCGGTATTTTTATCTGGCGTTGACTTGTTCGGCTTTCGGGGCATGCTACAGTAGCGCCTAATGAGGTAAACTAGTGTCAATAGATGGGCGCTAGTGTAGCGTAATGTGATTAAGAGTTGTAGAAGAGGCGAGTGTCGGCATGGTGTTTTCGTTGTTTAAGAAAAAGTCCGAGAAGAAGCAGGATTCTGAGTCTACAGAGGTTGAACATCAGGACGTGCCTGCTGTTGAAACCGAACAGCCTACACCTGAGCCTGAACCAGAGCCGAAACCATTAAGCCCTGATGCGACGGAAATTTGTGCGCAGGTTACTGCAGAGTCACGAGTGAAGCAGCCCGAAAAGCCGACTCAACCGAGCTTTTGGCAGCGCCTAACCAGCGGTTTGAAAAAGACGTCCACGGCTATCGGTGATGGCTTGTGGGGTTTGTTTAAAGATAAGAAAATTGATGATGAGCTGTTTGAAGATTTAGAAACCCAACTGCTCACCGCCGATATCGGAGTGCCGACCACATTGAAAATTGTCGAGCGCTTAACGGCACAGGCTGATCGTCGTCAGTTGCAAGACGCGGCTGCCCTGTATCAGTTGCTGCAGGACGACATGACAGAAATTCTGACGGCGGTGGAGCAACCATTACAAACCGCAACCGCGAGTCCTTATGTCATTTTGATGGTCGGCGTGAATGGCGTGGGCAAAACCACCACCATTGGTAAGCTGGCGCAGCAGTTTAAGCGCGAAGGCAAGTCAGTGATGTTGGCTGCGGGCGATACGTTCCGCGCGGCAGCCGTAGAACAATTACAAGTATGGGGCGAGCGCAACGATATTCCAGTGGTCGCACAACATACCGGTGCGGACAGTGCCTCGGTGATTTATGATGCAGTTGAGGCGGCGAAAGCGCGTGGCGTGGACGTGTTGATTGCCGACACCGCTGGTCGTTTGCAGAATAAAGCTCACTTAATGGACGAGCTGAAAAAGGTCGTTCGCGTAATGAAAAAGGTCGACCCGGATGCACCGCACGAAGTAATGCTGACTCTAGATGCGGGTACCGGTCAAAACGCGATTAGCCAAGCCAAACTATTTACCGAAGCGGTAGGCGTAACGGGTATTACGCTGACGAAACTGGACGGCACGGCGAAAGGAGGGGTAATTTTTGCAATTGCCGATCAATTCCAGATACCGATTCGTTACATTGGCGTCGGTGAGGGTATTGATGACTTGCGGCCGTTTGTCGCGAAAGATTTTGTGCAGGCTCTGTTTCAGAGAGAAATTCAACCAGAGAAGCAACCAGAGACGCAAGCCTAATGATTAAGTTCGAGCAGGTCAGTAAAACCTATCCCGGCGGTTTCCAAGCCTTGAACCAGGTGAGTTTTCATGTGGAACCCGGTGAGATGGCCTTTTTAACTGGCCACTCAGGTGCTGGCAAAAGTACCTTGCTGAAACTAATTGGCATGATGGAGCGACCAACTGCAGGCCGAGTGTTGATTAATGGTCACGATTTGCGCCGTGTCACAGCCAAACAAATTCCTTATGTGCGCCGCGACATTGGCATGATTTTCCAGGACCATCGCTTATTGATGGACAAAACTGTGCTCGACAACGTCGCTTTACCCTTGTTGATTGAGGGTTACAGCATGCAGGAAGCGCGGAAACGTGTGCAGGCATCGCTGGAAAAAGTAGGCTTGGGTGACAAACTTAAACATTATCCAATGATGCTCTCGGGCGGTGAACAACAGCGCGTGGGTATTGCGCGCGCAGTAGTGAATAAGCCGCCTTTGTTGCTGGCGGATGAGCCAACCGGCAACCTCGATCCCAAATTATCGATGGAAATCATCAAGCTCTTTGAAGACTTTAATCGCGTGGGTGTTTCAGTGTTGATTGCAACTCATGACTTGGGCTTGATTGCGCGCTTGCGTTATCGCACGTTGTCACTCAAAGACGGTCGCATGATCAACGACGGTTTGCAGGAGGCTTAATCGATGAGTCTACTGTTTCGTCAACGCAGCAGCGGCGCTTCCCAAGTGAAGATTTCGGGCTTACGTCGTTTTGTCATGTTTTTCGTGCACAATGCACAGCAGTGTATTGCGAGTCTCGGTGAATTAGCCCGGTATCCGTTAGCGAGCATGATGACGATGGCGGTGCTCGGATTAAGCTTAACCCTACCTGCAACGCTCTATGTGGTAGTAAAGAACACTGAAAAAGTAGGTGGTGACTGGGATCAAGCCGCAGAAATGACCTTATTTTTGCGCAATGGTTTGTCTCAACAAGAAATTGCCACCTTTACTAAGCGCCTGAATTTGTCTGACGACATTGAGTCGGTGCGTTGGATTCCAAAAGACGAAGCACTCGCTGAATTTCGTGAAGGTTCTGGATTCGGTGATGCGCTGGATGCCTTGCCAGAGAATCCGTTACCAGATGTATTGGTGGTAGTACCGGCGGTCGAACGGCGCAGTGCGCAAGCTGCACAAGCGTTATTGTTAGAGCTGCAAAAAGAACGTGAAGTGGCTGAAGCTCGGCTCGATTTAACCTGGCTTGAGCGCCTACAAGCGTTATTGAATTTGGTTCGCGATGGGTTTCTAGCACTGGCAATTTTGTTGTGTTTGTCGGTTGTTTTGATTGTCGGCAATACCATTCGCTTGAATATTAATAGCAAACGCGACGAAATTATCGTGATGAAGCTGGTGGGTGCAACAAACAGTTACATCCAGCGCCCCTTTTTATATACCGGGGTGTGGTATGGTGTAATTGGTGGTGTGATCGCGTGGTTTGCCACTGCCGTACTGATATGGTGGATTCAAGATGCGGTCGTTGGGATTAGTGAATTGTATGATTCACAATTTTATCTCGAAGGCCTGAGCGTCAGTGAAATGGGCATTCTATGGTTGCTGGCTATCCTGTTTGGACTGTTTGGTTCGTACTTGGCGGTAAGAAAACACGTCAGTAGTATTGAACCACAATAAATCGTCCTTATATCGAAGGTATAGGCAGCGCTATTGCAACCCTAATTAGCTTTGCTAGAATAACGGAACTTTTCAGGCCATCACTGGTCTGATGTGTGTCTGGTAAGTGACTCGGATGGAGCACTTCAAAGAGGTTCCAGACACAAATTAAAGAGGATGTAATTGCATGAGTGCTGAAATGACAAATATGGCGTTAATGGTTCCCCAGAGCGGAAGCCTGGAGGCCTATGTTCAGTCGGTCAATCGCATTCCTATGCTGAGCGCTGAAGAAGAACGCGAATTAGCAGAACGTTTAGTCGAAGATAACGACCTAGAGTCAGCTCGTCAGCTGATCATGTCGCATTTGCGCTTTGTCGTGCATGTTGCGCGGGGTTATTCGGGTTACGGTCTGCCACAAGCTGATTTGATTCAAGAAGGTAACATTGGCCTGATGAAAGCGGTTCGTCGCTTTGATCCTAAGGTTGGTGTGCGCTTGGTGTCATTTGCTGTGCATTGGATTAAAGCAGAAATCCACGAATATGTGTTGAAGAACTGGCGCATGGTGAAGGTAGCAACTACTAAAGCGCAACGTAAATTATTCTTCAACCTGCGTAAGATGAAAAAGCGTTTGGGCTGGTTTACTCAAGAAGAAGTGAACACGGTAGCCGAGACGTTAGGGGTAAGCACCTCGGAAGTTTTGGAAATGGAAGCACGCATGAGTGCTCATGACCAAGCCTTTGAATTAAGTTCTGATGATGATGATTCGCGTGACGGTACGGCCTACTCACCGGCTCAATATCTCGAAGACAAACGCTCTGATTTAGCTGAAGAAGTTGAGACTGAGCAGTGGGAAGCACATACGCAAAAGCGTTTGTTTGCTGCCATTCGCACTCTCGACGAGCGCAGCCAAGATATCGTCCGCGCACGCTGGTTAGATGAAGAAAACAAAACCACGCTGCAAGAATTGGCAGATAAGTATCAGGTATCGGCTGAGCGAGTGCGTCAACTCGAAGCCAATGCTATGAAAAAACTGCGAATGGCGATGAATTAAAAACACAAAGTGAATGGTGAACAGAGAATAGTTTTGTATTTTTCTGTTCACCGTTAACTGTTTACTGTTCCCTGTCAGTTAGTTCTGACACTGGTACCAGCTTGATTCCGCGCTCATTGAGTTCCCCCAAATGTTCCCGCAGAAAGTCGTAAGTCATATCGTGTGGATGCGCGATAGCGATAGCAAAACCCCGTTCCTCAGCTTGCTTCAACAATTCTTCCCAAGCCTTGATTAGCCCTTCGGGCGTGCGTTCGTGATCGAGAAAGACATGCCGTCGAGCAGTCGGGACTCCGGCTAACCGTGCCGTAGCCTCAGCAACAGTTTCGGCAGTGGTGCGGCTATCAATAAAAAACAGTTCGCGGTTCGCGAGCTCAGTCATCACCGACTTCATAGCTGCGACATTGGTGGTTAACAGACTACCCATATGATTGTTGACGCCACGAGCTTGTGGGATGCGGGCGAGTGCAGCATTCATGCGTGCGACTAGCTCTTCTTGTGATTCATCCAGTTGTAGGGCGTCGATGCCGGCGTCATGATGTGGGCCTGAGGCCATGGGCAAATGTAGCATCACTTCATACCCAGCTGAGGCGGCTTGCTGAGCTTGCTCAGCCGCAAAGGCAGTGTAGGGCAGAAAAGAAAATGTGAGCGGTGAAGCGAGTTCAATAAAACGTTGGTTGCTGCGATGATGACCCATATCGTCAATAATAATGGCCACCTGCGCAGCCCATGCGTTTGCACTACTTACGGACATCAGCAGAGCAATGGCGAATGTCCGCATCAGCGCATCCATTGCGTCGGATTCACCGCGTCACCTTTGACGCGAATTTCAAAATACACACCCGGTTCGCTGCGACCACCAGACTGACCGACCAGTGCAATAGTGGAACCTTGTCGAACGAGCTCTCCCACCTGCGGAATAATCGTTTGGTTATGTCCGTACAGGCTCAAATAGCCGTCACCATGGTCCAACACAATCACTAAACCGAAGCCGCGTAACCAATTAGCAAACAAGACGCGCCCATCTGCAACGGCTCGCACCGGCTCACCCTCGGTCCCGTTAATAATCACACCTTTCCAAGTAACGCCACCACTGCGCGCGACACCAAAGAGTCGTTGCACTTTGCCATCTGCAGGCCAAGCCAGCTTGCCTTTTAATGACGCCAAGCCATCAAGTCGTGGCTCATCACGCATGGCGGCAATAATGGCGGCCAATACTTGTTCGAGTGCTTCTTGGTCTTTACGGAGTTGTGAAATACGTTGCTGATCAGCGGATTGCTCGCGCGCTAACTTAGCGGCGATGTTTTGTTGTTCTTTTTGCTGTGACTGCAGCACGCCTTGCTGTTGCCGCTGCTCACGTGCTTGGTTTTCGAGGATCTGTTGTTCGGTGACAATATCGGCTTTTACACCTTCCAGCTGATTCTGTGTTTCCCGCAGCTCCGCAACTTGCTCTAACCGAGCGCGATTAAAGTAGCCATAGTAACCGAGCAAACGTTCAAACTTCGCGGGGTCTTCTTGATTCAGCACCAACTTCAAATAGTCATGCTCACCAATGCGGTAAGCTGCATCCAGCTGCTTGGCCAACAACGCCAATTGCTGTGCTTGCTGCTGTTCAAGTTCAGTTTGTTGCTGTTGAAGGGTAGCGAGTCGAGCCTCAGTGGCAGCAATGGCATCGCGAGTAGTGTTCAACTCACCGGCCACTGCGCTCATCTGTAACTCCAATTGACGCAGTTCGTTTTCTGTAATCGACAGTTGTTTGGCGCGTTGTTGAATAGCGGCTTCTCGACGCTCCAGCTCTTTGGCCAGAGCTTCGAGACGCGCTTCGGTTGCTGCTTTTTCTTCTGCAGTCGCGTTCTCTATCGCATTCTGTTGCCAAGCGTAACTTGGCGCAGCCAGCAGTAATAAAAGAGCAGCAACCAGAATGCGCATTAGCGTTTCAACGTCATGATCGGCGTGCCAGTCATTTCGGCTGGTTGCGGTAGCCCCAACAAATGCAGCATGGTGGGGGCAACATCCGACAAGCGCGCACCATCACGCGGGGTAGCATCGCGCCCGACGTAAATAAATGGCACCAATTCGCTGGTGTGGGCGGTATGTGACTGACCCGTGTCATGGTCATGCATTTGTTCCGCGTTACCATGGTCTGCGGTAATTAAACACTCACCACCAACTTCCTGCAGGGCCGCAACGACACGACCGATGCTGGTATCTACTGCCTCGATAGCTTTCACCGCCGCATCGAAATTACCCGTATGGCCAACCATGTCGCCGTTTGGATAATTGCAGACAATCACGTCAAACTCGCCGCCATGAATCGCATCAACCAGTGCATCGGTGAGTTGTTCGGAGCTCATTTCTGGTTGCAAATCGTAGGTCGCAACATTAGGTGATGGAATCAACACCCGCTTCTCGCCGTCGAATTCCTCTTCCCGGCCACCGCTGAAAAAGAAAGTGACATGCGCATACTTCTCGGTTTCCGAAATGCGGAGTTGGGTCTTGTTGTGCTGCGCTAGCCAATCACCAAGCACGTTATTGAGTGGTTCTGGCGGGTAGGCAATCGGCCCCTGGAGGTCTTTGGAATACTCGGTCAACATAACATATGAGCTCAGTTTCGGCTGCTTTGAGCGAGTAAAACCGTCGAAATCACTATCGAGGAAGGCGTGAGACAGTTCACGCGCACGATCGGCACGGAAGTTCATGAAGAACACCGCATCGCCGTCTTGCATAGGAGCGGCATCACCAATCACGGTTGGTTTTACAAATTCGTCGTTCTCATCGCGCTCATAGGCGTCAGCCAATGCGTCTACTGCGGTCTCAGCATGGAACGCGCCATGGCCGTCCACGAGTAGTTGCCAAGCCTGCTCGACACGGTCCCAACGCTTATCACGGTCCATCGCAAAATAGCGACCACACAAACTCGCGAAACGGCCGACACCGAGCTCCGCGAAGCGACGCTCAAAGCGCTCAATACTCGCTCGTGCGGAGCGCGGCGGCGTATCCCGACCGTCTAAAAATGCATGAACATAAATCTTGCTAGCACCTTGCTGGGCGGCTAATTCAACCATCGCCAGCAAATGTTCTTCGTGGCTATGCACGCCACCTGGCGACAACAGCCCCATAATATGTACGGCGCCGCCCGCTTGTTTGGCAGCAGCTAACGCATCGAGGAAGACAGCATTGTTCGAGAACTCACCGTCTTGAATAGCTTTACTGATGCGCGTGAAGTCTTGATAGACAATACGACCTGCGCCTAAATTGACGTGGCCAACTTCTGAGTTGCCCATTTGTCCGTCGGGTAAACCCACCGCCATACCTGAGCCGTCCACTAGCGTGTGCGGGCGCTCGGCCCACAGCTTATCCATGTTCGGCGTACGCGCCGCCGCAATGGCGTTGTCTTGGGTTTCTTCGCGATATCCCCAGCCATCTAAAATGAGCAGGGCGAGTGGCGCTTTCGCTTGAGTCATAACTGCCTCGACGGTTTCTAGTAATTTCAGAATGTTGCAGCTATTTTATGCGATTTTGCTCTAAATCGCATCCATTGAAAGCTACGAATAGCCGCAAAAATGGGGCAAATTTTACTGGCAACTGCCATTTCAGTAGGTATACTCTGTGGCTTGATTTTTTAGTAGGAGATAACGTCGTATGGAAGACATTCTGGCTTTCGCTGCAAATCACCCCATTATGAGTACGCTCTGGGTGGTGTTATTGATCGCCATTATTGTAACTTCGGTGCAAGCTGCCACGTCAAATATTCAGCAATTGACGGCTCAGCAAGCGACGTTACTCGTGAACCGCAACGACGGTGTATTTGTAGATATTCGTTCTATGGATGATTATCGCAAGGGCCATATTGCAGATGCGGTGCACCTTACTGCTGAACGAATTCGGAAAAATGAGTTAGGTTCACTTGAGAAATACAAATCTGCCCCCATCGTGTTGGTATGTGCAACAGGGATGACCGCAAAAGGCGTCGCCAGCAACCTCAGTAAAGCTGGGTTTGAGAAGGTTGCCGTACTCCAAGGTGGGATCTCAAGCTGGCAAGCCGCTAGTTTTCCGCTGATTAAGAAATAACCTCAATTTAATAGGAAGTAATGACATGGCTGACGAGCAGCAAGTAAACGGCGCGGCACAAGACCAAGCGCAAGCGCAACAACAATTCGCAATTCAACGCATTTACGTGAAAGATGTTTCATTTGAAGCGCCAAACACGCCTGCTATTTTCCGTAAAGAATGGCAGCCAGAGTTGAGCCTCGACTTAAACGTCAAGAACACCAAAGTTGAAGACAACACCTATGAAGTCGTTTTGAAAATTACCGCGACGAACAAAGTAGGTGGCGACGTTGCTTTCTTGGCTGAAGTTCACCAAGCCGGTATCTTCACTATTGCTGATTCAATTGAAGAAGCACAACGTGCACACTTAGTTGGTGCATTCTGCCCGAACATCTTGTTCCCATATGCGCGTGAAGTTTTAGCAAGCATGGTAAGCCGTGCTTCATTCCCGCAATTGAACTTGGCTCCGGTAAACTTTGACGCAGTGTTCGCACAACATTTGCAACAGCGTCAACAGCAAGCCGAAGCGCAAGCTGACGCGTAAGTCGACGATACAGAAACTAGGAACTCTTCTTGAGTAACCATAGTTCGTGTGCCCACTCGCAAGTAACAGTGCTAGGTGCCGGTTCCTACGGAACTGCCCTAGCACTTTGTTTTTCGCGCAAGGGTACCCCCACGTGTTTATGGGGTCGTGACAGTAAACAAATCGCCACTATGCAACACCGGCGCGAGAACCCTCGCTATCTGCCGGGTGTTCGCTTGCCAGATTCACTCACACTCACCGATGACCTAGCGGCTGCGGTTAAAAACGCTCGCAATATTGTGGTGGTTGTGCCGAGTAACGGCTTTGCCCAGCTACTGCATGATATTAAGCCACTGATGCGTGCAGATGCCCGTATTGCGTGGGCAACCAAAGGTCTCGAACCGGAAACCGGTCGACTGTTATTTGAAGTTGCCGAAGAAATTCTCGGTAGTGATCACACCCTCGCGGTGTTGTCCGGTCCAACGTTTGCAATGGAAATGGCGAAGGGCTTGCCCACGGCTATTTCGATGTCATCGACAGAACCCGCTTTCGTTGAAGAACTCTCAGAGTTACTGCACTGCGACAAGAGCTTCCGGGTCTACACCAACGATGACTTCATTGGTGTGCAGCTCGGTGGTGCGGTGAAGAATGTTATCGCCATTGGCGCCGGTATGGCTGATGGCATTGGCTTTGGTGCCAACGCCCGTACTGCTCTCATTACTCGTGGACTGGCCGAGCTGACACGACTGGGCTTGAAGCTTGGTGCACGCCCAGAAACCTTCACTGGAATGGCTGGTTTGGGCGATCTCATCCTGACTTGCACAGATAACCAATCGCGAAATCGCCGACTTGGGCTTGCGTTAGGGCAGGGTAAGTCGGTTGAAGATGCTATGGCAGAAATTGGTCAAGCGGTAGAAGGCTATCGTAATACGCGTGAAGTGGTTGCGTTGGCTCGTCGTCACGGTGTCGAAATGCCGATTTGTGAGCAACTTTACGAAGTGCTTTACGGTGACACCTCGCCACAACAAGCTGCAATCAATCTGTTGAGTCGTGCCCGCACGTCCGAATAGCCGCGCGGGCATTTTAAGAGAGCGCAATTAGCTCAGCAGTTGCTGCGCCATCGTTTCCCATTGCTCATCAAAATGCTCGGTCGGTGCACGTTTAAACTCCGATCGAACGAACTGCGAAATTTTCCCATCCGCATACGCCATCAGCAAGTTCGCTAGAATGCCTTCATCGAGTCGAGTTCGCACATTCTCTCGCAAGCGGCGCTCGCGAATTGCTTGCTTTAGATTCGCTTCAATTTTGTCAAAGATACCAGTGACACGGCTGCGCAGACGCTCATGTTCACCCATCAATGCATCACCAGTGAGCACGCGGGTAATACCAGGATTACGCTCGACGAAAGTGAGCACCACACGTAGCATCATCTGACAGCGAACGAGCGTATCTTTCTCGACTTCGAGCACTTGATTGATGCGCGATAGGACCGCGTCCTCAGTAAATTCGATGAGACCCTCAAACATCCGCGCCTTCGAAGGGAAGTGACGATATAAAGCAGCTTCTGATACGCCTAACTCGGCGGCCAAGCGCGCGGTAGTGATGCGCTGCCCGGGACTGGTTTCCAGCATAGCGGCTAGGGTAGCAAGTATCTGTTCTTTTCTATTCGGCTTGGTCATCAAATATCCTCGGAAAGATGGTAAATAGTGAACAGTTAACAGGAAAACCCAAAACTAAAAAAGAACGGTCTAGTTTTAGTCTTTTGATCTTTCCGTTCACTGTTCACCATTCACTGTTCACTAATGATTTGTACGGCTTGAGTCAGGATTGCTTCGGCGATCGCCAATTTGCTATCCCGTCCCAGCGCCTGTTGTTGTAATTCATTATTTTTGTCATGCCAGAGCAACGTCATGGCGTTGTCATCGCTATTGAAACCAATTTGCGTATCGCTGACGTCATTGGCAGCAATTAAATTCAGCTTTTTGCGGGTCAATTTGCCGGCTGCGTAGTTCAATACATCGTTGGTTTCTGCCGCAAAGCCAATAGTAAAGGGTGGATTGTCACGAGCGGCAACGGTGGCGAGAATATCTGGATTGCGAGTGAACTCCAGCACCAGACTTTCTGCATTTTTCTTGATTTTGGTCGAGCCGACTGACTGTGGGCGGTAATCCGCAACCGCCGCACAACCGATAAAAATATCAGCTGTATCAATTGCAGCTTCAACAGCTTGCAGCATGTCGTCGGCACTGATTACATCAATCCGTTCGACACCGTGAGGTGTGCTGAGCTGACAAGGACCAGCAACTAAGGTGACTGTAGCTCCCAATTGCTGCGCGACAGCAGCCAGCGCAAATCCCATTTTGCCTGAGCTGTGATTACTGATGTAACGAACAGGGTCTATCGCCTCGCGCGTGGGCCCAGCGGTTATGACAACGTGTTTACCGCTGAGAACTTGCGGCTTTGGGCGCAGCAGAGCGACCACCGCCTCACGTAATTCTGCAGGTTCAGGCATGCGGCCTGCGCCAACGTCGCCACAAGCCTGTGCTCCGCTTGCTGGCTCAATAATATGAACTCCATGGCGTCGTAGTAGCGTCATATTGTCCTGGACAGCTGGTGCCGCCCACATTTGTTGATTCATTGCTGGAGCAACGGCAATTGGAGCCGGCGTTGCAAGACAGACCGTACTTAACAGGTCATCCGCTAAACCATGCGCTAGCCGCCCCAGCGTGCTGGCGCTGGCAGGTGCAATCAATACCAAGTCAGCCCATTTCGCTAGCTCAATGTGACCCATCGCTGCTTCTGCAGCCGGATCCAACAAATCATCGTGAACTGGATTGCCCGACACCGCCTGCAGAGTGAGCGGTGTTATAAACGCTTTACCACCTTGAGTCATGACCACGCGCACGTCCGCACCAAGATCTTTCAAGCGACGCACCAGTTCTGGAATTTTATAAGCGGCAATCCCGCCACTGATTCCAATCAGAATTCTGCGGCCAGACAACGGCATTTCGGGGCTTGTGGTCATAGTAAGTCCTTACCTTTTACGTGATCTTAACCTTATCACGGGAACAGAAAATTGGCGATATAGGAAATGTTACATTTCTGTGTTTGCAACGTACATTTATACGCGTTAGGGTGATGAGGTGGTTAGAAAACCACCTTTTTACGCAACAAATGGAAGATGTCATGTATAAAATAGCTTTAGCAGCCGCTGCTGCCCTGTTGTTAGCAGGTTGCCAATCAACGACAGAAGAAGACATGGGCAGTGGTTATGTTCGTGTTGTGAACGACGAAGGTGTCGTCACTCACATCTGTCGAAATGAACAAACTGTAGGAACTAACTTCAAGAAGCGCGTGTGTCGTACACCTGCGCAAATGAAAGAAGAGCAAGAAACGGCTCAACGTGAACTGCAAAGAAACCAGCGCGGTCCACTACGTCCAGTCGGAATGAATTAAACTAACTCCGGCAGTGAAACTCGAAGAGCCACCGTCAGGTGGCTTTTTTATGTCTGCCATTTTTTCAGCGAAACCAAGGAGTAGGTTTATGACGATGGTAGCAATTAAGAATATGGCGGCCGAGGAACGTCCGCGTGAGCGCATGGCTGCATTGGGAGTAGGAACATTAACCGATGCCGAACTCTTAGCCATTCTATTAGGAACCGGAACGCGCGGACGTGATGTGGTGCAGTTTGCCCGCGAATTATTAGAGCACTTTAAGGGGATTGGTGGACTGCTCACCGCATCCGCGGAAGATCTGCTGCAGCAACCAGGTGTGGGTCCTGCTCGAGTGATGCAGTTACAAGTGATCATGGAATTGTCGCGCCGCTACCTCAGTTGGCAATTGCAGCGCGATGATGGTTTTACACAACCTGCCATGGTCCGGGACTATTTAACCGCTCAGCTACGACATCAGGAACGAGAAGTATTTGTGGTGTTGCTGCTGGATAGTCAGCACCGCTTATTGAAGTACGTTGAGCTATTTCATGGCACCATTAACGCTGCGCCCGTGTATCCGCGAGAGATTATCAAATTGGTGATGCAACACAACGCAGCTGCTGTCATTTTGGCGCATAATCACCCCTCCGGAGTAGCCGAACCAAGCCAAGCGGATCAGCGCGTGACTGAGCGGCTCAAGAAGGCTTTGAGCTTAATCGACGTAGCGCTATTGGATCACTTTGTTATTGGTTCAGGATCGCCAGTTTCATTTGCCGAACGCGGCTTATTGTAGTAGAGTAGCGCGGCTTCGTTGCGACACTCTCAAGAAAGGTTAAAAAAATTCGTGAGAGGACGATCGAACGATCTAGAAACGATCAAAAAAACACTGCGATCACTTGATTGCCGGGCTAATTTGCTGTATAAAATGCGCCCTCGGATTCAAGGCAAGGCCGCGATGGGCGACAGGCGAGCTTGAAGCAAATTTTGGAGTAAAAAACGATGTCACGAGTATGTCAAGTTACAGGAAAGCGTCCGGTAGTGGGTAACAACCGCTCGCACGCGAACAATGCGACCAAGCGTCGTTTCCTGCCGAACCTGCAATCTCACCGCTTCTGGGTTGAATCAGAAAAGCGTTGGGTAAAATTGCGCATTACTACTAAAGCAATGCGTATCATTGATAAAAACGGAATCGACTCTGTGCTTGCAGAAATGCGCGCACGCGGCGAGAAAGTGTAAGGAGATAAACCATGCGTGATAAGATTCGTTTAGTTTCTTCTGCCGGTACTGGTTTCTTCTACACTACCGACAAGAACAAGCGCACTATGCCTGAAAAAATGGAAATCAAAAAATTCGATCCAGTGGTTCGTAAGCACGTGATTTTCAAAGAAGCCAAAATTAAGTAATTTTTGCTTCGGCAGACCTGCCGCAAGAGCTTGATAAAAAACCCGACTTCGCGTCGGGTTTTTTGTGTCTAGTGATAAAGCTTAGCGGGTGGGGTCAATGACACCGCCAATACTGGCATTGTGCCGATACCAACCGGTAATACTAAAGCGGTCACGCTGGCCGGGAAGAACTTCATGAACAAACACATCGCTGAGAAAGAGCACCAGTTTGCCAGCTTCAGGCAAAACCATTTCTAATACGTCACCGTTGGCGTCATACATCACCAGTTCACCGCCGTCATTGGGGTGCCACTCTGGGTTCAAGTAAAACACGCTGGTCAAGATACGATTGCTGCGACCCTTAAAGGCATCGAGATGTTTTCGGTAAAAGGCACCCGGTGGGTAATGCGCGAGGTGACACTCATAGTCAAACAAGCCCATAAACAACTCGCGATTGATCTGTAATCGGAGCGCATCCATGAATGCTAGATAGCTTGCTTCGGGTTTATAGTCACGCTGCAACCAGCGGATCTTATCTTGGCGAACAGCCGTATTGGTGGTGTACTGATCGGCACGTCCAATGCCCGCTTGCTGCCATGCGTTGGGGTCGAGTGCCACAGCGTGGTCAAACAACGCTTGGCAATGTTCGGTGGCCAAAAAGTTCGGTACAATCACATAGCCATGATTCGCCAATTGCTCGCAATCGATCGCCTGCGTGTTAAACGCATCCAGTTCGATAATTTGCTCGAAATCAGCTGTTGTCATGGGCTTGAAGAGATACAGTTGAATGAATGAAAGTTGCGCGAATATAGGGCAGATTCGCAGTTTACGCAAGCGCCTCACCACCGAATGAACCGAAGAGATAACGAATGCCTGAGTTACCTGAAGTTGAAGTAAGCCGACGTGGTATTGCACCGCATCTTGAAAGCCAAGTGATCAAGCAAGTGATTGTGCGTGATGCACGACTGCGCTGGCCAGTTCCTGAGACACTGCAACAACTCACAGGTGCAACCATTACTCAGGTGGAGCGGCGCGCCAAGTATTTGATTATCCATACCACGCAAGGCTATGCCATTGTGCACCTCGGCATGTCGGGCAAGGTTCGCGTGATTCCGACCGATACCATTGTGGTTAAGCATGACCATGTGGATTTAGAACTCGGCAGCGGGTGGTCCTTGCGATTCAATGACCCACGTCGTTTTGGTTGTTGGTTATTTAGTGAAGAACATCCATCTCTTGATCATCCACTGCTACGAGAGCTAGGGCCTGAGCCACTGACCGATGACTTCCATTTGGACTATTTGTTTAACGCCTCACGCGGGCGTTCGCAATCCGTCAAAACCTTCATCATGGACAATCACGTTGTGGTAGGCGTGGGGAATATTTATGCCAATGAGTCGTTGTTTAAGGCGGGAATTAATCCTAAGCGAGCCGCTGGACGCATTAGCAAAGCCCGTTACGCCAAGTTAGTGCCTATTATTAAACAAACCCTAGCGCGCGCCATTGAACAAGGCGGCACCACGTTGCAAGATTTCACCCAAGCAGATGGGCAGCCTGGTTATTTCAAACAAGAACTGATGGTTTATGGTCGCGGCGGTAAACTCTGTATGCAGTGCTCGGGACGGCTGAAAGAAATTCGCTTGGGGCAGCGTAGTACCGTTTACTGCCCAAGCTGTCAGCGCTAGCCGTTAAGGTGTGGGTCTTACGATAAATACACTGTGGTGGTCATCCTCATTTTTGATATTGAATTGTGAGGTGTAGTTCTCATCGTACCAAGGCTGCTTGGATAGGGTTTGTTGCACGCGGATCAAATCTTCAATCCTCATTCCGGATTGATTACTCACTTTGAGTTCGCAAATGGATGTGCGACAGGTTACTGACTGCAGCAGTAAGTCGCCGAGTTCGTCTTTGATCTCAAACAGTCGCTCCACATCAGACTCCACTAAATAAGCCCAGTCTGGGTCCACCGACTCTTGCAGCATGCGATCAGGGTAGGTGGTAAATTCCTGCAATTGCGCCGCGATACTGTCTAGGTCAGGTTCTTCTTGAATTGCCGGCACAGCCACTTCCTCTTCGCTCACATCGCTTGCATCCGAATTGGCACGCGTGAGGTCTTCAGTCATTTGAACTACTTCATCTTCGCTGTCTACAATTGCTACATTTTTAGCAGACGCAAAGCCTTCGGCAAAACCTTGCTCAAACGATTGTGCCGCTTGCTCAATGGCTGAAGGCTCATTCGACGAAAAGTTACCAAACCAAAGTAAGGCAAGAATAATGACAATATAAAAAACGTGAAAAAACTTGTGCATGTCCGTTCGCATCCAGTTCAGTGAAACCTAGCTTCAGTCTACGAGTTGTTGGAAATGAATGCACTTAATTGTTGAACAAATGTGGTTGGATCGCTAATAAACGGCGCATGACTGCAGCGCGGCGAGACAAACTGAGAGCTCGCGGGCGCCAGAGCTTGAACCTGATCTGCGACACTTGCAGGCACTAGCGCATCGAGACGACCGTAGAGGCGGAAGAACGGTAAGTCGATGTGCTTTAATTGGTCACGAAGATCAACGGATGCCAACATATCCAGCCCTGCATCTAGCACTTCAACCGATGCCATAGGTTTTTCAAAGAGCCAGGTTTTTACTTGCCGCACATCCTCTTTCGCATGCGGACTACCCATGGATTGCAGTGCTAGAAAGCGCTCAACTGTTTTCCGGAAGTCTTTACTCAACAGGCGTGCAAAATTATTCAGGATATGAGGCTCAATGCCGGGCCAGTTATCTGCTGCTGGGAAATAAGGTGAACTTGCGATAGTCGTTAAACTCTGGACACGCTCGGGTGCTTGAAGAGCAATTTGGGTGGCAACTAACCCACCCAGTGACCAGCCAACTAAGTGACAGCGTTCCGGGAGTGCCGCCAAGGTCAGTTCAACGAGGTTACTGAATGTAATGGGGAGTGCTTCAGGCCATGCCGATTCGCCGTAGCCAGGTAGATCGATTTGATGGAGACGGCCCAACTCAGACAAGGGCTTGGCAACGGGTGTCCAGATATTCGCGTTCAAACCCCAACCATGGAGTACGACAATATCCGACCCTTGCCCACTGACCTTTGACCAAACCGCAGCTACCATGAATACACCTCTATACAGACAAGGAAGTGGTTATGGTAGCGATAGCTCGGCAGCTTGCCAAGTGGATTGATTTAACGCCCGGTTTGGCGTGTTGTTGGCTGTGTGAAGAGCCACTAGAAGTCGGTGAAAAGAGCTTTTGCTCGGTGTGTTTTGCCGATCTGCCGCGGTTACCGCCGCGTTGCCAACGCTGGCGCTGTCAACGGCAAGATCTCGCCGCCGGAAGATTTTGGTTTGCGGCACTAAGGTGGCAACCGGAGGTGCAAAAGCTCATTCAATATTTCAAGTTCAAGCAAATGCCTGACTTGGCGCGAGTTTTAGCGCCGCTGCTAGGGGCACAGCTCCATACCTGCTACCAACGTTTTGTTCTGCGTGAAACCAGTCAGCCGGTACGTTGGCCTGACTTGATTGTGCCGATGCCGATGAGCAAACAACGCTGGTGTGAACGCGGGTACAACCAAGCGGGATTGTTGGCTGGTCAGTTAGGGGAACTCTTGTCCATTCCAGTGGGATACGGAACGTTACGACGACTACAACAGGAATCACCGCAGCATCGCTCGAATGCCGCAGAGCGTTGGCAAAATATGAGTCATAGTATGCATTGCACGCGATCGGTCAAAGGACTGACGGTCGCGGTGGTAGATGATGTATTAACGACGGGGGCTTCGGTATCAGCTGCTGCTCTGGCGCTGCAACGACGCGGTGCGGTAGCGGTAGATGCATGGACATTGGCTTACACCGAACCCCATGCACCCCCGCTTATCAAAACCGACTAGTGAGCCGCCTCTGCTGCAGCCTCAGCAGCTGCGGCAGCATCTTCACTAGGATTCGCTGAAGGGCGAATGGCTGGCGCTAAGTAAATAGCGTTACTCAACAGTTTTGCTGAACCGTAGAAGAAGGCACGGAAGTTGACGTCATCACTGAAGGCAACCACCCGGCCTCGGCCTAAGCGGTGCGCTAATACTGCCGTTTTACCGGCTAGCACTTCGCGATTTTCTTTTGCGGCATAACCACTTAACAGTGGCTCTGCTAAGTACTTCGCTACACTTAAGAATGGCTGCTCGGGTGTTTCCATAGCATTCAAACTGTCCTTGAAGACGGGCAGTGGTGCACGCGGGAAACCGAAGCTAAGTGGATGCGATGTATCCAACTCGACACCAAATATCGCACCAGCCACGCGCCGCTTACCATAGAAGCTATCCATGTCATCGTAGCGGAGATTGGTGGTATCAAATTTCTCTTCGAAGACTTCATCCTCAATGAACTTGGCAGCTAGAACATCGTTCTCAGCTAACCAACGTGAACCACCTTGTTGGCCAATCACGACACCACCGTTACGCACCCAGCGACGCAACCGGTCAGCATCACCTTTATCGAGGTTGTAGTAGCTGCCATCGACCATCACAATATGGGTGTAGCGAGATAAGTCGATACGACCAAAACGATCGGTATCAATCATCGAGACCGGCACATCCACATGGCGATCTAAGTAGTACCAAGCTTCACCACCCTCATACATGTTGGCGCCGTTGCCGACCAACATCATGACGCTGACTTTCTCAACTGGGCGCATGTTACCACTACCGATATCAATACCTTTAGGTGTTAACCCAGAGGTAATAGCACTGACTTCGAGGTTATTGGCAGCAGCAATGGTTCCCAATTGTGCTTGAACTTCCGCCCAAGGTTTCGATTGGTAGGCGCGAGTTACGACCACTGTACCTGGGTCAAATGCTACTTCGCCAGTGGTAGTCAGTGCACTGAAGCTCTTGTCTGCTTGGCGTACATGGATGTCTGCTTCCAGCAAGTTTTGCAATGCGCGTGGGCTGAAGTAGTTATGCCACTCAAACGCATAGGCATAGGCGTCCGCTGGCAGTTCGGGAGAGGTCGACTCCGTAGCTGGAGTCCAGGCTGTGTCCGATGTATTGATGCGACGTCCTTTGAAAGTATTGAACGGAACGTTGAACGCCATCGGCAAAGTCCATCCCGACACATCATAAAAGGTGTTGTCTCGGAACGACTTATCCGTAGTGAAAATGGCACGGATCAGCGTGTATTGCTCCTGCTCCAGTGGCACGTAGTAGCTGCTTCCAGCTGCATAATTGGTGCCGCCAACTTCGATGTCACGCTCAAGTGCGTAAGCTCGAATACCGTGTTGATGCAAGATATTCAGCATCTCATGGAGGCGTGCTGGGTCTGAGTTGTCACCCACCACATAACCATTAAAGTCAGCCTTTTTGGCAGCCGAATAAGCCGCATCAAAGAAGCGTTGTTGATAATCCAAGAACAGTTGTTTGTTCTCATGTGCACCAAACATCGTAGTCAGCGACGTATCGAACTGGTTCTGAATCGTAAAAGGGAATTCGACTAAACCATTGATCGAGTCTTGCGCATGACCGCGGCTTGAAGCCTGCTCAAATAAGATACCAATAGCGCCTTGTACGTCTGGATAGGTCGAGCCTTTCCCAACATAAAAGTCATCGAAAGCTTCTTCAGTAAAGTACAAGCGACCATCTTCATCGAGTTTGGCTGCGTGGTATTCAGCGAGCTTAGCGGTTAATTCGACGTTCTCTTCTGGCGTGTTTGGGTTCCGTCGTGTCGGGATGCCTGGTTGGAAGAAGAACGTACTGTTGGTGCCCATCTCATGAAAATCAGTTAACACATTTGGACGCCACTTTTGGAAGTTGGCAATGCGCGCACGTGATTCTGGATGTTGCAGTAACAACCAGTCACGGTTCAAGTCAAACCAGTAATGGTTTACACGACCACGCGGTGTACCTTGCACATGTTCACGATGCTGAGGATCCGCGACCAAGTTTTGGCTCTTATGTTGGTTAGCCCATTGTGCAAAGCGTGCAAGGCCATCCGGATTCAAGCTCGGGTCTAACAGAATGATGGTGTCTTTGAGAAGCTGTTCAATTTTCTCGCCTTGAGCAGCCGCTAAGTAGTATGCATATAACAGTGAAGAATTACTGCCGCTTGGCTCGTCACCATGAATGCTGTACCCCATATAAAGCACGAGTGGAGCGGTTTCAGGATCGCCCTTACGCTGTGGGTCGGCTAGCGCAGTGTGCTGCTCGCGCAACTCATCCAGATTCGCAAAGTTCTCGGGTGCAGTGACCGTCAGCAACAATAACGGACGTTGCTCATGGGTGCGTCCAGTGTATTCAATCTGGAAGCGGTCGGAGTGTTCAGCCAACACTTCCATATACCGTACGAGTTGATCATGGCGAACATGCCATTCACCTACTTCATAGCCCAGTACATCAGCTGGCTTCGGGACTGACGGGTCATAGGTGACATCATCAGGTAAATAGTCAGCCAAAGTTTTGGCGTGTGCACTTGTTGTCATCAGTATGATGGCAGCGAGAGTTGCAAGCGAGGACAATAACTTATGCATAGCAGATCCTACATTGAGCCCAAAATTAAGGCTCACCCTAGCAAATAAATGCGGGCTGCGACACTAGCGTTACTATGCAATGTAGGAAATTTGCGATAAGATATACCCTACTAAATTACTCAAGTATAGCAGTTAGGTGGTGAGTATATGATTCGGATAACCGAGAGCGCACAAGAGCATTTCCGCAAGCTTCTAGCCGAGCAACCGGATAACACCAACATTCGTGTGTTTGTCGTGAACCCAGGCACAGCATCTGCTGAGTGTGGGGTATCTTATTGTCCGCCAGATTCTGTTGAAGCGGACGACGAAGTATTACCATTCAGTGGTTTCGATGCTGTTGTCGATTCAACCAGCGCGCCATTTCTGGCTGACGCGGTGATTGATTTTGAAGTGCAAGACTTAGGTTCACAGCTGACCTTAAAAGCACCCAATGCGAAAGCACGGAAAGTGTCAGATGATGCACCATTGATTGAACGTGTTGAATACATGATTCAAGCAGAGATCAATCCACAACTTGCCAACCATGGCGGCAAAGTATCAGTACAACAGATCACGCCAGACGGCATTGCTGTATTGCAATTTGGTGGAGGTTGTAATGGTTGTTCAATGGTTGATGTGACTTTGAAGGAAGGCATCGAGAAAGAGCTATTGCAGCGCTTCCCCAATGAACTCAACGGCGTCCGTGATGTCACTGAACACGAACGTGGCGAGCACTCATACTATTAATTTCTGGACTGATTGAATATTCAGTTAACGTAAAGAGGATGCTTCAGGTCTGATCTTGTTGGATGACCTTGCTCAGTAATTCATTATTTGAGCAAAACCGCGTAGCGTCGCGTCAACATCCAATATTGACTGACGCCGCGAGCAAGCAGAAATAACGATAGCGCCAACCACAAACCATGGTTGGCGTTATTGTTTTCTAGTAGCGCTTGGCCACCGAGCCACACCGGAACGAATACCAACAAAGCGCTAATAGCCATCGTGTCACGCATCGCTTGGGTAAGACCTAGGCCAATATAGACACCGTCAAAATAATAGCTCCAGTGTCCCAACAGCGGCAGAATCCAGAGCCAGATCAGATATCGATTAGCCACGGCAATGACATCTGGCAAATCCGTCAGTGTTTGAATAATCCAGTTCCCCGCCAACCAGAATGTCAGGCTATACAGGCATGCAAAAATACACGACCAAACTAACGTTAACCTCATCCAAAAGCGAATCTCTTCACTGTTTTTGCGTCCTCGAGCGGCTCCAACGAGTGCTTCAACAGCATAGGCAATGCCGTCTAAACCCAGTGAAATCAGCAATAGGAACTGCATCAAAACTGCATTAGCAGCAACCAAAACCGCGCCAAAACGTGCTGCATAGCCAGTCATAACGGCCATGCAGAGCTGCAGTAGTAAGGAGCGAATGAACACGTCTCGATTCATGCTAGCGAAGCGACGTAGATGATCGCGTTGTACTCGCCAAAGTGGTCCAATGGCAGGCAGTAGAGGTTTTAGCATGGCTAGTCCAAGCAATGCTGTGGCAAGTTCCGCAATCACTGACGCCCAAGCGGCGCCGGCCACTGTCATACCGAGGCCGATGATAAGAATTACATCACCGACCACATTCACAGCGTTGGTAAAAATGACAAGAACCATGGCGCGTTTGCTTTGTTGGCGCCCGAGGAGAACGCCTAACACTACTAAATTAGTCAATGCCGCGGGTGCCGCCCAGAGGCGAATAGAGATGTATTCTGATGCCAATAGACGGAGTTCTTCCGAGGGCTGAATAATCCACCAAGCTCCGGCAATAATCCCGGGACCTCCTACAATCAATAGCACGCCAAGTCCCCACGCCAGCCATAAGCCGTGCACTAAAGTGCGTTCTGTTGCGGGTTGATCCTCAGCGCCGAATGCTTGTGCGGCTTCAGCTGTCGTAGTCATCCGTAAGAAAATGGCGAGGAGGAATACAAAGCTGACAACCATAGCGCCTAATGCCACTGCGCTCAGGTAGATCGACTCGGGCAGATGCCCTATGATGGCGGTGTCAACGAGACCTAATAAAGGTGCCGCGATGTTAGAGATGATCATCGGTAACGCAATGGCAAAAATTCGTCGATGATCGCCACGTGAGCCCCAGCCGAGCCATTGCTGAGAAGAGGAGTGAGTGTCGATGCGAGTTGTTGGTTTGTGGCTAGCCATGCTGGTTAGCGTTCCTTTTGTAGTACTAGCGAAGTCGACCGCTGCCACGGGCGTTGCTATTTTACAGTATCACCATATTGGCGATGATACACCGCGGGTTACTTCGGTAACAGTCGAAGAACTCGAAGCGCATTTTGAGTTTCTAGCCGACAACAAGTTCACGGTATTATCGCTGACTGAAGCCGCCGAGCGCATTGAAACTGGGATTCTGCCCGAGCGCGCTGCAGCCATAACCATTGATGATGGCTGGCGCAATGTCTACAGCGAAGGCCTTGAACTCTTCCAGAAGTATAACTACCCCTTTACTATTTTCGTGAATCCAAAGTTGATGGCAGAGACTCCGCGTCTGTATATGACGTGGGACCAGCTGGAATCACTTCAAGAGTATGGTGCGACCATAGCGAATCATTCACAATCTCATAGCCACATGACCTGGCGTCTTGAGCATGAATCTGAAGCAGAATGGCTCGCAAGGCAGCGTAGTGAAGTCCTCGCTGCGCAAGAGGAAATTGATCAACGGCTCGGTGAGCAACCAAAACTATTTGCGTATCCCTACGGCGAATACAATCCGCAGCTTGCAGAGATGCTGGTCGAAGAAGGTTTTTTGGCGTTTGCACAGCATTCTGGGCCTTGGGGTGAGTACTCGCCAACCGGCGCAATTCCACGGTTTCCCGCATCAGCACAATATGCCAATTTAGAGACGCTAAAAACGAAGCTGTTGAGTTTGCCACTACCCGTTGTGCAGGCGAAGCCGGAATCGATGATTCAATCTGGATCTGAGGTAAGACCAACAGTCGAGCTTACTGTAGAAGTAAGTGAGCACTATCGACTCAGTCAGATGAATTGCTTTTATGGCAGTGCGGTGATTCAACCGCAATGGTCCGCGGTTGATGAGGGTTTAAGCCGAGCGACTATCGAATTGCCGAACGACTTAACCATAGGCCGGTCACGGCTGAACTGTACGGTGCCATCAGCTAAACAGAACGGTCGTTTTTATTGGTACTCCCATCCATTCGTGCGACCGGATGAGAATGGCCGTTGGCCCGATTAAAATGAATTAGTGATAGCGTCGCGCGATGATTTCAAAATCTTGCGCGAGCTGTTCCATACTCACTGTCGGAATTTCACCAATAACGTGCTCCGCTTTGAAAATAGCCTGCAGATTTCCAGCAGGGTTAACCAGTATTATTGCGGCGCTGTGATTGACCAGATAGTCCTGTTCACCCTCATCGGGGATGCTGTACATCAATCCTAAGCCATTGACGAATGGGTACAGGCGTTGGTGTTCAGCTCGCACCCCATAGAAATCCTCACCGAAAAAACTCGTATATTTTTGTATTCTGTCGACATCATCGCGTTGCGGGTCAACTGAAATCATCCATACTTTTACGGGTACAACGCTGTGCTCTTGCAGTTCAGGTAGGATCTTGCGTAAGTCTGCCATGGTTGTTGGGCAGATATCTGGGCAGAAGGTATAGCCCGTGAACAACAGTGTCCATTGGCCTTCTAAACTGGAGTTATCAGCCAATTCGCCATCGCTGCCATCGAGTGTAAATGGTGCTATGGCGCGTGCTGGTTCATAGACCAGTGCTTGTGGTTGCTCCTGCGGGAGCCAGTTATATATGGCTATACCAGCGACTAGGGCAACCAGAGCAACAATGGAGAGTAATAACTTTTGCATGAAAATGCCCCTTTACAGCATTGCTGCCAGAACCGGTTCCGGACCGACGTAGTGATCGACCAGAAATAGCACAAACAGCACCATCAATTGCCAAATAGAGAATTTGAACATGTTGTAGGCGGTAAGTTTGTCTGGCGAAAACTTCAGCTTCCATGCGTAGCCTAGGAACCAGATACTCAGAATGCTTGAACCGATGAGATAGACCACACCGGACATTCCCACCACATAGGGTAATAAACAGATAACCCCAAGTAGAATGGTATAGAGCAGAATACAAGTCTTGGTGAACTCGATACCGTGCGTGACTGGCAGCATTGGAATATCGGCTTTGGCGTAATCTTTCGCGCGATGGACCGCTAACGCCCAGAAATGAGGTGGCGTCCAGGTAAACACAATCATGACGAGCAAAATGGCAAATGGATGGATCTCATTGGTTACTGCGGTCCACCCGAGTAACGGTGGTGCTGCACCAGCAAGGCCGCCAATCACGATATTTTGTGGCGTTGCGCGTTTCAAGTACATGGTGTAGACAATGGCATAACCAACTAAGCTAGCAAGGGTCAGCCAAGCGGTCAGCATATTGACAAATAGAGCGAGAACGACGAATCCGAGGGCACCAACTATAGTTGCGAATGCCAATACGCGACGTGGCGAGAGTGAGCCCGCAGGTAATGGGCGGCGTAATGTGCGCGCCATACGTGCATCGATATGACGATCAACCAAATGGTTGACTGCGGCAGCTGAGCCTGACATCAGACCGATGCCTACTATTGCCGGTACCATGATTTGCCATGGCACCCAAGAGGTCGTTGCGAGACACATACCCACCACAGCCGTGAGCAGCAATAATGCAACGACGCGGGGCTTGGTCAGCTCCAAATAATCACGCCAACTGGCGCTGCGTTTGTAGGTCGCCGCAAGCGCCTCGTCGGCTGCTTGCATTGAAGTTGGTTCTGTCATCTTTACTTCCTTTCCAGTACTAAGTGCGCACCTTTGTTTTCGTTTTTATGCAGGTGCTATGCGTTGCGCGCGATTTTATAATTGAGAGCAACTAAACTCACTAAGAGTAGAGCGCCAAACAGGTTATGCGCGACAGCTACCCCTAAAGGTAGCAAAAATACGACATTGGCGAGGCCGAGCAGCAGCTGGACAACGAGTAGCAAGCTCACCCAATGCAGACTGGTGCGGATAACCGCCGAACGGGCCTTTCGATATCCTGAAAACAGCATCAATCCGATAATCACCGTTACCACTATAGCACCGATGCGGTGGGCAACATGCATGGTCACGCGTTCATCATAATCATGGGCACCATACTGGTAGGTCTCTGCATCTGGAACGGAGAACGCGCCGGCTACATCCAGTTTGCTCACCCAGTCAACTTCACAGATTGGTAATTGAGTGCACGCCATTGCTGCGTAATTGGCAGCCACCCAGCCACCGAGTGCTATTTGTCCAATTACTGCCAGCAAGGCTATGAATGCTAACCCTGCGAGTTTGCGAACTTGCGGGTCGCCCATGGGTAAATGAATGCGCTTCAGCCGTAAATGTAGCAATGCCAGTAACGAGAATGTCGTGAAGCCACCGAGTAAATGCCCCATCACAATCAAGGGTTGCAGGTTTTTGGTGACTGTCCACATGCCGAGCAGAGCTTGAAAGGTCACCATAGCTAACAAGAGTAACGGCAGTTTCACCGGCTGTTCTGGATGCTTCCGAACTCGCACTACTGACCAAATGGCTATAGCGAGAATGGTTAAGCCAAGCAAACCTGCTGCGTAGCGATGGATCATCTCATTCCATGCTTTGTTGTACTCAATTGGTGCATCAGGCCAGAGTTCAACCGCGCGGGAAATTTGTTCTTCACTTTTGGGCACGGTTAACGTGCCGTAACATCCCGGCCAATCGGGACAACCTAAGCCGGCATCAGTAAGACGCGTATAGGATCCCAACACAATGACGATAACCACTAAAACAAGGCTAAATTTGACAAGGTTACGCATAGGCTTATCCAATCTTAGATAATTTTAAGAGAGTCCGGAGGTCCGAGAGTAAATTCTTGGCTTCAAGACGCATCGCCTGTTCATCGGCATGGGTAGGGTAATAAAGCATGGCATTACCCATAGGATCGACAATAAACAGTTGCTCTTCTGGCAGTGATGCCATGGCTGCAAGAATTTCTGGACTCACAATATTTTGCACAATCGGCATCTGCTCGAGGTCAACCGTTGTTGGCTCGGCACTAATAAAAACGGGCGTGACGCGATCGGTTTCTTTACCTAACGCAACATCGAGTTGGTTGATGGCATAAAGCCCCTGAATACACGCTTCATTGCATTGACCATTATCACGTAAAACAATCCGCCAACCTTCAGGCAGTTGTGTGTTCAATTCACCTAATTCAAACGGGGGCACCAGCATCGTACCTTTATTGGTCGCTGCGCCTTGATACCAATTTCCTTGCAGCACTAGGTATGCGCCAAGTACTGGAATCAAAAATGCAATGACAACGCCTACGAATGTGGCGCGTGATTTCTTCACTGATGTCATGTCCGATCCTCTGTTTTTGTTTTTCTGGAGCGACTAGCAAACCAAAAGACTAATCCACACGCGATAGCCAATGAGAACCACTGCCACGCGTAAGCGCGATGTTTTTGTGGTGTCATGACCTGTGGTTGCCATTGGCGCGGCCAGCCAAAATCAGCAGTGGCTGAGTCAGCTGTTGCGGTCTGATAACCTGCCGAGAGTAGCACCACATAGGGGGCTAAAGGAAGTTGTGTTGCCTCACTTAAGGCGTCAAGTTTGAGCTGCTGAATTCGTTGCGGCCAACTGCCCGCCTCAATAACCTGGTCACCGAGCATAAAAGCATCATCGGCAGGTGTGTAGAACAACCCACTAATCTGCACTTCGCCTGCTGGCAGGTCTAAATCCGGTAGGTAGTTGCGATCGATTCCAGCAGTGACCCAACCCATATTCACTGGAACCAAATACGGTAGCTCTGTGACTTCGAGTAAGCCGATGACTTGGTAACCGACACGTCCTTGCCAGATCTGATTATCCAGTAAGAAGTACCGATTATCGGCAAAGGTTCCGGTAATTTCGACGGATTGATAGCGGGCAGGTAAGGGGTTTGGTTGCAGCGTTAGATCGACAGCCTCCGATTGATTCTGCGCAAAATCATCGAACAAAACTTGTTTTTCGTCGGCACGTTCGAGTTGCCACAATCCGAGGTTGACCAAAATGAAAATTGCCAGCACAGTGAGCGTCACGGCAACTAATTTGCCCCGATTCATTCTGCTGCTCCTCGAAAGGAAGATGTCATGGTTTTTACTGCTAAAGTCATTTTGGTACTACTCATGCTTTTTATGGTCGTGAATCTGTTTCGCGCGTTATTTGCGATGTTACGCGATGATCCGACCAAGCCCTCAATGACACACTACTTGGGCAAACGGGTGATGTGGTCCGGTATTGCCATGGCTATCATTGTGGCGTTACTACTGTCCGGTGTTATTGCACCGAATGAGCGCCCGTATTAACGGGCGCTCGCTGGGTTTAAAGAATATAAACAAAGATAAACAAGCACACCCACACTACATCAACAAAGTGCCAGTACCAGCTCGTAGCCTGGAACGCAAAGTGATTGTCATGGGTAAAGTGGCCTTTCATGACGCGTAGGAACATGATGATCAGCATAATCGTACCTAAGGTAACGTGCATGCCGTGGAAGCCAGTGAGCATGTAGAAGGTATTCCCATAAATACCAGAATCTAAGGTCAATCCAAGATCTTGATAAGCGTGAACATATTCCGCGCCCTGCAAGTACAAGAAAATACAACCTAGAATAATGGTAATACCCAACCATACTTTTAATTGTGTCCGTTTACCTTTCTCTAGGCCAACATGGGCATAGTGACAGGTAAAGGACGAGATAATCAAAATAATGGTGTTGTACAGTGGCAATCCGAACCAACCCATCTCGCCGGAGGCAGTGCCACCTGGCGTTTCGGTTAATGGCCAATGAGCACTAAACTCAGGCCACAATACTTCATTCGTCATGGCGTTATTGCCAGCGCCACCAAGCCATTCAACAGCAATCACCCGCGCATAAAATAACGCGCCGAAGAATGCAGCAAAGAACATAATCTCGGAGAAGATGAACCAACTCATCCCCTGACGATAGGACGCGCTCAGCTGTTTGCTGTACATCCCAGACATAGATTCATTAATTTGGTCACGGAACCAACCAAACAACATGAATGCAATGACGAGTAGCCCGGCGGTGAGGACGTTACTGCCCCAGCCGTCAATACCTTTACTATTTTCGATTACGGTGTGTCCGGCACCAAAAGCAATTAAACCGAGACCAACAGCACCAATAATGGGCCACGGGCTGGACGCGGGGACGTAATATTTTTCGTGTTTCTCTGCCATAACAATTCCTTAGTTTGCCGGCTGCATTTGCGCCAGCACATCCGGTGTAGCATTGGCTGTCATATCGTACAGCGTGTATGACAAGGTCAGCGTATGAATATGGTCGGGAATATCCGGATCTAAATAAAACTGCATCGGCATAGCGGTTTTAGCGCCTGCTTTGAGTGGTTGCTGGTTAAAGCAAAAACACTCGGTTTTATTGAGATACAAGGCGGCTTCGCCGGGCGCAACAGATGGGATAGCTTGCGCCACCATATTGCCGCCAGTGGGGTTGTTGGCGAGAAAGTTCACAACTTTCGTTTCGCCAGGATGCACACGAACACTTTTCACTTCCGGTGCAAAACCCCATGGCATACCACTATTCGTGCGCGTAATAAATTGAACGTTGACGGTTCGCGAGGTATCCACTGCACGAGTATTGGCCGCAGCTTGTTCATTTTTAGTGCGGCCATTAAACCCAGTGATATCACAAAACACTTCATACAGCGGTACCAACGCGTACCCAAATGCAAACATGCATACCACAGTAAGCAGCAAGCGACGCACTACGCGGCCATTATCTGGCCGCTGTGGTGCTGGATTCGAGTTGGTATCAGTCATAGGTCAATTCCTTATTACTTAACCTGTGGCGGTGTTTCAAAGGTGTGGTATGGAGCCGGAGAATCGACTGTCCATTCCAAACCTTCTGCACCTTCCCACGGTTTCGCAGGTGCTTTTTCGCCACCACGTACACACTTGATGACAAGCCACAGGAAGATCAACTGTGACAGACCGAAGGCAAAACCACCGATACTGACAATTTGGTTGATATCTGCGAACTGCAGGGCGTAATCAGGAATCCGACGTGGCATACCCGCTAGACCAACAAAATGCATAGGGAAGAACAACACGTTCACGGAAATCAGCGAGCACCAGAAGTGCCAACGACCTAAGTTTTCGTCATACATGTGACCTGTCCACTTCGGCAACCAGTAATACGCTGCTGCCATAATGGAGAAGATCGCACCGCTCACTAATACATAGTGGAAGTGAGCCACAACGAAGTAGGTGTCGTGGTACTGGAAGTCAACCGGTGTGATGGCAAGCATAAGGCCTGAGAAACCACCAATGGTGAACAAAATAACGAAGGCTAACGCAAACAGCATTGGTGTTTCGAATGAAATCGAACCACGCCACATGGTGGCAACCCAGTTAAATACTTTCACCCCAGTGGGTACCGATATCAACATCGTACAGTACATAAAGAACAGCTCAGCAAACACTGGCATGCCCGTTGTGAACATGTGGTGCGCCCAAACCAAGAACGATAATCCGGCGATAGCAGCGGTGGCGTAAACCATCGATGCGTAGCCAAACAGAGGCTTGCGCGAGAACGCTGGAATGATTGCTGAAACGATACCGAATGACGGCAGAATCATGATGTAAACTTCGGGGTGACCAAAGAACCAGAAAATGTGCTGGAACATAACAGGGTCGCCGCCGCCAGCTGCATCAAAGAAGCTGGTACCGAAGTACTTATCAGTTAACACCATGGTTACTGCACCGGCTAGAACTGGCATAACCGCAATGAGGAGGAAAGCGGTAATAAACCAGGTCCACACGAACAACGGCATCTTCATGTATGTCATACCAGGCGCACGCATGTTCATAATGGTTACGATAACGTTGATCGCCCCCATAATCGATGAGATACCCATAATATGCACTGAGAACACGAACAATGCGGTTGAATCGCCACTATAAGTGGTCGACAGCGGTGCGTAGAACGTCCAACCGAACGCTGGACCACCACCTTCCATAAACAGTGATGCTAACAAAATGGCAAATGCGAACGGCAGAATCCAGAATGACCAGTTGTTCATTCGTGGTAACGCCATATCAGGTGCGCCGATCATCAGCGGCACCATCCAGTTTGCTAGGCCCGTAAAGGCAGGCATAACAGCACCGAATACCATGATCAGACCGTGAACGGTCGTCATCTGGTTAAAGAAGTGCGGTTCTACTAATTGTAATCCGGGTTGGAATAACTCGGCGCGAATAACCATCGCCATGGAGCCACCAACCAAGAACATGATGAAACTAAACCACAGATATAGCGAACCGATATCTTTGTGGTTTGTGGTAAATAGCCAACGGGTAATGCCCGACGGCGCATGGTGGTGATGATCGTGATGATCCATCTCGCCAACTACTGTGCTCATAGTCGAGTCTCCCTTATTGATTCACGTATTCGTTGACATCGGCGGCTTGCACCATGTCTCCGGTGTCATTGCCCCAAGCATTTCGCTCGTAGGTGACAACCGCAGCGATTTCACGCAACGAAAGCTGGTTAGCGAATGCCTGCATTGCGGTGCCGTTTTTACCGTTCACGACAATGTCGATGTGGCCTGGGATGTCGTTCTTAACCATTTCCGTGCCGACTAGGCTTGGGAATACACCCGGAATACCTTGTCCGTTGGCTTGGTGACATGCAGCACAACTACCCAGGTACACACGTTCGCCGAGCTCCATTAACTCGTCCATGCTCATCGACATAGACAAGAGACGTTGCTCTTCTTCTTTGGCTTCGCGTTGAATGGTCTCTTGTTCAGTAATCCAGGCTTCATACTCGGCTGGTTCTTTAGCGATAACGACTACTGGCATATAACCATGGTCTTTTCCGCACAGCTCGGCGCACTGGCCACGATAGATACCGGGCTCATCAACACGAGTCCAAGCTTCGTTAATGAAGCCAGGGTTTGCATCTTTCTTCACTGCAAATGCGGGTACCCACCAAGAATGGATAACATCGTCAGAAGTAATCAAGAAACGAACCTTTTTACCGGTCGGGATGACTAGCGGGCGATCGACTTCAAGCAAGTAGTTCTCACCTTTATCGAGTCGATTAGTGATCTGATCACGAGGTGTGGCCAGTAAACTAAAATACTCGACATCATGGTCGAAATAGCGGTAATGCCATTTCCACTGCGAGCCAGTTACTAATACGGTGACTTCAGATTCGCTGACATCTTCCATAGCGATCAAAGTGGATGTAGCAGGAATAGCCATACCCACCAAAATCAGGAAGGGGACTATGGTCCAAGCGATCTCAACCTTCACGTTCTCGTGGAAGGTCGCAGGTTTACGGCCTTTCGACTTGCGATGGCGGAACATAGACCAAAACATGGCCCCAAAAACGATGACCCCGATAATGCAACAAATATAGAAGATGGTCATGTGTAGGTCATACACACGATTACTTATATCTGTGACACCTTGGGTCAAATTAAATTGCGATTGTGCACTAGCAGCCAGGGGTAAACCTGCTACGAGCGCGGTGATGAGTCTCGTTCTCACGCGACATCTCCTCTCATTCTTCCGACGTGGACTACCACGAAAACACCGAAGTGCGAGCCTGAAGAACAAAGAGGTGAGCAGAAAAAGGAACAGCATTTCTGGTAAAGGAAAAATCGCTTTCCCCACTAACCCTTTGTTGTTTTGTATCAGTCTTATTATTTGTTTTTGTGTTAGCAGTAAGCTGCTGGAACAAAATACCATGACGTGACGAAAAAGCCACCGCCAAAGTTAAGAAAATTTAAGGATAAGAGAAAAAACATGCATAAAAAAGGGCTGCCGAAGCAGCCCGAAGGACAACCTTCACTCGCAGACTTAGTGGAGTGGGGTAAGTGAAGGAAGCGCGTTAAACACAAAACTGTGGGTATGACTTACTTTGCTCGCCATCTTCAAACGTTGCTGCATGCGTGGCGATAATTCTTCTAACCAGCTCAATACGACGCTGCTGGTGCTTGCCAGTAAAGCTTGTTCAGTCGCCCATTCGCGCTGGTCTTGCGTTTTACCTGCTACCCAGCGAATGCGAGCACGGCTGATGCCGCTTTGTACCATCGCATCGATGACTTGGCGGGTACCGCCGATGACGGTAATCCATTCGCTTGTGCGCATGGCTAATGCCTGAATGCGTGGCAATACATCATTAAACTGATGAGTAGCTAACTGTGCTGACTCTTGTCCACTCCAAGGCGTACTTTCAACGGTTTCTAAAAATTGTTGTGCTGTGTAAGCTGAATCAAAGTTTCTCATAACCAAGCTCCATTGCGAATCACGCCAACCGCTAACCCTTCGACCGTAAAATATTGCTGGGTTAAATCCACTTGAATTGGCGAAAACTCTTCGTTCTCTGGGTGTAATAAAATGGTATTTCCCTTGCGCTCGAACCGCTTCACGGTAACGTCATCATCCACACGGGCAACGATGATCTGACCATTTCGAGCTTCTTGAGTCTTATGCACGGCGAGCAAATCACCATCCAAAATACCAATATCTTTCATACTCATGCCTTGTACTCGTAATAGGAAATCAGCATGAGGTCTAAACAAATTCTCATCGACACGATAATGACTTTCGATGTGTTGCTGCGCCAAAATAGGTTCACCTGCAGCCACCTGACCAATTAATGGCAAACCATCTGGCATCTCGTCTTCATCGCCAATAATGCGAATACCTCGCGACATACCGGGTAGCATCTCAATCACACCTTTCTTAGCGAGCGCTTTCAGATGTTCTTCAGCAGAGTTTGCTGATTTGAACCCTAAGCGTGTTGCTATTTCAGCCCGCGTTGGCGGCATACCAGTGGCATCAAGGTTATCTTTAATAAGGGTCAAGATTTCTTGCTGACGCGGTGTTAAGGGACGCATATAATTACCTGTGTATCTATACAGTGATACTGTGAGTATATACAGGTGTTTTCATTTCGCAACTTTTTTTCTAGTAAATTGCCAAATATTTAGTCATGGCAGTTTTTCTGGCAGAATAGCCGGCTATTGGTGCTATGCTGTCACCGTTTACTTTGATGAGGACGTTGAATGAGGTTGCAGGCTTTTTGGCGAACAGTGCTGTACTGGCCGATTCGGTTGTTAACTCGATTTGAGATTATTCTCGATCGTGATACCGAACAATCTGTAGTCGGCACCAAGCAAGTGGTTTACATCATGCGTTCAACGTCCGCAGCGGACCATTTGGTTGCGCGAGCTGCCTTGGTTCAAGCGAACTTGCCAAGCATCGATGAGCCGTTATTGATTAATGGGCAATCTTTTGCGCGACTCATGTACGTGGCTCCTTCGGAAACCCAGCAAGCCGAAGCCGCTGTCGATGAATTCCAGCAACTGCTTCAAGCTCATGAACGTGACTCAAGCGTATCAGTTCAACTGGTTCCGGTGGGCGTGTTTTGGGGGCGCAAGTCAGGCCAAGAACGGCGTG
>PYVG01000049.1 GCA_003030745.1 Pseudidiomarina aestuarii | reverse complement strand
TTTGTAACATCACCAATTTTACAGCACCGGCAACACCATAAAATTCAGCCCAGTCTGTTGCCATATAACTATATTGGCGAAGCAATTGCTCGCCTGTTATTTCCGTATCATTGGGTGGCGGGTTCTCAAAACGCTCAATCATTGCAGCGGTCACACGCTCGGCATCATCGCGTCTATCCGCAAACAATAGACCTCGATTCAACTCCGTGGCGTTTTCGGGAGAAATAGTCGTTGCATCAAATAGTTCGAGCGCCGCATCAAACTCTTTATGTGCGACCAATCGTGGCATTAGCGTATTCACATTGTTCACTGCATGAAGGTTATTGGCTGCTTGCAATTCGATGAATTCATCTGGGAAGTGATGAAACAAGACGCGAAGTATTTCACCACGAACGGCTGTCTGCGTATTAATTTTCATGAGTGGGCTCGCTTGGATTTCAAAGCCAAGCAACAGATCATAGTCAGAAATCGCGGTATTGCGCTCTGCGAAATTCGTGTTGCGAACCACCAGTTCGTGCCAGCTCTCAGCCATACGGAGCCACTCGCGGGCTAACGCGGGTGCCGCTGGCGCCAGTGCTTCGGCAACACGAATCATACCGACTGTGCGCGCATTCGAATTCCGAATTTCTAGGATGAATTCATACGACTTAGGAATATTCGCTAGGTTTGCCCATGCCACGGCGGCATAAATATTTTGAATGTCTTCGTAGCGACCTAGCTCTATTTGAGGCGCAAACAAGTTCGTATCCACTACCCAATCGCCGTCATTAAGATCGAGCATCAGCCCGCGGTTGGTGATTGCCTCCATGGCATTGAGGGTGGACTGCAATCCACTTAGTTGCTCAGGATTATTGGGATAAATGAGCGGTCCACGAAACAGGATGTTTGCAGCCCAAGCATAGATGGGCTGCAACTGCTGTTGCAGTTGTTCGCGCTGCTGCTTGCTCGATTGTTGATCCAGCCGATGCTGCAAATAGGCAAGCGTTCTCGCCGGCTGATTGCTGCGTGCTAACAGCTCAATATAGGTGAGCTCGTAATTATCGTTGGGGTGTTCATTGAGATAGATTCGCAGCTCCTCTGCTGCCTGCGCGAAATTGCCTTGGTTCTGATAGATCTGGGCGAGAAAGAAGTGAGGCGCTACCTGAGTTGGATCTTGCTCAATTGCCTGTTGGAACAACTGCGTAGCTTGCGGTAGCTGATTTTGCATAGCTAGCGCTCGTCCTTGCAGCATCAGCGCTATTGGGTCTTGCGGATGCTGCTGATGTAATTGCGCCGCCAGCTCAATGGCTTGGGCTTGCTGTTGCTGCGCAAGTAGCTGATCGAATTCATTGATCTTGGGCTGCAAGTTGCTTTGCGCCCACAGGGGGAAACTAATTAGTAATAAAGAGATTAGAATCAAACGCATGGCTGGCGCTCCATTTTTTGAAAAAGCATAGACTGCGTTGTGAGATTGCGCCAACCCCCTAATTTGGGGTTTGATTTTGCGCGGCTGCGCACGTGGATGTCAGCCTGCGGCTTACAGACAGGCTGGTTTTATGGAGCTAGGCTTTATGCTTTTGGTGGGCGGGGCGCGCGATGATTGGCTTTGAAGATGAGTACTACGATTTCGAGAACAATACGCTATTTGCAGATGAGGCGGAGGAGCTTGCTCGCAAACTAGGAGAACTGATTCGGCTGGAACGCCGTCACGTTGCCACCCAAGACGACTTAGCATTTCTTGCGAACTCGAGTCGCGCCACCATATCGCGCCTCGAACGCGGCCACTCGGTGAGTACCCACTGTCTATTTGTGGTGCTGTATCGGCTAGAACTATCGCGTCCGTTCGTGGAGCTGATCAACGCCCAGCTCAAAAATCCACCCAGCGCCCGCGAACGGCGCGCTCGCCGCGACGCCTTCCTCAAAGTCATGGCGCCATACCTCTGAGTGAACGGTGAATAGTGAACGGTGAACTGAAAAATCCTAGTGACCAGTAGCCAGTAGCTAGTAGCTGCTCACTGTTTACATTTCGTCAGTAGGACGTGTATTCAGAGGACCTTGAAAATTTTTGGTTCAGGTGCCGCAGATATGGAAATTCCTGCGGCATATTTGCTGCACCAGCCCCCCCCCCTTTCTTTCATATTTGACGCGTATGTACACATTTTCCCAAGGGACTGCCCAACATGGGTACTAATCTTGATTATGGAGTTTCTAGTTTCTATTTTATTTGTGAATGAATAGATATCGTAGGTATCGGCAATCTATTGTTGCATCTCCGAGTTGTCTAGGTGGCCCAGCCCAGCCCAGCGGTTGGTTCTATCGATTGGTGGGAACTGGCTCTATGGGGGAGCCAGAGTGGGTGGCATGGTAATCCTGCATATTTTTTGAACAGGATGCAGGTTATGAAACGCATGAATACGTTTGTACCTTTTGCAGTTTGTTTGTACCTCGTGGCGGCAGTAGCTGTGCCTAGTGCGCACGCCGATACCGTGGCGAGTGATGATTTTCAGGATGGCGAGTATGCCAATTGGACCCTTAGTGGTAATGGCACTGACACAGCCAATTTGTATTTGGGGAATTATTCGCTGAGGCTGGATGGCCTTAGGCAGGCGCAGTGGCAACTGAGCACCAGTGGTTATGAGAATGTTCAGCTGAGTATGGATCTTGGTGGCTTGTATTTGGTTAGTGGTGATTCTTGCCATGCCGAGTATTCCACCAATGGTGGACAGAGCTGGAGCAATGTCCAAACCGTCAGCAATGGTCAGGACAATGGCAGCTTTCTGACCGGAACCGTCGCAGCGGGGCTAGATGATCTCACAGATGTGCGTCTGAGGTTCCGTGCAAATACCTTGTTTGGCAACTATTGCTATGGTGACAATGTGTTGCTCACTGGTGATCCCATCACCAGCTCTGGTGGCTTATTTAGCGATGATTTCCAAGATGGCAGCTATGCCAACTGGACAGTGAGCGGTGATGGCAACGACCAGATCAATACCTATCAGGGGAATCTGTCGCTGCGACTCGATGGTCTGCGACAAGCAGAAATCGCCGTCGATACTAGCGGCTATGAGAATGTGCAGCTCAGTATGGATTTAGGTGCGTTGTATCTCGTCAATGGTGACTTTTGTTATGCCGAAGTGTCCAGCAATGCCGGACAGTCATGGCAGTCGCTCGTCACTTTAGGTAACGGTGCTGATGACGGCAGCTTTACCACTGGCAACCAAACCAGTGGGCTGGATGACAATGCCGACGTTCGCGTGCGCTTCCGCGCCTATACCTTGTATGGCAATTATTGCTATGGCGATAACGTGTTGCTTACCGGTTCGGCTATCAGCGGCGAACCCGACCCAGACCCGGAGCCAGATCCAGACCCCGGCACCTGTGACTATGATTGCTTCAATGGGGATGGAGACACCGGTCGGACCAGCTTGACGGCGACGCAGTTGCTGGGGACTCAGCAGGTGGGGCTGGTGAATTATCAGCATTATGCGGTGCCTGCGGAAGCTGCGAATCCAACGAATACTTTCAGTGGGACGCTGACGCTGACTATTGAGGCGGGCACGCTCAGTGAACAGGGCACTAGTCTTGCGAGTGCCTATACCACGCCAGAGACTCTGCCGAGCTTTGCTTATGAGTTTGTGCAGCATGGCACCCATTTGTTGCCGCTCGAGCGGCAGTTGATTCAGACTGGGCATCCGTCGTGGGATTTGATTTTATCGCCAGGCCGCGTGTGGCAGGAAACCGGAGATCAAGGTTATAGCCGCGTGGCGCTGCCGTTTGCGCTGCAAGAGGTCAATGCCAATTGTATACATAATGGCGTCATGACGTTCTTGTTTAAGGATGATGGCAGCATCTCCGAGGTGGCGTATCAAGTTGCGCAGGAAACCTGTCAGTACTTCAAGTACAACCTCCATGGCAAGCTCGCCGCCGACTATGACCCGCAAACCATCAGTTCAGCGAGTGCTGTGATCAGTGCCTATGAGGCCGAAAAAGCAGCGCGCATCCCAGTGAAGCCGCTGAGCGCATTGGCGACCGATTACCCCAGTTCTGGCGTGAGCGTCAGTGCAATTGGTAGTGATCAGTCTGCCAGTCATCGCAGTGCTTATGGCGTTTATTACAACGGTGTGCATTATCAGGGCGCTTGTGCCACGCGGCAGGGCGATTATCCATTCTGTGATGTGATGGCGTTGCCGTCTTATTCCACAGCGAAGTCGGTGGTGGGCGGCTACGCGTTGATGACGCTCGAGAATCGCTACAGTGGTTCGCAAAAAGATCTCATTGTCAGTGATTATGTCAGTCAATGTCCAACGAGCCGTTGGAGTGATGTGACCTTTGCTGATGCGCTTGGCATGGTGACGGGTAATTATGACTCCTCGGGTGATTCGGTCGATGAAGGCTCGACTGAAACCGTCAACGACTTCTTTTTGACCGCGACGCATGCTGACAAAATCAGTCATGCTTGTCATTATCCGCGCAAGTCGACACCCGGTTCTTTATTTGTGTATCACAGCTCCGACACTTATATCTTAAGTGCTGGTATGCAAGCCTTCTATCAGCAACAAGAAGGCAGCACCGCTGATTATTACAACGACTTGCTAGTCCCTGATTTGTGGCAGCCATTAGAGCTCAGCCCAATGAGCTACGGCACCCGCCGCAGCTACGACACCGTGGCTATGCCATGGGCCGGCTTCGGACTCAGTTTACTCAGCGATGACTTCCTGAAACTGGGACGCTTCGCTAGCATCGCTGACGGGGTAGTGGACTCGCAACAGGTACTCGATCCGACTATGCTCGCTGATGCCATGCAGACCACCAGCAATGGCGGCGTCACCACGGGCACATCGAGTAGTCGTTATCGGTATGGTTTCTGGGCCTATGACTTGGGCGCATCCAGTATTATCAGTTGCCCTAGCAACAGTTGGGTTCCCTACATGTCAGGCTTTGGTGGTATTGGCGTGGTATTACTGCCCAACAACATGGTGTACTACTACGTGAGTGACAAT
>PYVG01000048.1 GCA_003030745.1 Pseudidiomarina aestuarii | reverse complement strand
TTGGCTTTTTTGTGTTTGGTCTTTCTATTCCCTGTTCCCTATTCACTTTTCACTCCGGTCGTCAAAAAGGTTGACATCATCTTGGCTTCATTCGACTATAGCTAAATAACCACATAAAATTTACATCTCTATAGTGATTAAGCGCATAACTCCATTATTTCTGTTTGTTGTGTCTATGACTGTGGCTGCTCAGCAGACCATCTATGTCGCTGCCTATGAGTTTCCTCCGTACTTTTCTGAGAACACCGCGAATCATATGAGCGGTCAGTTAATAGCGGCATTGAATGCGGAGCAAGACGAGTATGAATTTGTCCTGCAGCATGTGGCACCGAATGCGCGATATGATGCATTGAGTGCGGAGGGCTGCTGCAGCCTAATTCTATTCGAAGATAAAAAGTGGGGTTGGGCCGAGAAAGCGGATTATGCGGTGGCAACAACACAACCGATTAAACTTGGATATGAACGTTTTGTCGCGTTGAAAGAACCAGATCGTGATCAATCATTTTTCACCCAGACTGGACTCAAGTTTGGTGGCCTAGTCGGATACCATTATCCCTTTGCGGGGAATATTACCGACAATGGCGTGTTGGAAAATGAATACGGTATCTATCTCTCGCATTCGCACAGTACGAATCTGAAAATGCTACTAAACAAACGGCTTGATTTGATCATGCTGTATGACGATTACATCGAAGCCATGATTCCAGCAGAGACCCAACAACAACTACTGATTGCCAAGGAACCCTACGACCGCTTCGAACTCGCAGCAGTGGTCAACGAAAAGAAGGGACTAGCGGCAAGCAAACTCGAACAGCTTTTGAAGAAGCTCAATCTCAACGAGTTGCTGAAAATCACAGTAAATAGTGAACAGTAAACAGTGAACCGAGTCTCTTTCCATTACCTGTTCACTATTCCCTATCTTTTCACTGTTCACTATTCCCTATTCACCGTCACTTAGTACACACTCAGCCCCAGCTTGTTCGCCAGTTCACGAATCATAAACATCCCACGGGCGGAGTTGCCGTAACTATTCAGTGGTGGGCTCCAGGCGGCGATCACGCCGTAGTCTGGCACAATCGCGATAATACCACCGCCAACGCCACTCTTCGCCGGCAATCCGACGGTGAAGGCAAACTGTCCAGATTGGTCGTACATACCGCTCGTACTGAGTAATGCATTAATGCGTTGCGAATCACGATGGGAGGTTATTTGACGTCCGCTGTGTGGGCACTTACCGCGGTTCGCCAAAAATGCCATGCTACGCGCCAATTGTTCGGTCGACATGGTCAACGCGCATTGCCAAAAATAGTGGTCGAGGACTTCTTCAACGTCAGACTCAATGTTGTTGAAGCTCTTCATCAGGTAGGCGAGAGCCGAGTTTCTGGCACCGTGCTCGCGTTCCGATTCATGCACGCGATAATCGACGTACACCTCTTCACTGCCGCAGAGTCCGCGCACCATGCTCAATAATGCTGATTTACTAGCAGAGTAATGACTCACCAGCACGTCGCTGATCAGAATCGCGCCTGCGTTAATCATCGGGTTACGCGGAATTCCTTGTTCCCATTCGAGCTGCACAATCGAGTTAAAGGGTTGCCCGGAAGGCTCCATTTGCACTCGCTCCCACAGTGAGTCGCCCACGCGTTCCATGGCTAACATGAGTCCAAACACTTTCGAGATCGACTGAATGGAGAACGCTTTATCCGCGTCACCGACTGAAATCACATTGCCATCCAGCGTTGCCACGGTTAATGCGCAGTAATCGGATTTCACTTCGGCAAGGGCAGGAATGTAATCAGCAACTTTACCATCGTTCACCGTGAGCGCTTGCTGAAGAATCGACTCCAGCAAAGGCTGTAGGTTATCGGGAGCATGAATAGGCTGCCCGCCGCTGATCACATCGTTGGTCATTCTATCCTTTTGCAGACTTGGCTAATAATGGCTTTAAGAAGCGTGCCGTATGCGAACGCTCACAAGTCACAATATCTTCTGGCGCACCTGCGGTCAAAATCTCACCGCCACCACCGCCGCCTTCCGGACCTAAATCGATGATCCAATCTGCGGTTTTTATCACATCAAGGTTATGCTCGATAATGACAATGGTGTTGCCGTGGTCACGTAAACGGTGCAATACCGCGAGCAGTTGCTGAATATCGTGGAAATGCAGACCGGTAGTCGGCTCATCCAGAATATAAAGAGTTTTGCCCGTGTCACGTTTGGACAGCTCACGCGAGAGCTTCACGCGTTGTGCTTCACCACCTGATAACGTTGTGGCTGATTGGCCCAAACGAATGTAGCTGAGACCAACATCCATCAGCGTCTGCAATTTGCGCGCAATAGCAGGTACAGGCGCAAAGAACTCGTGTGCATCTTCCACTGTCATTTCTAAAACTTCGTGAATGCTTTTACCCTTATAACGAATCTCCAAGGTTTCACGATTGTAGCGTTTGCCTTTACAGACATCACACGGCACATACACGTCAGGTAAGAAGTGCATCTCTACTTTGATCATGCCGTCGCCTTGGCAGGCCTCGCAGCGTCCGCCGCGGACGTTGAAACTAAAACGTCCAACCTTGTAGCCACGTGAGCGCGCTTCTTCAGTGCCCGCAAAGAGTTCGCGAATTGGGGTGAAGATACCGGTGTAGGTGGCAGGATTCGAGCGCGGCGTACGGCCAATCGGTGATTGGTCGATATCCACCACTTTATCCAAGAACTGCATGCCATCAATTTTCTTGTACGGTGCCGGCTCCGTTACTGTTGCCTTATTCAATTCACGATGCGCGATACGGAAGAGCGTATCGTTGATCAGGGTCGACTTTCCTGAGCCGGAAACGCCAGTGACACAGGTCATCAAACCAATCGGAAGTTTCACTTCAACGTCCTTGAGGTTATTGCCTGTGGCACCCGACAAGGTCAGCCATTGCTTACCCGGCTTATGACGCTGCTCAGGAATGGCGATAGCCTTACGTCCTGACAAATAGTCAGCCGTCAATGAACCTTCGGCATCGAGGATGTCCTCATAGCGCCCCTGTGCGACAATTTGGCCACCATGCACACCAGCACCAGGACCAATGTCGATAACATGGTCAGCGGCTCGTATCGCATCCTCGTCGTGTTCGACCACAATGACGGTATTGCCGAGATCGCGCAAATGCGTCAGTGTTTTCAGTAATCGTTCGTTGTCACGTTGGTGTAAGCCAATAGAGGGCTCATCCAGTACATACATCACGCCGACCAAACCCGCACCAATTTGTGATGCTAAGCGGATACGTTGCGCTTCTCCACCCGAGAGTGTCTCCGCACTGCGCGATAGGCTCAGATAATTCAGACCGACATTCACTAAGAAGCCGAGGCGATCGTTAATTTCCTTCAGGATTTTCTCAGCAATTTTGGCGCGCTGACCATCTAATTGCAGCGTCTGGAAGAACTCCAACGCATCGCCAATAGAGCGGTCGACTACTTGTGGCAGTGTCGTATTCTCGACAAACACATGCCGCGCTTCTTCACGTAAACGTGCACCACCACAACTTTTACATGGTTGTGAAGCGAGATACTTCGCCAGCTCATCGCGCACCGCTTGTGAATCGGTTTCACGATAGCGGCGTTGCATATTCGGGATAATGCCTTCAAATGCATGGCGACGAACCACGCGATCACCGCGGTCGTTCATATAAACGAATTCAATTTCATCGCGACCACTGCCGAATAAGATGGCTTGCCGCTGATCATCGGTGAGCGTTTCAAACGGCTTGTTCAGATCAAATTTATAGTGCTTCGCGAGTGACTGCAGCATTTGGTAATAGAAGAAATTGCGCTTGTCCCAGCCGCGAATCGCACCGCCAGTCAAACTCAGTTCGGCATTCGTGACTACGCGTTCTGGGTCAAAGAATTGCTCAATACCGAGACCATCACAACTGCCACACGCACCGGCTGGATTATTAAATGAGAACAACCGCGGCTCGAGTTCTTGCATGCTGTAGCCGCAATGTGGGCAAGCGAAGTTAGCCGAGAAAATCATGTTAACCAGCTTCGAGTCAGCATCCATTGGCGCCACAATAGCGGTGCCGCCGCTCAGTTCCAACGCGGTTTCAAAAGACTCGGCGAGGCGCAACTCCAGTCCTTCGCGAACTTTAATCCGGTCCACGACTACTTCGATAGTGTGCTTTTTCTGGAGTTCCAGTTTGGGTGGATCGCTGAGGTCGCAGAGCTCGCCATCAATACGTGCGCGAATGAAACCCTGCGCCGCGAGGTTCTCAAGTACTTTGGTGTGCTCACCTTTGCGGTCTTGAATAATCGGCGCCAAGATCATGAGCTTCTCGCCCTCGGGCATGGCAATGACCTGATCGACCATCTGCGAAATGGTTTGCGCAGCTAACGCGACATCATGTGTCGGGCAACGGGGTTCGCCAACCCGCGCGAACATCAAGCGCAGGTAGTCATAAATTTCGGTAATGGTGCCCACGGTTGAACGCGGGTTATGTGAAGTCGACTTTTGTTCAATGGAAATAGCGGGCGACAAGCCTTCAATACCATCAACGTCTGGTTTCTCCATCAGCGATAAGAATTGGCGCGCATACGCAGACAATGATTCAACGTAGCGGCGCTGGCCCTCGGCATACAAAGTATCAAAAGCGAGTGACGATTTTCCGGAGCCTGAGAGGCCGGTAATAACGACTAATTTATCGCGTGGAATAGTGACGTGGATGTTTTTCAGGTTGTGCGTGCGGGCACCGCGTACTTCAATTTTATCCATAGTCAGACTTCTCTCCGAGGGTTCAAGCGAGAACCCGTTGCAAAACAAACGAGCATTATCGCACAGACGGTTGGTTCTGGTACAATCACCAACGATTTTTTCCAGCGTAGTGAGCATGGCATGTCCCGAACCCAATCAGAACAACACCTAACTCCACTCGAGCGGCGAGCAGCGGGAGCGCTCGCGACTGTCTTTGGGTTACGGATGTTAGGGCTGTTTTTGATCATGCCGGTGATTGCTATTTATGGCCATGACTTTCGGGCGCTGGGACTCACGTGAGACATCGGCAGCTAATGCCAAAATAGCTGCCGCAATAGCGCCACACCCCTGCAACGCGCGGCCAATCACGACGCCCGTGAGTGTATCGGCGGTCGCTGCAATCATGCTACCGGCAGCGAAAATCAACAGCCCACCAATAATCACGGGGCGTCGCCCGATGCGATCAGATAGCAGACCAGCGGGAATTTGCAGTGCTGCTTGCGTCAAACCATAAGCACCAATAGCTAAGCCGATGAGCAGTGGTGTGTAGTCCGGATAGGCACGA
>PYVG01000047.1 GCA_003030745.1 Pseudidiomarina aestuarii | reverse complement strand
TTGCACTCTACAGTTTGTTTGGCAGTGCTAGCAGTGCCACCGTCGCCAATGTGGGTGGTGCACGAGCTAACTTTGCTGCAAAAAGTGCAACTCAAGAAGCCCTGTTGAAGTTATTCCCGGTAGGTGGTGGCGTTGCTGATTGCAGCGTAACCACCATTCCAGCATTTGACTCCGAGGGCTTACGGAATTGCAGTGCAGAAGTCAGTTGCGCGGAAATTGTGGTGACCGAACTGAGTGCTACCTTGTATCGATTAGAAGCCGAGGGCAGTTGTGAATTGGGTACTGAAACCTACACTCGCCGAATTTTGACGGAGGCGACTGATGCGAATGATTAAGTGGTTCGTTTTAGTCGTTGTGGTGATATTTGTTGGTAGCGCGACGGCTGCAACATACACCATTCCGCAACAAGCAGGTTCTGGGCCAGGGAATAACCCATTTCGCAACTGTTCCTTTAACGGCATCGATACGGTTTCTTGTCCTAGCAACTTAAATCTTCCCAATGGCAACAACAATGATGTTGAAGTTGATTTTGCCGGCACTCTTATTTTACAGATATCGGGCGACCTCTCACTCGGGGGCACGGACATCAACGTCGCCGGAGTGCCAGCCGATATTACTATTACAGTAGCGGGCAATCTGAATCCTGGAAATAGCGGCAATATCATTAATGCCAACATAACCGTTAGCGGGAATATTAATTCGGGCAACAATACCAACTACAACGGTGGACTGGTCGTATCTGGCAATTTGAATTTAGGTAACAACTCAAATATCGATGGTGACGTTGTTGTTTCCGGAACGCTTAACACCGGAACTAATGTCACGGTGAACGGTAATATTGACGCTGGGAATATTAACTTTGGCCAGAATAACGAAGTAAATGGTGATGTCCAAGGGGACAATATTAATATCAATGGTGGAAACACTGTTATTAACGGCAGTATCGACGCTGAGGGTACTGTCAATAACAATGGCACGGTAAACGGCAACATTAATGCCGATGGTACGGTCAACAATAACGGTACAGTCGACGGCTATATCAATGCTCCTGAAGGCAGTAATTACGGTGATGCCGGTCAATCTTGTGACGTCAATGATAACGAAGGTGGCTGTTTCGAAGGCGGAGGACTCGATCGGTTTGAGATTGTCCATGATGGCAACGGTTTAACTTGTTTAGCTGAATCTATCACGATTCGACCTTGCGAAGATGCCGCGTGTTCGACGCTCGGTGACAATACAGGCACCTTTACGCTGACCGCAACTCAGGGCGCAAATCAGTTTACCGCCAGTGGGTCGTTTCCTGGTACCGGTGCGGTGACGGTAAATTTATCCGTACCGCTGCCACAAACCTATACCTTATCGTTGACTACTTCTGATACCGCAACCAACCCAACCACCTGTGACTTGGGTGGCAGTAACAATTGCCAAATTGCATTTACTGATACAGGCTTTATTCTCAACGCACCGACAGCAGCTCAAGCGGGTGTCGGCTTCAACCTAACGGTGCAGGCAGTCCGCACTGATAATAATACCGGCGCTTGCGCTGCAGCATTAGACGGTAATCAAACCATTCAGTTGGGGATGGAGTGCACGAACCCAACAGCTTGTCTCGAACAGGTAACGAGCGGCGGTGATCCGATTGCCGAGTTACCCACATTTACGACGCTCAACACTACCTTCTCTGGCGGTATTGCGACTATTCCGTTGACTTATCCAGATGCCGGAGCAATTAATTTCTCTGCGCAAAAAACAGTAGCAACCAATGCAACGTTGCTGGGCTCGTTGGATGATGATGTCATCGTGCGTCCCTACGCATTTGTCATTAGTACGGAGGGTATTGCTGATGTATCGGCTTTTAGCGCTGATTATAGTGTCGCGCCCAAATACAAAATGGCAGGAGAGAACTTCCCACTCGCTATCACTGCGGTGAATTTTCAAGGAGTCGAAACTCCAAACTATGGCAACGAGTTGCCGCAGCAAATGCCGCAACTTAATCTGACGCCGAATTATGTTGCTCCGACAGGTGCGGGTGGCGTGATTACTCTAGATACTGCGTTGGCCTTTGAAGGTTCCGGGACGGCGACATTTTCAACGACAGAAGCACGTTACAGTGATATTGGTGTTATCGAAATTTTCGCATCGCAAATGGGTAACTCGTACTTAGGATCAGCGGACGTAACTGGCACTAGCGTTCCGACAGGTCGTTTCTACCCTGCATACTTTACCGCTGGTGAGGTGGTGCAACCTACATTTATAAACGCGCAAGATGATTTTACCTACGTTGGACAACCTCTAGTTCTATCGAGTGACTTTCCTGAGTTGTTATTCGTGCCGCGTTCGGTACAAGGCACGCCAATCACGAATTATCGCGATGGCTTTTTCAAATACACACCCGACTGGTCGCTGCGTAGTTATGCGCATTCCACCGGTTGTGACGCGCAAGGACCCTTTGCTTTGACAGGTTTTGGTGCCTCGAGTGCGACCATTAATAGCGGGACAGATACGGATGTGGACGGCGAGTTTATTGCGTCGCTGACCACTGAGGCGGGTTTGATGTATGCCCAAGATCCAGCTGTGTATAGCGCGCCATTTCAGGCGTGTGCAGAACTAACGCTGCCAGCAGCGAGTTTGACCGATAGTGATGATGTCTGTGTAAAAACGAGTGCTGCGGGAAGTTGCCTGAGCTATGTGTTTACACCGTTGCAAGGCACCGAGTTACTGGATGGCAGACTCAGACTCTTGCCAAGTTATGGTCCAGCGAATGATACCCTAGAATTAGATTTTACTATTGAGTATTTCGACGGTGCGGGCTTTGTGAATAACATCCGCGATGACAGCACTTTATACAGCGATGCATGGCTGCAGCCGGAAGCAACGCGCTTCCAGAATTTTGTCTCGGACGAGAGTTTAACGGCTACCGATCTAGAGGCGCAGGCGCTGGTCGCGACGGCAATGAATGACGGTACTGCCACCACTTCAGAACCATTATTGTTGGGACAAACTGCTGTTGAAGGGTTATCTGGAACCTTTGATTGGGTTTTGAATCTGAATGATATCGGCCTACCTTGGTTACAGTTCAATTGGGACGACGATTGCAGCCCTGCAATCAGTCCAGAATTGAATCCGTGTGCGCCGATTGAATTTGGTGTATTCCGCGGAAATGATCGAATTATCTATCAACGTGAATTGGGTTGGTAATGAATCGGTAAAACCGTGGTAATATACGTCCCTCGCTGCTTGCCGTACGAAGCCCACATTGCTAAAGTGTGGTGATCAACCACTGTGCGCTGCATAGCAACATCAGAATCACGCATAAAAATTATTAAGTAGGGATTGGCCAGTCCATGTTTAAGAAACTTCGGGGTATTTTCTCCAACGATCTGTCGATCGATTTAGGAACAGCAAACACACTCATCTATGTCAAAGACGAGGGTATTGTGTTGAACGAGCCATCGGTCGTTGCGATTCGCCAAGAACGCTCAGGCGGGCCGAAAAGTGTGGCTGCTGTCGGTCATGCTGCAAAGCAAATGTTGGGTCGAACTCCGGGTAATATTAAGGCCATTCGCCCCATGAAAGATGGCGTTATTGCCGACTTTTATGTCACCGAGAAAATGCTGCAGCACTTCATCAAGCAAGTACATGACAGCCACTACTTCCGCCCAAGCCCACGTGTATTAGTGTGTGTCCCTTGTGGTTCTACCCAAGTTGAGCGTCGTGCAATTCGCGAATCTGCACTCGGTGCTGGTGCGCGTGAAGTGCATCTCATCGATGAACCAATGGCTGCGGCAATTGGTGCGGGTCTACCCGTTTCTGAAGCAACCGGCTCTATGGTTGTGGATATCGGTGGTGGTACAACTGAAGTCGCCATCATTTCATTGAATGGTGTGGTGTACTCATCGTCGGTACGTATTGGTGGCGATAAGTTTGACGAAGCCATTGTGAATTATATTCGCCGTAACTTCGGCTCACTAATTGGTGAAGCTACTGCGGAACGCATCAAGCATGAAATCGGTTCGGCGTTCCCAGGCGACGAAGTGCGCGAAATTGAAGTGCGCGGGCGTAACTTAGCTGAAGGGGTACCACGCTCGTTTACCCTCAACAGCAACGAAATTTTAGAGGCTCTGCAAGAGTCACTGCAAGGCATTGTGAGCGCTGTGATGGTTGCTCTGGAACAGTCACCACCTGAATTGGCGTCAGACATTTCTGAACGCGGTATGGTGTTGACTGGCGGTGGCGCACTATTGCGTGACCTTGACCGTCTACTCATGGAAGAGACCGGCATTCCAGTCATTATTGCTGATGACCCGCTGACCTGTGTAGCGCGCGGGGGCGGTAAAGCTCTGGAAATGATCGATATGCACGGCGGTGACCTTTTTAGTTACGAGTAGGCGATTGCATGCAATCGCTGTTTGAACGAGGTCCCACACTCCGTACACGCCTGCTACTCACGCTGGCGTTTGCTGCCCTCATGATTTTTCTCGACCACCGGCTCAATACCATGCAGCCGGTGCGTTCGTTTTTAAGCACCCTGGTTGCTCCCGTTCAATATTTAGCAGTACTGCCTGAGCAGGTGCTCGACCGGTTGGTGTATTTGGCACAAACCCGTTCAGCATTGCGCGAAGAAAATGAAGCCCTGGCGCAGGAGCTGCAAGAATTGCAAATGGCGGTGCAACGCCTTAATTTTCTCGAAAATGAAAATGCCCGGTTACGACAATTACTTGGCTCCGATGTGCGCCAAACCTCACGGCGTATGGTCGCCGAGGTGGTTGCTGTTGCCACCGACCCGTTTTCTCACCAAGTGGTTGTGAACAAAGGTTTCGCAAACGGTGTGTATGAAGGCCAGCCAGTATTGGATGATCGCGGCATTGTTGGACAAGTGCTCAGTGTCGGCCGCAATACCGCACGAATCTTACTCTTAGCCGATCAAAGTCATGCCATTTCATTGCGCGCTGAACGCAATGATATTCGGGTGCTGGCGCAAGGTTTTGGTGATTTACAACGCGTCGAATTGAAATTCATCCCGCACAGCACCGAATTGGAAGAGGGTGATGTGTTGCTCAGCTCAGGCCTTGGTGGTGTGTTCCCAGAAGGCTACCCAGTAGCACGAATTGTATCGATTGACCGTGACGAGCGGCTGCAGTATGCCAAAGTACTCGCCGAACCTTTCTCACAACTTGACCGCATTCGTTCCGTATTATTGCTATGGCCTGCTGATGCGACCGAATCGCCAGTTTATGATGAACCAGTTGATGCCGAACTCGACACCGAGCTTGAAC
>PYVG01000046.1 GCA_003030745.1 Pseudidiomarina aestuarii | reverse complement strand
TGAAAAAGTATTGATGACTGCTGAAGCAGTGAAGCAGCTTGAGGAGGTATTGTCATGATGCGCGAAGAACGTTTACTTCAAGTAATCTTGGCTCCTCACGTTTCTGAGAAGTCGACTATGACTGCAGAGACTGCGAATACTGTGGTATTCAAAGTTGCTACGAACGCTACCAAAACTGAAATCAAAGCAGCTGTTGAAAAGTTGTTTGAAGTTGAAGTTGAAGGTGTTCGCACTGTCAACGTAAAAGGCAAAACCAAACGTACAGGCATGCGCTTCGGTAAGCGTAGTGACTGGAAGAAAGCGTATGTCACCCTGAAAGAAGGTGCGGACATCGACTTCGTCGGCGGCGCTGAGTAACAGGAGGAATTCACATGGCATTAGTTAAGTGTAAGCCTACGTCACCAGGTCGTCGTCACCTCGTTAAAGTGGTAAACGAAGATCTGTACAAAGGTAAGCCTTACGCCCCGTTGTTGGATAAAAACAACAAGAAAGGCGGACGTAACAATAATGGTCGTATCACGGTACGTCACATCGGTGGTGGTCATAAGCAACACTATCGCATGATTGACTTCAAGCGTGATAAAGACGGTATCCCAGCAAAAGTTGAGCGTTTGGAATATGATCCAAACCGTTCTGCAAACATCGCTTTGGTGTTGTATGCAGATGGTGAGCGTCGTTACATCCTTGCTCCTAAGAACCTGAAAGCTGGTGATAAAGTTCAATCTGGTGCTGATGCACCTATCAAAGCGGGTAACACCTTGCCACTGCGTAATATTCCAGTAGGTTCGGTTGTACACGCAATTGAAATGAAGCCTGGTAAAGGCGCCCAGATGGCTCGTTCAGCTGGTGCTTCAGTACAGGTTTTGGCTCGCGATGGCGCGTACGTGACCTTACGTCTGCGTTCTGGTGAAGTTCGCCGGATCCAGTCAGAGTGTCGTGCAACCATCGGTGAAGTCGGCAACGCAGAACACATGCTGCGTCAATTGGGTAAAGCTGGTGCAACGCGCTGGCGTGGTGTTCGTCCTACCGTTCGCGGTGTGGCGATGAACCCAGTTGATCACCCACACGGTGGTGGTGAAGGTCGTACTTCAGGTGGTCGTCATCCGGTTACTCCATGGGGTACACCGACGAAGGGTTATAAGACCCGCAAAAACAAGCGTACCGATAAGTTCATCGTACGTCGTCGCAACAAATAAGAGTTGAGGATTTAACATGCCACGTTCTCTTAAAAAAGGTCCATTTATTGACCTTCACCTATTGAATAAGGTGGAGAAAGCGTTGGAAGCCGGGGACAAGAAGCCAATTAAAACTTGGTCCCGCCGTTCAATGATTATCCCTGATATGATCGGCTTAACTATTGCTGTTCATAACGGTCGCCAGCACGTACCAGTATTCGTTTCTGACGAAATGATTGGTCACAAGCTTGGTGAATTTGCACCAACCCGCACTTATCGTGGCCATGCCGCTGATAAGAAAGCGAAGAAACGTTAAGGGAGACGAGAGATGGAAGCTATTGCTATTCACAAGTTTGCCAAACTTTCTGCGCAAAAAGGCCGGTTGGTTGCTGACCAGATTCGTGGTCTTCCAGTAGCGAAAGCTTTGGAAGTACTGGCATACAGCCCTAAAGATGCAGCTGGTCTGCTGAAAAAGGTGTTGGAGTCAGCCATCGCGAATGCTGAACACAACGAAGGCGCTGACATCGACGAGCTTAAAGTTGCGAAAGTCACAGTAGACGAAGGTCCAACTATGAAACGCATCAAGCCTCGTGCGAAAGGTCGTGCTGATCGTATCTTTAAGCGTACCAGCCACATTACTGTGGTTGTTTCAGATAGCTAGGAGATAAGTTATGGGTCAGAAAGTACATCCTAATGGTATTCGCCTAGGTATCACCAAACCATGGAATTCAACCTGGTTCGCGAATACGAAAGATTTCGCAGATAACCTGCACAGCGATCACTTGGTTCGTAAGATGTTGAACAAGCAACTGAGCAATGCATCAGTTTCTCGTATCGTCATCGAGCGTCCAGCGAAGAGCATTCGCGTCACTATCCACACAGCCCGTCCAGGTGTTGTGATTGGTAAGAAGGGCGAAGACGTCGAGAAGCTGCGTCAAGCGGTTTCTAAGTTGACTGGCGTACCAGCGCAAATCAACATCTCAGAAGTGCGTAAGCCTGAATTGGACGCACAACTGGTTGCTGAGAACATCACTGGTCAGTTAGTCCGTCGTGTCATGTTCCGTCGTGCGATGAAGCGTGCAGTACAAAACGCAATGCGTTTAGGCGCGAAAGGTATCAAAGTTGAAGTGAGCGGTCGTTTAGGCGGCGCAGAAATCGCACGTACCGAATGGTACCGCGAAGGTCGCGTTCCACTTCACACGCTCCGTGCTGATATCGATTACGCAACTGCTGAAGCAGGTACCACCTACGGTATCATCGGCGTTAAAGTTTGGATCTTCAAAGGTGAAGTACTTGGCGGCATGCCCGTTGAAGAAAAACCTGCAGCAGCTCCAGCGAAACGCCCTAAAGGCCGTAAGTAAGGAGAGACTAAATGTTACAACCAAAGCGTACAAAATTCCGTAAGGTTCACAAAGGTCGTAACCGTGGCCTGGCGCAATCTGGTAACAAAGTCAGCTTCGGTACTTTCGGTTTGAAAGCGGTTGACCGTGGTCGTATGACTGCGCGTCAAATCGAAGCGGCTCGTCGTGCCATGACGCGTCACGTGAAACGTCAAGGTAAGATTTGGATTCGTGTATTCCCAGATAAGCCAATTACTCAGAAGCCACTTGAAGTGCGTATGGGTAAAGGTAAAGGTAGTGTGGAATATTGGGTAGCCCAAATTCAGCCAGGTCGTGTCCTGTATGAAATGGATGGTGTATCGGAAGCAGTAGCGCGTGAAGCGTTTGAGCTTGCGGCCCGTAAGCTGCCATTCAAAACCACCTTTGTAACTCGGACGGTGATGTAATGAAAGCGAACGAACTGAATGATAAAACCGTTGAGCAGCTGCAAGAAGAATTGCTGGGTTTGCGTCGTGAGCAGTTTAACCTGCGTATGCAAGCAGCGACTGGTCAGCTGAATCAAACTCATATGTTGAAGCAAGTGCGCCGTGATATCGCACGTGTGAAAACTATTCTGACTCAGAAGGCAGGTGCGTAATGGCTGAAGAAAAACGTATTCGTACTGTGCAAGGCCGTGTCACTAGCGACAAGATGGACAAGTCTATCACTGTTGCTGTAACACGCCGTGTGAAGCACCCAGTCTACGGTAAGTATATTACTCGTACGACTAAGCTTCATGCTCATGATGAGAACAATGAATGCAACACTGGCGATACCGTGATTATTCGCGAAACTCGTCCAGTATCCAAGACAAAGACTTGGGCATTGGTTGAAATCGTAGAGCGCGCAGAAACGATTTAATCGCTTGCGATTTAAATGATAAGAAAGTCATAAAAGCGGCATCATTTTGTGGTGCCGCTTTTTTTTATGTTAAGCTCAAAACTCAGCAATTTGTTCCAATCCGTGAATTGCTTTTTAATTCAAGGAGCCTGGGCACGTTAGTCAGAGGGAGAGACACGTGCAGAATTATCAAGTTTTGACGTACACGCCGATTCGAAATCCATTATCAGTTCGGCCCGAGGTCAATGAGTATTCGGAGCATTATCGTGACTTCATTGAATCAATTGCAGAGCAAGTACCGCCAACACTTGAACTTGGCCATTATGTTCCGCTCGGAATTCGTGATGAGCATAAAAGATATGATGATCTAGCCTGTGATAGTGTCGAATGTCGATTATTTACACTTGAGAAGTTTCTTCCTGAGCATGATTGTACGTTAACGTTTCACTGTTATCCTGGAGGCGTTGCAATTATCGAATCGGTGTTTGAACTTCCGCAATCGGATGCGACAGAGCAGACCATTATCGAAATTAATGAATACGCTGTTGGTAAGTGGTTACCTGAATTGCTAGTTTGGTTTGATAAAATTCAGCGCTGGGATAAACAGCAATATAAGTACCTTCATAGTATTTCTTCAAGTCTACTTTCAGACGTAAAAGCGAGCAACGATCCTTGGTCTAAGTTGAGTTACTGGACCAGTCGCTGTTTGTTGATCAATCCTGCAGCTTTGTCTGAATCAGAGTCTATCTTAAGACGATGGCTTTCGAATACGGGAAGATCTGATGAGGTTGAACCGTTGTTAAGTGGCGAGCGCCAATATTCTATGTGTTGGCTCAACTATGTAATAGTTGGCACAGACATGAGTCAGCAGGAGCAATTACGAGACACTATGCGTGTTGCGCAATATTTTTACACAGCCAGGCAGCGCTCAATAGAAATGTTGCAAATGGCTTTAGCGAAAGGCTCGGAACTTAAAGAAAAAACACGCTCTGTCGAACAGTTGCTCAAAACAGCAATGACGTTTAGCCGTTCTAACGATGTGTTTTACCATGAGAGTCTTAAGTACTTTAAGCTTGAAAAACGAGAGCGAGTAGATGCAATTTTGGTAGGTTGGCGCTTTGAAAAATTAGCTTCTTCAATTCATACCTTAGAGGATTTATGCCAAGGTGCTATATCGGGTGTTCAACGACAGCAGCAATATCGCAGTTCAATTTATACCGACTTAATCCTTGTATTCATTGGCTTTTTGACGATTTTAGAGTTAGTCGTAGCGTTATCGGCATATAGTCGAGAGTTCGTACTCCGACCGACATTATCGTACTTAGATTCAAGTTATTCGGCGGTGTTGGGTTTCATCGCATGGATTAATACTGATGTACTGATGCTATCAGGTGTATTCACGGTGCTTGGGCTTTTAGGATTGTATAGTTATGTCAAACTTAAGTAAGACTTTGCTACTTTTGTGCCTCTTAGCAGCGCAATCGGCAGGCTCGACTTCCTTATTTGATCGAGAGGTCGACATCTACACGGCAGAGTGGGCGCCCTATATTGATCTAATGCAATCGAGAGGTGATTTGCGCGAGCTGGTTGAGATCGCGTTAGTCGATGTTGGTATAAAAGCCAATTGGCAACAGCTAAATTATTATCATAGTTTTCAATTTATAGAACAAAATAAAATTACAGCTGCTTTCCCCTATTTCAAGACCGTCAAACGAGCTGAACGGGTCATTTTTTCTGACCCGGTATTTTTTATTGAAAACGCAATATTTTATGATCGGGTGCGTTATCCTAATAATTTTGACATCGAGGGTCATACTGCTGCTGTTGTCGGTGGTTACAGTTATGGTGAAAATATTGATGCCCTGCTCGGAAGTACGCGAACGTTTGCAAATGATCAACAAGCGTTGCGAGCATTATTTAATGGTGAAGTAGACTTTGTACCCATGTCATCTCATGTCGCGGAAGCTTTGACGCTTGAATATTTTCCTAATCAATATCATAGGCTCGCAAAGTCGCCTCAATACAGCAGTGCGAGTAGTGTGCATCTTATTGCACCGAAGACTGTTGATGGCCAAGCGTTTATGGATAGCTTCAATCGCGGATTAGTGGTCGCTAAGAAATTAGTGACCGAAATAGATGCAAGTATTGACGCAAATATATTTGGTCGAGCAGGAGGTATTGTCTCACTCAATGAAGCTGATGGATATCCAATCGTAACGGCAATACCGATAGCGGTATCGGCTTCGTCACACAGCATTTATTTAGTGCCGGG
>PYVG01000045.1 GCA_003030745.1 Pseudidiomarina aestuarii | reverse complement strand
TCCACGGGTGTGGTGCACAGCCAGATTTTTTGGTTGGCAGCAGGGATAAACATTATTGCTGGTTAAGCGTGAGTTCAACGCCATTACCCAGTGACAAGACGATATGCCAGCGAGCGTTACCGTGATGTGCAAGCGCGGATAAATCGATAAACTGTGTATCCTGGCGAACAGGCGCTTGTTCAGTTTGCTCAGCCAAGCGTTGCCGCCATTTATAAAATGACATGGTGCTCAGTTGATGGGTTTGGCAAAACTCAGTGATGCTCAGCTCTGATGTGTGCCATAAGTCGATTAATTGCTGCCATTGTGCCGCGTTGCGGTAAGCTCGCTTTGCCATATCACTCTCCTGTTATGATGAGTGCACAGCTTATCGCGCGATCTTAAGTGGGAATAGGACGTCCTAAAATGGACGCTTACGGGTGTTAGTCAAGTTCACCATAATATAGTCATTTTTTAATGCTTCAGTTGCGGTTTACCTGGATTCGCCTATAATAATTTACTGCACCAACCGGTCGGTATTTTTGTGGCTACGGCGGCTTCGATCCGGCCTCGGCACGGGAGCTTATCCTTGAATAAAAATCTCAACTGACTAACAGTCAAATCATTCAGGCCGCACTCAGTGTTGCCGCTGAAAAAGGCGCCGGTAAAGTGACGCTGGATGCGGTTGCCAAAGTCGCTGGTGTCAGTAAAGGTGGTTTGATTTATCACTTCCCCAGTAAAGAGGCGTTAATTAGTGCCATGGTGCAACAGTTGATAGAGGAAGCTGAGTGCCAGCGTAACTTGCAAGAGCGCACAGAAAGCTCGACCTTGACGGCGGTATTACAAACCCGCGCTCACTTTACCCGGCAGATTGCCGGCAATACCGCAATGGCGATTCTGGCCGCGGCCGCAGAGCAGCCAGCTTTGTTACAGCCGGTGCAGCAACACAATAAGGATGTGCTGCAGCAAATTCAGGCTGAACATGGTAATGCACTGCAGGCAACCTTGCTGTTACTGGCCTGTGAAGCCCTGATTTATCACGATTTACTTAATTTATCCCCTTTTACCACGGCAGAGCGCAGCGCGCTGGAACAACAATTAGTGCAACAGGCACGGGAGCTACAAGTATGAAGATGGCAATTAAATCACCCTGCTGGGTTTTGAGTTTCGTGATTGGTTTAAGCGCCTGCTCAGAAGCGACACCACCTGCCACTGCGATAGTACCGACAGTAAAGCTCTATACCATTAATGGCGAAGAGCAAGCCAATAGCCGGCATTTTGTCGGGCGTATTGATGCGGTGAGTACTGTTGATTTAGCCTTTCAGGTTGGCGGCCGGGTCACTGAATTACCGGTGCAGCAGGGGCAGGTCGTGCCTGCCGGAGAACTGCTGGCTGCCTTGGACCCGGCAGACTATCAATTGGCCGTCGAGCAGGCTGAAGTGCAGTTGGCGCAAGCCAGTCGAGATCTGGAACGTGGCAAGCCGTTGCGTGAACAGGGAATTTTAACCCCGTCTGCCTTTGATCAGCTGCAAACCAATTTTGAAATTGCCCGGGTTGCGTTGGAAAATGCCCGCCGTAATCTGGACTACACCCAACTTAAAGCGCCCTTTGATGCGCTGGTTACCCGCCGGCTGGTCGAGCGTTTTGCCACTGTTGCTGCCGGTACGCCATTGTTACGGGTGCAAAATATTTCCGAATTGCGTGTACATATTAACGTGCCGGAACAGATTATGCGCCAGGTCAGGGATAGCAGTGATTATCTGGTTTCAGTGCGCTTATCCGAGGCGGCAACCGAGCGTTATCCTCTGGCATACCGGGAACATGCTACCGAAGTCGACCCGTTAACCCAAACCTATCAGGTGTCTTTTGCGATGCCGCGTTTACCGGAAGTTAATTTATTACCAGGTATGACGGTTAATGTGGTGACTGAGCGGGTAGCAACCGACAGCGCCGTGTTGATTCCGGTATCCGCGCTGGATACCGCCACACCGGAACAATTTTATGTCTGGCGCTATCAGCCCGAAACCCAAACTGTGCAGCGCATTGCCGTACAGGTTGGCACGGTGCGTGAGCAACAGATTGAAGTGCTCAGTGGCCTGAACCGGGGCGAGCAGGTGGTTTCGGCCGGGATTTATCAGTTACAGCCCGGGCAGCAGGTGCAGCCCTTTGTGGCCTACTAAGGAGCCTTCTGATGCGGATTGCCAGTTATGCAATTGAAAAGCAGGTTAATACCTGGCTGTTTATTATGCTGTGCTTTTTGGGCGGACTTTGGGCATTGGTCAGTATTGGCCGCTTAGAAGATCCGGCCTTTACCCTGAAAGAGGCGATTATTGTGACCTATTATCCGGGCGCAACGGCATTGGAAGTGGAAGAGGAAGTGACGGAATTGCTGGAATCCGCTATTCAGCAATTATCACAATTAAAGCGTATTACCTCCAAGTCGATGCCGGGTAAATCGGAAATCCGGGTGCAAATTCAGGATAAGTATGACGGCAGTCAGATGCCACAGATTTGGGATGAGCTCAGGCGTAAGGTTAATGATGCCAGTATTCGCCTGCCCACCGGCGTAATGAAGCCGATCGTCAATGATGATTTCGGTGATGTATTTGGTATTTTTTATGCCGTGACAACTGACGGTTTTTCCGATCGCGAAGTACGCGAGCTGGCTACTTTTTTACGCCGTGAGATGCTGACGGTGCCTGGGGTGGCAAAAGTCCAGACCGCCGGCGAACCGGAAGAGCAAATCAGCGTAGAAATTTCGCATGAGCGTTTGCTCGGGATCGGTCTGCCTTTGCAGTTAGTGGTCAATACTCTGCAAACTGAAAATGCGGTAGCACAAGCCGGCTCGGTGCAGGTGGGTGACAAAAGGATTCGCCTGAACAGCAAACCCGGCCTGGATTCAATTGAGGCAATTGAAAATTTACGGATTGGAAAACCGGGCTCAACCGAGCAACTAAGCATTTTTGATGTTGCAACAGTGCGCCGGGATGAAGTTGAAGTGCCATCGCAAATCATTCGCTTTAATGGCAAACCGGCCTTTACGCTGGCGATTTCCGGTCTGACCGATGCCAATATTGTCGATGTAGGTAAAGCGGTTGATCAGCATCTGGCGAAACTGGCAGAGCGTATCCCGCTTGGCGTAACCCTGCATCCGATCTATCAGCAACATGTCGTGGTGGATAACGCCATTAACGACTTTATTGTTAACCTGATCTTGTCCGTGGTCATTGTTATTGCGGTGCTGTGTCTGACCATGGGGTGGCGGGTTGGTTTAGTCGTTGGCGGTACTTTGTTACTTACCGTCTTGGGTACCGTATTCTTTATGAAACTGGCCAATATCGAGATGGAGCGGATTTCGCTTGGCGCGCTGATTATTGCCATGGGCATGTTGGTTGATAACGCCATCGTGGTCGCAGAAACCATGCTGATTAATATGCAGCGTGGCCAGAGTTCACGGCAGGCGGCGGATGAAGCGGCCAGTCGTACCCAGATCCCGCTGTTAGGCGCGACCGTGATTGGCATTATGGCCTTTGCTGGTATTGGCCTGTCGCCGAATAGTACCGGTGAGTTCTTGTTTTCGCTGTTTGCCGTCATCGCGATTTCATTGCTGTTAAGTTGGGTGCTGGCGATTAGTGTCACCCCTTTGCTGGCGCATTATTTGTTTAAAGTCGATGCCAATAGTGCCGCTGCCGATCCCTATGCTGCCGGTTTTTATCAGCGTTATGTCAGGGTATTGCGCTTTGCCTTGCGCCAACGTGCGCTAACTCTGGGCGGTTTGGCGCTGCTAACGCTAATTAGTGTTATCGGTTTCGGGCAAGTAAAGCAGGCATTTTTCCCGGCGTCGAACACGCCAATTTTCTACTTGAATTACTTCTTGCCCCAGGGCTCAGATATTCGCGCTACCTCGCGTGATCTGGCAGAAATTGAAGCCTTTGTAATGGCGCAACCCGAAGTCGAATCAGTCAGTAGTTTCGTTGGCTCGGGTGCCAGTCGCTTTATGTTGACTTACGCACCGGAGCAGCCGAATGCCGCCTATGGCCAATTGATTATCCGTACCGCACACCGTGACCAGATCCCACCGCTGATGCAGCGGCTGCGCACTGAACTGCCGCCGCGCTTACCGCAGGCTGAGATCTACACCCAGCAACTGATGTTTGGGCCGGGCAGTGGTGCCAAGCTACAGGCCAGGGTATCTGGCCCGGATGAACGCATCTTACGGCAGCTGGGCCAGCAAATTACCGAGTTAATGCGTCAGGAGCCGGCTATTACCGATTTACGGCAAAACTGGCGGCAACGCGAACTGGTGATCGTACCAGACTTTAACGAAAAGCGGGCGCGGGTGGCCGGCATTAATCGCACTGATTTGGCGCAAACACTGGAGTTTGCCAGCACCGGGTTGCGCTGTGGTGTCTACCGCGAACATGATAAGCAAATTCCCATCGTGGTGCGGCCGCCAGCATCCGAGCGGTTTGATATTGACCGGCTGCAGGATCGGATGATTTGGAGTGCTAACGATAATACCTATATTCCGATTACGCAGGTGATTAATGGGCTGCAAACCCAAACTGAAGAAACGATAATTCAGCGCCGCGACCGGTTAAGAACCCTTACCGTTGAAGCTGAACCGGCCTGGGGTTACACGGCCGATCAGGCCCTAAAATTGGTTCGCCCGAAAATTGAGGCGCTGCCATTACCCGCTGGTTATCAACTGAGTTGGGGCGGTGAATATGAAAGCTCCGCAGAAGCCCAGCAATCGCTGGCCGCGCAATTACCCTTAAGTTTTATCGTGATGCTGGTGATCAGTATTTTACTGTTTGGTGCGCTGAAGCAGCCGCTGGTGATTTGGTTAATAGTGCCGATGTCTATCTGTGGCGTGACCGCCGGTTTACTGGCAACGGGTCTACCCTTTGGTTTCACCGCGTTGCTCGGTTTCCTCAGCTTATCAGGCATGCTGATGAAGAACGCCATCGTACTGGTAGACGAAATTGACCTGCAAATTCAGCAAAACAGCGATAAGGTTCAGGCGATAGTCCAGGCTAGCGTTAGCCGGATCCGGCCGGTATTACTGGCAGCCTTGACTACGATTCTGGGGATGTTGCCGCTGATTTGGGATGCGTTTTTTAACAGTATGGCCGTGACCATCATGGCGGGGCTGGCGTTTGCCACTATCCTGACGCTGGTGGCGGTACCGGTACTATATTCGCTGTTGTTCCGGATTAAAAGTAGCGGATAAGTAGTGGAATAGCAGGCCGGCACTGCCGGTCTGCTAAGGTTATTTGGCACAGCGGACACAAAGTTCGGCAAACGGAATTACGTTCAGTCTCGCCAGTTTAATGGCTTCGCCGCAGTGTGCACATTTATCGTAGTTACCTTGCTCCATTCTGGCGAGCGCCCGATTAATCTGCGCTAATTCCTGCCGGTCTTTTTGCTCAATCGCGCTGAGCACCTCATCATTTTCGCGTTCGGTTGCCTGTTCGGCAAAGTCAGCACTGCGACCTTGCGCAAAGTCGCGCTCAATGGCAGCGACCTGGCGCTCCAATTCTAATTTTCGGGCTAGCAGGCGACTTTTAAATTCCTGAAATGGCATTTGCGGCGTAAGCGTCCATTTTAGGACGTATTGACGCCTTATAGATTTCGGCCAAGCATCCTGGCTAGATGTCTTTCATGATCTGCACCAGACCTGGTGGGATTTTCCACTGGCGATTATCATCGC
>PYVG01000044.1 GCA_003030745.1 Pseudidiomarina aestuarii | reverse complement strand
TCCACGGGTGTGGTGCACAGCCAGATTTTTTGGTTGGCAGCAGGGATAAACATTACTGCTGGCTAAGTGTCAGTTCAACGCCATTGCCCAGTGACAACACAATATGCCAGCGGGTGTTGCCTTGGTGTGCCAACGCGGATAAATCGATAAACTGTGTGTCCTGGCGAACAGGCGCTTGCTCAGTTTGTGGAGCCAAGCGTTGCCGCCATTTATAAAATGACATGGTACTGAGTTGATGGGTTTGGCAAAATTCAGTGATGCTCAGCTCTGATGTGTGCCATAAGTCGATTAATTGCTGCCATTGTGCAGCGTTGCGGTAAGCTCGCTTTGCCATGTTACTCTCCTGTTATGATGAGTGCACAGCTTATCGCGCGATCTTTAGTTGGGATAGGACGTCGTAAAATGGACGCTTACTTTGCAGCAGCTTTGCTAATTTTGGTGTAGTAGTTCACTCAAGTAGCTATTTCGCTTATGTGAGTTACTGTGGGCTTCTGTAATAACCCTTAGTTCATCCGAGCTGCCAACTATATGGATCTCAACCTCGGCTCTGGTAATCGCGGTATACAGCCACGCTCTATCAACGATTTTGCCTTTCTGTAGTGCAATAATGATTCTAGGAAACTGCGATCCTTGAGCTTTATGTAGGGTTATTGCATAACCCAACTCCATGCAATCGAGCACGGATTGTGTGACCTCAACTTTATCCCCCGTATCCAGCGTTACTTCACCATAACTTTCACCTGATGAGTCAATGCTGGTAAGCGTACCAAGAGAGCCGTTTTGAATGCCTTTATCATAGTGGTTTTGCGTAAATAGAATCGCATCATTCAATCTGAGGTTTTGAAAGAATCTCTCACCGTGCATTTCAAACTCAAGCCTTCTACCGCTTGGGTTAACAGCCTCTTGGGTCAGTTTATTAATTTCAGCAACGAGTGCCTTGGTCGGTGCCATGACGCGACTATTTTCAGGTGATTGCTGATACAACTCACAACAGGCTTGAGCAATGTCGCTCTTTGCCGTTTCGTGGAAGTGAATAGCCCCCGTACTTAGTTTTTCAGGCACGATACCTTGATTAATGAGCTTGGAGTATTCAGGAATACCCGTTGAGCCTTTCTGACGCTTAACGATATCTAGCATAGTATTAGCAATGGCTTTAGATAGAACGATATCAGCCAAAACCTTGCCGCAACCTATAGGTGGTAACTGGTCAGGGTCGCCAGTAAAGATAATACGAACCGATGGGTGAATATGGTTGACCAGGCGATACATGGTTGGCAAGTCAATCATACTGGCTTCATCTATTACCAGTAAATGCTTTGGCTGGTCTGAACTTGGCTCAATAGGCTCTCTACGTAATAACTTAGCGATAGTTGAGGTGATAAAGCCAATTGACTCATGCAAGCGCATAGCGGCTCTGCCACTCAGCGCGACCGCATGTATTTCAAATCCCATTTGATGGTAGGCTCGAAGTGCGGTTCTAAGGACTGTGGTTTTACCTGTGCCAGCTCCGCCCGTAATACAGCTCACGGCGTTATCCAAACACGTTGTCACTGCTTCAATCTGCTTCTTGGTTAGCTCGTATGGTAATTCACCAACCGAAGAGCAATATGCAGAATTTGCAACTTCGTCATAAAGGTTGTTTTGATTAGCTAGTGCTTTAAGTCGTTTGGCAACGACATTTTCCATTAACAACTGGGCGGTTGGATGATAAGAGCCAGTGTCAGGGTTTAGGATGTATTGCGCTTTGTTGTGACCTGCTTTAAACGCTTCCGTCACCAGTTCCTTATCTTTGAGTAATTTGGTTAGGTATGGGCGTAAACACGCTTGAGTTGTATAGGTGTGGCCTTTCTCAATCTCTTTTCGAATCGCGGTTTCAAGTGCGGCACTTAGTCTGCGGTGATCACAAACTGTGATCTTAAACTGGTCAAAATTAACCAGTTTATCGACATCCGTAAACGACATACCAAACCCAATAAGGACATACGGATTTTGTTTAATAGCCTCAATGGACTCTTCTCCATGATGCTTCAATAAGCGCTGCTGAATACTTGCTGGTATCTTGTGTTCGGTCATCCAGTTGCAGTAGGCCAGATTCTTATATTTGGCGTAACCCTCAAATAACGCATTGATAGAATCTTCACTCAGGACACTTCTAAGGCGCTCTCTTGATTCATGAGCGTCTTTTCTAACCGTTGAGTGAAAATCCTTTCCTAACAGTTCCCAGAGTGCTCTAGCTTTACTTTCACCGATACCTTTGAAATCACTTTCTCTGGCAATAAAGCGAATAAGCTGTTCACCCGTTTCTGGCAGGCTGCATTCGATGTGCTCTGGTGATTCATAGGTATGCTGCTGCATCACGTAATCACCCGTTTCCATTTCTTCTATTAAACGATGGCCTTTAACCGACCAGTGTTGGCCGAGGGCTGGTTGAACGGGGATGGCATCTGGATCAGCTTTGATGGTGACGTAATACTTGCCGCTATGGGTTTTGTGTGAGTTTTTTTTCAGTGGCACGCCACTGAATATCACCATTTTGGTAGAACTGTAAGGAATGCTCGTGACACGCATTTGGTCTTGATGGAGTGTAAATTTCATCGTGGCATGAACCCCATTTCTGACAAGGTTTCATTCAGTTCGCCAAACCGCTCTAGTTTACCTTCCAGCTCTTTAACTTTGGCTTTTAGCTCAATGTTTTCAGCTTCTAAGGTCGATACTCGTTTAGAGTCGAGCAGCTTGCGATTAGCCGTGTTGTCGTATTGCTTTGGTTTGTCGATATTGTTCCTTGCAGATTCGGTCAGTGGCGGGAGTATACCTTTATCACGCAGTTTGTCTTCTAATGCCTTGAGCGCTTTTCTAAGCGTAGGATTTTGGTTAAGGGCAGACTTACCGCAACCAACCCCTTTTGCTACTTCGATGCGGTTGAGCTTGCCTTTAAAGACGATTTGCTTAAAGTCATCATCAGTTTGAGTGGCTTGCCATACTTCAAATGCTTCGAGGTTTTGCTGCGCTCTTTGCTGACCGTTCGCCATTAATCATCTACCTCACCTAACAACTTGCGTAGACCTGTCGCAAAGCCTCTAGGGAATATTTCTGTGTTGTATTCCATGTCTTTTACTTGGCCTGCTTGCGAGGTTTGCCAGTTATGTTTTTCCATACATTCGTCAGAGATAGCGTAGGCTAAGGCTTTCTTCTCAGATTCGGTCAAGATGCCAGATAGTGAAGGCAAGACTTCAACACTCGGCTTTGCGCTTGCATCAAACTGACGTACAGGACGCTTATCAATGGTAATATTCGCGTGCTGTTTTAGCAGATTAACCTCTTTGCGATAACGGTTGCGCTCGGCAATAATCTGACCAAACAAAGCCCGTACCGCAGGGTCTGGAATACGCTCAAGCAGCTTGTTATCCTGTGGAACAGACTTAGAGCGTGAGGTTGGCGATAACGGCTTTTTGGTGGTTGTTTTGCACTTTGCTGCCCATGCTTCAATCAAGGTGCGGTAGTGCTTGTTTTTGGTTGCTCGCAACGCTTCGTAACCTGGGCCACCCTCTGCTGCTGATACTCGCCCCATTTGTGCAATGGAGAAATCACGCTGCCCCGATTCTATATAGGCTTTCAGGATGTCGTTAAGCTTATCTAGGTTTTTTTGGGTTCTTGGCACTTTGTCGTCTTTTAAGTCAGCCAAGATGATATCAATATTAATGTCCATTAACCCTCCAATAGCGCAGGTTGGGTGAGATTTTCTAAGCGTAAGGCTTTATCCGACAGTGCATTCATGCCAGCGTTAAATAGCTTGTGATTAGACAGGTATTCACCCGCTTCGATGTAATTAGCCACTTTACGGTAGCCTTCCATTTTATCGTCAGGGTCGGCTATCTTTGCCATTTGGCGTAGCATGGCATTACCAGCGATTAGCTGCTGTTTTTCATCCATTTCCATAAAGATAGGCTCAAAGCCTTTCTTCATCAGAGCACGACTAAGTTGGCGGGAGCGCTTTTCAATAGCAGGCGTCTTACGCAATTCATCCTGCAAGTCAGGGAAGAATTCGGCATCGTCACATAGAAGGGATAAGTGCAGTAACTCAGACTCTGTTTCAACGAATTTCAAGGCATGGCTAATATCTTGTTCATTCCCTACTGCAATCAATTTATCTTTGGTGTCGTCATCGTTTCGGGCTTCCTCGACGTGAATGATTTTGCTGATTAGCTCGAAGCACGCTATCCAGTCTTTGGTGTATTCATCGGCTTCTACTTGTTGCTTTTCATAGCGGCGCTGTAGAACCTGCATGTCATTATGTTTGGTAAAAGGCGCACCTTGCTCTTCACAGAAGAACTGCTCGTCTTTGAGTGCTTCTAGCTCACCCTCGATTTCAACCGATAGGTTAGCCGCTTGGTGCGCCTTGTAACTGAGTTGATTAAACTGCGCGTTAAGCGCTGGCAGGTATCGTGCCTCGGTAATAAACCAACGGCAACGAATGCAGTTTTCAGGGCCATGCGGTACGCTGCCATAGGTGCGATAAGCGGCAGCACTTGCATCTTTAATCAACTCACCGCCGTTCCAGCACCCGCCCAGCGTACTGACTTCATCGGATTTTACGGTGTTGCCTCCGACCAAACATAAGCCAGCTGAACGCTCCTCCCAGCCGATGGGATTACGGTTAACTAATGCCGCCTGAATACTGTCTTCTTTGTGGTAGACCATTTTGCATTGAATTTGCGCTAGTGAGGCATCTTTGAGGAAGTTGCGCACTGATTGCTTGGCCTTACCCTCAAGCTCCCCCTCGGCTTTACTCATTTTTTCCGCCATCACGGACGGGGTGATTTTGTTGTAGTAGATGGTCATTAGGATGCGTGAGTGCCCTGCCAGTAGTTTGAATATGACAGGTAGTGGTAATTGGGTATCCATTGTGTAGCATGTTATCAAGGATACGCGCAAGCTGTGCAGGGGGTGGTTCGTGGCAATCTTAGCGCTTTCTGGAGTGCCTTCTGGGTAATCCACAACCAGTTTAAGCCGCTCTCCATTATCAAGCGTATTACCTTGCTCAGCAAGCTGGTTTTCCAGTGTTAGCAAGAGTTGATACCAGAAAGTATCCACAGCGTTATATAGAATTGGTTTAGAGCGGTCATCCCCTTTCGCTGACGCATCCCGAAACAGAAAGGCAATTTCCCCCATGCTCTCTAACTGGGTTTGTGAATTCTGTTTGCCAATATGTTTCCTTAGCAGTGCGGTGCAATCTGTCGGTTTCGCTATAGGGTTATATTTTTCCTGCCAGTTACGCAGTTTTTCCAGCCAATATAGTACCTCTTCGTTTTGCCAAGGAATAATGTAGCCCCGCTCAAGTTCGTCTTTATTTTGGTCAGCGGTTTTGTTGGTGTTGATATACAAGCCTGTGGAATATTGGCCTGTCGTGGTGTCGTGTATGCGACGAAAGATGCCTTTACCAAAAGGGCGTTTTTCGCTACCGAGCGCAAAGTCATGCTTGTCATTGAGCTTCCAATGACCGCTTTCATAACGCCACGTATCCGCCTCACCACTGTCTAACATCCGCACTTGATAGGTGCGCAGTGGCAGATGCAGCTTCATAAATATAACCATCGCTTTGACAGGTGACCAGATTTGGTGGAGGGTGATTCTTTTATTATCTCTAGTCACCTCTTTGGTGCGCCACACGCAATCGGGGTCAGATTTGTCAATCAGCTCAGGCTCGACCTCGAACCAATCGCCACTTCCACCTGCTTTGCCTTGCCCTGACTGCTCTTGTGCCCATGTCCAATGCTTGAAATGGCGGTAGTGATAGCTAGGCAGTAACGACTCGCCTTGTGGTAGGTTTTGCTCAATCACCGTCAGTTCCGCTTTATCTGGCAATGGACACAAAATTTGGCGCAGGTCTTGGATGTA
>PYVG01000043.1 GCA_003030745.1 Pseudidiomarina aestuarii | reverse complement strand
CTATTCAAGCTATGACAAGCCTGAAGGTAGTGAGTTGTCTGCGAAAACTGATCAGCACAAACTCTATTATCATAAGCTTGGCACTGCGCAAGCTGACGATGCGGTTATCTTTGGCGGTACCGACGAGCAGAAGCATCGCTATGTTGGTGGTTCTGTGAGTGAGGATGACCAGTACCTGTTCATCTCGGCAGCAGTATCGACGTCGGGCAACAAGTTGTTCATGAAAGATTTGAGCGAGCCAGACAGTGAATTGGTGACTGTGTTAGGTGACACGAATTCAGATACTTATGTACTGGATAACGTGGGTTCCAAGCTGTACATGGTGACCGACCTCGACGCGCCTAATCGTCGTGTTGTGACCGTTGATGCAAGCGCTCCGCAACCGGAAAACTGGGTCGACTTTATTGCGGAGACTGAGAATGTGCTGAGTCCGTCAACTGGTGCCGGTTACATCTATGCCGAGTATATGGTTGATGCGATTGCTCGTATTGAGCAGTACAACTACGACGGTGACAAGATTCGCGATGTTGAATTGCCGGGTGTAGGTAGCATCGGCGGCTTTAGTGGTAAAGAAGAAGCTGAAACTATTTACTACACCTTCGCCAACTACAACACACCAAGTACAATTTATGCGTACGATCCAGACAGCGGTGAGTCGTCTGTGTATGAAGCGTCAAAAGCAGATTTTGATAGCTCTGCATACGAGTCGAAGCAAGTGTTCTATATGTCGAAAGATGGCACACGAGTACCGATGATTATCACGCATAAGAAAGGTCTCGAGCTCGATGGCTCCAACCCAACTATTTTGTATGGTTATGGTGGCTTCAATATCAGCCTGACGCCTTCGTTCAGCATGATTCGAGCTATGTGGCTTGAGCTGGGTGGTGTCTACGCAGTTGCCAACTTACGTGGCGGCGGCGAGTACGGTAAAGAGTGGCACATTGCTGGTACGCAAATGCAGAAACAGAATGTATTTGATGACTTTATCGCGGCCGGTGAATACCTGATTGCGGAAAACTATACTTCCAGTGAGCGGTTGGCGATTAATGGTGGCTCTAACGGCGGTTTATTGGTCGGTGCAGTCATGACGCAGCGTCCTGAACTGGCTCAAGTGGCGTTACCAGCAGTTGGTGTACTTGATATGTTGCGTTACCACACCTTCACTGCCGGTGCAGGTTGGGCGTATGACTACGGTACCGCTGAGGACAGCCCAGAGATGTTCGAGTACCTGCTAGGCTACTCACCTGTGCATAACGTTGAGGAAGGCGTGAACTATCCTGCTACGTTAATCACCACCGGTGACCACGATGACCGTGTCGTTCCTGCACATTCCTTCAAGTTTGCTGCCGAGCTGCAAGCGAAGGATGGTGGCAAGAATCCACAACTGATTCGTATTGAGACCAATGCCGGTCACGGTGCGGGTACGCCAGTATCGAAGACCATTGAGCAGTACGCTGACATCTATGGCTTTACGCTCTGGAACATGGGCTTTAAAGAGCTACCGAAACAGTAAAACTAGCTCGTTTTGAATGAGAGCCGCGCCCTAAAAAGCGCGGCTTTTTTATTGCTAACCGACTCGTTAAAATGTTAAATTCATGTATCACATTTGAACAAAATAAGCGAAAACCTCGTTATGAAAGGAAAGATATTAGCTGGGTCAATGGCACTCAGTGTCGGTTTGTTGTTGAGTTCTGGAGTCTGGGCGCAAGATGCAAAGCAAGCATTTGAGCAAGCCTATGCTGATTGCCAAGCCAAGTTAGAAGTGCCGGAAACGCCCCGTAGTGAATTATCGGAAGCTGCTTTCGAAGCCTACCAAACGGGTCGAAATTACTTTGGCGATGACTCAATAAATTCTGCCAACTTGGCTATTAACTTTTTAAAGTCATCATATTCAGCCGGAAAGGATGACGAGATATTGAAGTCCATGGGCGACCTTATTTTAAGCGTCTATGAAGCGGAGTTGAGCAAGACCGACGCGCGTTGGCTAGATGCCTATGATGCAACCATGTCGATACCTTATTCGAGTTATAGAAAGCAGCAACTGCGGGAGCGGTATTTGGCATTGATAGCGCCTTTGCAAGAGACCAATCCGCAACTTTATGCAGCGACTTTAGTCGATGGCGCTAAATATTGGCATCGCGAAGATATTGGTTTAGCACCTATTCTTGAGCCAGCTCTCGAGCAATTTGACAAGGATTTACCCGCCAGTGATCTCAATGTGCTAACGCTGCAGCTGTATTTAGCACACAACCACTTCTCAAAAAATCGTCGTAACTCAGCTATCGAATTGTATGAGTCCATTATTGCAGATGCCAACGTTGAGGATCCAGCCGGAAGAAGACTGGAACTGTTATCTCACGCTGCACTGGTAGAGCTCTATGAGCGAAATGGGGAGAGTGACCAAGCTACAGCACATTGTGTTGCGATTGGCGCCGCGCAACCATGGTCTGAGGATAGTGGGCCTGAACCTTTGTTCCGTGTAAACCCAGTTTATCCAATTAGTTATGCAACGAAGAAGTTATCAGGCAGTGTGACCGTGCAGTTCGACATTGATGAGTCCGGATTTGTGACAAATGCGCAACCTATTCATTCGGAAGATACTCCGCCAGAGTTTGTTAGAAGCTCAATTGAAGCTGTTGAGAACTGGCGTTACGCACCGAAATTTGAAAATGGTCAACCGGTTGCAGCAACCGGTCAAACCGTGCAACTGGATTTCAGCATTCAGTAAAGGTATCTCGCTGGCCCTATTAGCTCGATGGAGCTTCAGGGCCTTCTATTGTGGTAACTGAGATAATATTGCGCGCAATGGCGCCGGGCAGGTCACGCTCTAGCGTTGGCTTGGCTTCTTCAAACGGAATGTTTAACTCCATGACCCCCCAAGCCTGATTACGGCCATGCACTTTGCCTGCATACAAGGCCAAGTCAGCCAGTTGGAGAGTCTGTTCCCAATCCATTTCATTATTGTTCAAGTCAGCAAATGGGAAACTAATAAAGCCCGCGGTTGCGGTAACGCGCAGTGGCGTGCCCTCGCAATCGATAGGTTTCGCACCGATAGCATCGAGTACACGTTTCGTTAAGCGCGGTAAGGCATCGTGCTCAGCTTCGGTAAGGTAGATCAGAAACTCTTCACCACCCCAGCGAATAATCTTGTCCGTATCTCGTGATATTTCGCGCAGTCGGTTCGCCACCTCTACCAACACCACATCACCTGCGGCATGGCCGTAATGGTCGTTGATTCGTTTAAAGTGATCGACGTCGAGTAAGATCATCGCATCTTCGGTCGCATTGTCTTTACTACGCCGTTGCTTCTGCTGTAGCTCTTGCTGCAGCGCACGACGATTCAATAAACCTGTTAGTGGGTCACGGATGGATTGGTCTGCGAGCTGTGTATTTGCTTCAGCCAGTTTGAGGTTAGCGCGGCGCGCAGATCGATACAGCATAAACACAATCACGATTGCGAATGCGGCCACCAATACAAACAAGCCCAGAATCAGCTGTCGTTGCTTCTCATTTTCGAGCAATTGCTCACGCAGCTCATTCTGTTGTTTAAGTAGTTTAATTTGTTGTTCTTTATCTTTGGTGTCGTAAAGGTTTTGCATGTCGGCGATATGACGTTGCTGTTCCGTGTCATAAATAATCTCACGGAGCTCACGTTGCTCTAATAAAGCCTCAGCTTGCCGTTGATACAAACCAGCTGTGCCGTATGCGTCAGCCAACTCGCCTAACGTCTCAGCAACCTCAATGCGAATTGCATTCTCACGGAAATAATCCATGGCTTCAGTCATTTTCGGGAAGCCTTCTTCAAAGCGTCCCTGTTTGACATCAACCATGCCGAGATTAAATTGAAGTAACTGTAATGTATATTGGTCGCCCAATTGTTCAGCAATACGGTTTGCTCGCATTAGAACATCGCGAGCATCATCATAATCTTCAGTGCGGATGTCGATGTCGCCAATATTGTTTAAAACAATGACTAATAACTCGTTGGAATCAGTGCGCGTAGCGTACTGCTCCAGATTGGTATAAGTAGTTAGCGCGGCTTCATAGCGTTTGAGAGAGGTTTCGACAAAACCTTTGAGCAACATGAAGTTGCCATAATACATATGGTCGAGATTTTGCTCCGCGGTCTCGGCTAAACCCTCTGAAATGACCTCCAATGCAGCATCGTATTTCTTCAATTCCGTATACATGGTTGCGATGCTTTGCTTGAGATACAAACGTCGAATTGGCGTGCGGTCGTTATTGGTTTCGCCCACTGCTTCATTGGCAGCTATGTAGTATTCAAGCGCCCGCTGATACTGGTTTCGGTCAGCATAAATGCGAGCTAAAAGATTATTGGCGTAGTAGCGAATCCGTGGCGTTACGGCATTAACGAGCACTAAATCAATATCATTCAATAGGGCAAACGCTTTGTTCCGCTCGCCTGCGAGCAAATGAATCTCGATACGACTGGCAATAATTTCTGTCGTGATATCAGCTAACGTGGTTTCATTGGTAAGAGCTTCAGCCATCTCAATGTAATTCCAAGCCCGCTGGTAATCCTCGGCATATGCCTCTTCAAATGCTAAATAGGCATACAAGCGAACCCGTGTTGCGAGTGGCGTGGACTCGTCAACTTGAGAGAGAAGTTTAAGATACTCAGGCTTAAGAGCAGCCGAGTTGGTCTCGCTGAGCAGCCCATCAAGCTCTTGCTCAATACGTTCATCAACTGGCGGTGCAATTTGTGCAAGTGCTGGGGCAGGCGTGCTGAGGGCCAAAAGCAAAACGAAGGAAAATCCAGCCACGAGAGCATGAACTCGACTACAACGAGATTTAGTAGGTGAGTGAATGACTCCTGACATGCTTTCTCCGCGGCTAGCTCCGTCCGCGGTATCGCTATCAAAGCGAACAGCAAGCGAACAGAAAACAATCTTTATTTGTACTTATATTGACCCTGAACTATACATCCAAGCTAGTAAACGTGTAAAGCTATTGTTGACCGATTTAAACAGGCTTTGCTTGCTGTTTTGGCTTATATTCTTTACATTTATTACAATAAGTTAATCGAATCGGGAAGTCGTCCATGAAGCCTGTAAGTCACATTTTGTACTTAGCGGTAATTGCTATATTAGCGGTTTTCGCGTGGTCTCAATCTAATTCAAATATTCTCGGTGAGCCCGAGCCACAGGCGGCAATGGCTGAGGTTGCAGAGCAAGTTTCAATGGAACGAGTGGCGCCAGAAGTAGCTGAATATATCGCACAACTTGAACTCGAGATCAGTAATCTCCGTCGTGAACTACAAAGTAAAATGATGGCACGAGAAGACAGCGAGCAGACGGAAGAAGCAGTAAACCGTGGTACCAGTAACTCATCAACCGTGATGTCGGCGCCAAGTGGATTTCCTGAGGGTGCGCGACCGTTGATGGATGCGCGTGATGTTCATACCCAGTTTGATGAAGAAGAGGTAGATCCTGTTTGGTCTGCAGAGCATGAGCAACGTTTAATCGATTTGATGATTACCGATGAAGGGTTACGGAAATATTCAGTTGGTAATGTGGAGTGCAAAACAGACACCTGCCGACTCACCTTTGTTGATGATATTGAAGACCCATCGGTGTTTACCCGAGAGCTCAGTCGTGCGGTGTTCCAAGCGAGTTGGGACGACCAGCGGTTTGTCACTATTATGCAGCAAGTAGAAGGTCAGGAAGATTCACTGACCCTCTATTTGAAGAAGATGGAGTAGCTCGGTTGCAACCACAGGTTGTCTGCGTATACGCAAATCTAACAGAGGTTGATGAATACCTAAGACCCTACTGTTACGACAGCGATAACCAACCGCAACTACTGCGTCCGCAATCTCAAGTAACGCGAGCTTTGGTGCGTTGGTGTCTCGAAAAATATTGGTCGTTGCCCGCACAACAAGTGAGTTTTAGTCGAGATCAGCATGGTGCTGTCGAACTTTGGGTTGGCAAAAAGCAATGGAGTGTATCGGTGAGCCATACCGACGACTGTTGCGCGGTTGCGATTGCTCGTACGGGTGAGTTGGGTATTGATTGCGAGCGTATTCTCGAACGCCGCCAACGAGTGCGCTTGCAGCAGCGGTTCGCAGATGGGTATATGCAGGGAGTGAGTTCTTTAGAGCAATTCTTTGAGCGCTGGACAGCTGCCGAAGCAGTGACTAAAGCAAAGCGCGGCGCGCTAATGCCAACGTTAGCATCACCGTTGGCTGGATTAGAGCCTCACCTGTATTGGCATCGCTATGAAAGTTGGCAATTGTGTTGTTACTCGACAGCATCGAACAGCCCACCGCAATGGATTGATTTTTCAAAGGACAATCACCTATCTTAGTGTAAGTTAGTGTATGAACAGTAAACCTTTGGTCCGTTCGTCCCACAGTTCAAC
>PYVG01000042.1 GCA_003030745.1 Pseudidiomarina aestuarii | reverse complement strand
TCACAATCCAATTCAATTGCCGCACGAATACCAGTATTCCATTTCTGATTTGCTGCCAATACCGCTTCAGCCTGAGCTGTGCTGTCTAACAACACAGTCACCTTCACACCTTGTTGCATCAATGCTGCCAGTGGCTCCAACTTGTCTGGACTGATGCCAACCGCGTACAAGATGTCGCGATACCCGCAATCCGCAAAATACTCGGCCTCTTTGATAGTCGACACGGTGATAGGTCCAAGCGGCTGCTTGCACATCAATTCTGCAATGGGCGCTGACTTCGCTGTTTTGACATGCGGTCGCAGCGTCACTCCAAGAGCATCCATTCGGGCTTGTAACCGGTCGATGTTACGCAACATACGCGGACGGTCGAGCAGTAAATAGGGGGTACGAATCGCTGTCAGTTCCATGGGGGCCTCATATCGAAGTTCAGGTAACAGTGAATAGTGAATAGGTAACAGAGCGCTTTTCGATTCACTGTTCACTGTTCACTGTTTTCATCTATACTAGCTATATTCATTTACATATATCGGAGTTGCTATGCGCCTTGAAACTACTGCCGAAATTTCCGCTGCTATTAGAACAGCTCGTGTTGCACTGGGCTGGTCTCAAACCGAACTCGCTGAGCGAGTCGATACCACGCAGGCCGTCATCTCAAAAATTGAGAACCAAGGCGACGGTCGCGTCAGTACCTTATTGCGAGTGCTGGCTGCGCTAGAGCTGCAGATGATCGTGCTACAACAGCGCGACAGCTGCCTCTGGGCAAAAGTTAAAAGCTAGAGCCCGGCTGCTGTAAAAACTCGATTTCCGCTGCCGTCGATTCACGGCCAAGTACTTGGTTTCGATGCGGATAGCGCCCGAATTCCTCGATGATCACTTTATGTTTGTGCTCAAATTCAAGGTTATATTCGAGCCCCGGTTGATCAAATAGCCGCACAGCTTCTTCATGAATAGCGAGTGATTCACTGTGCATGTAGGGCATATACATAAATGCGCGTTGCAGCGTCGGCAATTGCTTATCATGTCCACCTGCCACCGCCTCTTGCGCCAGCGCCAGTGCTAATGAATCTGCTGCAAACGCACGGGCGGAATCACGAAACAAGTTACGGGCGAATTGATCGAGCACAATAATTTCTGCTAAGCGACCGCGCGAGCTCTCTCGCCACACCCACAACTCTGCCGCAGCTGCCTTTTCATAGGTTGCAGCAAAGCGTTTTTGAATAATGGCATCAACGTCTGCGTCCTTTTTGAACCACTGTTGCTGAGTCAGTTCTTTGAACCAAAAATTCAGTACTTCTGTGGCTGTTACCGCCATGCTTGATGAGCTTGCCATGCTTTATCCTCGCTCTTCCATTTCTTTCGTCGTACTCTTTGCCATAATAGTCTTCATACTAGCATGAAAAATAACAAGGAGAATTCCATGCGCACTCTCTCAATGACTTTGTTTTGTGCTCTGCTTTTCACACTACAAGGGGTCAGCACTGCTGCTTTAGCTGCAGAAGCAACTCACTCCAATCGCGCAGATGCAGTTGCGAAAACTGTCGACCATTTTCTCTATGGTGCCAGCGTCAATGACAAGATCATTCATGGCGCGTTTTGGGCAGAAGCTCTCACCTACACCAGTTCCAGTGGTATCCGCTTTGGTCGCGAACAGTTGATGTCAGGCATGCAAGACGCCGTGCGCCTTCCAGATGATGAAGTGGACTCTTGGTACACCGCCGAAAACCTTGAAGTGAAGTGGGCGGGCGATGCTGCCATCGTTAACTTTACGCTGGTTGCTACCGCCGCAGACGGCAGTCGTCAGGAATATCTGAATAGTGGTGTATTGGTTGAACGAGATGGACGTTGGCAGGCAATGAATTGGAATGCCACGCACAAAGCGAACCCGACCAAATAAGCGTTAACGCAACTGGTGGTGGTGTCGCTTAAAGCTGCTCGCCAACCAGCGGTAGACAAAGCTGAAGCCAGGATACATGGCAATCACGCGGCCACTTTTGCTTTTGTACCAACTGTTACAGCCACCGACTTGCCATACCGTATTGCGCATTTCGCGGTGAATCATGTCAGTGTACTCTTCTTCCGCAGCAGGCTTCACTTCAATACTGGCTGCGGGCGAATCTTGCAGCTCCTGTAAACAGCGCAGAATGTACTTCATTTGTGATTCGATAATAAATAGTGCTGAGGTATGCCCAATGCCTGTATTGGGTCCAGTGACCAAGTACAAATTCGGAAAACCAGGCATGCTGGTACCCAAATAGGCTCGCGGAAATTCTTCCCAGAATTGCTCTAATGTTTTGCCATCACGCCCTGTCACGCGAAACGGAATCGAGCCATCGGTGGCTTGATAGCCCGTTGCATACACAATAGCGTCGAGCTCAAGTTGAGTTCCCTGTGCGGTTTCGATACCTGTGCCGGTGATGCGAGCGATGCTATCGTTACGATCATGAAGACTAACATTGTCCCGCTGTAACGCGGGATATAAAGTGCTTGATACCAATATGCGCTTGCAGCCAATAAGGTAATCGGGTGTCAGCTTTTGCCGCAACTCAGGGTCTGGTATGGATTTGCGCATAAAGCGCTCCGCTTCAGACTGACCAATAAAGCGCATCAACCGCTTCGAATATTTAAACGCGATGACCCGATATTCCAGTGCCCAATAGATGGTTTTGCGGAGCAGATGGTACATCGGTTTCCACTTCAGCAACGTGCGCGCTACTTTGCCAAATTTCCAATCGTGCCGCGGCAACACCCAATGCGGTGAGCGCTGAAAGACATGGAGCTCCTCAACCTCAGAGGCGATAGCAGGGATAACCTGAGCGGCACTAGCGCCACTGCCAATAATAGCTACCCGCTTCCCCTTGTGATCAAAGTCATGGTTCCATGCATTGGTATGGAATTGCTCGCCTTGAAAGGTGTCTTGCCCAGGAAACTCGGGTGTCAGTGGTTGACTGAGCGGCCCGGATGCGCTGATGACACTGCGCGAACGGAAAATATCGCCAGCTTTGGTTTGAATCTGCCAATGGTCATCACACCAGTCCAACTGCTGAACATCTTGTCCAGTGCGTGTTTGCTCCCGCAGACGATACTTTTTAATGATTTTATTGGTGTAGTCCTCGAGCTCAGGTTGCTCGGCGTACATCTGCGTCCATGGATAGGGTTCAAACGAGAGTGAGTAGAGCGGAGATTGCACATCGACAGCGGCGCCGGGATATTTATTCTGGACCCAAGTGCCGCCCATAAAATCGCGGCGCTCTAAAATGAGAAAGTTATCCAGTCCGCGTTTACGTAGGTTAATAGCAGCAATTTGGCCGCCAAAACCACTTCCAATAATAACCACGTCGTACACGGAAAATCCCTGCTCAATCAGCTCAAATGAACCTCATAGTAGCAGGGATTTTCACCAGTTCGAAGTGCTTTAGTCAGTGCGTCGACGCTGCCGTTTATTGCGACGTTGCCACCAAATATAGCCCCCGGTAACTGACAGCAACAACGGCAGTAAACCGACAAAACTATATAGAGCTTTGACTCCTAGACCGCCCCAACTGCCAAAGTGCAGACGCCGAAATGTATCCAGCGTTTTCATACCTGCACCTTGCTCGTTCAAGTTATAAGTACTCAGATAGTCGCCAGACCATGCATCGTAGTTGGAAACACTGCCGTAATTGCTCAGCAGCGGGTTTGCTGTGGGGGCGCGTCCAAACACTGTAAACGGTAACTCTGGCTCAAATGGAAACAGCACGTAAGTTGGTTTGAAACCCTCAATTCGAGTCTTACTGTCGGCTACCAGCTCATCAATATTGACCGAGTCGGCATACAGACGCTCGGTTATGATGTGATGCTCTTGGCCACCGCCATGTTCGGTCCATTCTTCGTAAAAAATTAACCCGTTGTAATACACCCCGGTGATACCTAGCACCAGCAACACGGGCGAAGCAAAGGTACCCGCCATTTTGTGCAAGTCACTGAACACGACCAACAATCGGTGGTCCCAGCGCAAGGTGAAAAAGCGCGCCCAGAACCGCCGATACATGATCAGCCCAGAGATCCCCATAAAGAGCAAAAAAAGCCCTAACACCAGTGTGATTAACAGACCAAAGTGTTCAGTCGCAAAGCTAAAGTCTAAGGTTTCTAAGTCATTCAGTAGCAGCGTATAATGCAGCTCCAATAACCAGTCGGTTAAGTAGTGACCGGGCTCTGTTGGCAGACTCCGCAGTTCACCTGTATACGGGTTTAAATGAACTTTGTGCCAGGCATCCGTGCCCTCTTTAATCACAAATACGCGGTCCGCTTCATCATGACCCGCTGGAAAGATTTCCCAGCTCCCAATTTCATAATCGGGTAACTGCTGATTCACTCGCTGCTTCAGTGTATTCAAGGGCAAACGTGGCTCGTCGCTCGATTCCAAAGCGGCGACGTCTGGCAGCAGCCAGGCGTCAATTTCTTTCTTAAAAACCAGAATACTTCCGGTTAGGCAAATAAGCAGAAAGGGGACCATGAAAATGATCCCCAGCCAGCCATGCCATTTATGCAAGCTTTTACGCATGGTCAATAACTCTTAGAACAAGTAAGTGAGTGTCGCGGAGTAATTGCGTGGCGCACCGTAATATCCTTGTGCCCAGAGCAAACTATTGATGTATTTTTCATCCGTTGCGTTCTGTACGTTCAAGGTTAGGCTGAGCGCTTCACTAAACTGATAGTTCGCCATGAGGTTTAAGCGGCCATAGGCCTCTTGCGTGGTCACGATATCTGCGCCAGCATTGGCATAGGTATCACCCACCACACCTTGGAAGCGTGAAATGGTGTCTTGCCACAAGTAGGTCGCGCCAAACTTCAGGTTTTCAATCGCAGCTGGTTGATAGGTCAATGACGTACGGAATAAATTCTCCGGCGTATAATCTTTGACCAATTGATCACCATCAATATCGAATGACGATGCAGAAATGGTGCCCTGCAAGCCTTGCATAATTTGACCGGTAAGCTCCACTTCAAAGCCTTTACTAGTGATGCCATCTGCCGCACGATAAACCTGCTCCGGCGCACCCGTATTCGGGTTGGTGACGGTGCCATCACTGACACCCAAATTCACTTGCTCAACGTTGAAGTAAGCTGCCGACAATAATGCCGCACCTTCGAATAACTCGGTTTTAAAACCAACTTCTGAACTTTCACCCGTCAGTGGTGGTAAGCGACGGAAGTCGCGGTCACGCAGGTTCTGAGCTTGGAACGTCTCGGTGTATGACGCGTAGACAGTCGTTGCTGGCGTCAGCGCATAAGTCGCGCCGAAATAGGGAATGAACTCATCCGCTGCACTCGACTGATCGACGCCGTAGCCAATTCCGTTGCGTTCAAAGTCGTTCCAACGACCTCCCAAAAGCACCTTGAAGTTATCAGTAATTGCGAGTCGAGTTTGCGCGTAGAAGGCTTTCTGGGTGTTTTCTATAGTGCTGCCATCTTGGCCATCGGTAAACTCTGGGAATGGCGTATTACCAGTCCAGTCCTCCAGCGCAGGCATGACTGGGAAGCCGTTGCCGGTATGGAAATCATAAAGCGATACATCGACATAGTCGAGACGCGAATAATTAGCACCGACGACGACTTCATGCTCTTGTCCCCAGGCAGAGAACGAGCCACTGACGTACGCATCGAGAGTGTCTTGTTCGTCATCTAAGTCGTATTCGCTACCGTAACCAATCAGGCCTAAACTAGTGTCAGGATCCAAACCGATGGCAGGATCAGCCAAATAGGTATAGAACAAGAAACTATCTTCGTCGGTGCGTACTCGGTTGTAGGCTAAACGCAGAGTCCACATATCCGTCAGCGCAGTCTCAACGTCAATAAAGCTGCGACTTTCGCGGACATCCCACTGCGACCAGTCGGCTGCAATATTGGTCGACACATCAAAATTGGTTGGCGTACCATTACCATAATGGAGGGTTAGCGCACCCCAGAGGTTACCGTCAGTTTCGCTGTTATGTTCGCTGTGGCCGAAAGTAATCAAAGTATTGTTCGTAGGCGCATAGTCAGCGACCAAATAGACCATTTGCGTTTGGTTGGCATAGCGGTCGAGATACGATTCTCGGTCATCGCCGACCACTACAATTCGGCCACGGAATGAGTCATTGAACGCACCTGAAAAATCACCTTCAAGACGCTTACCGTTCCACGAGCTCAAGCTACCACTGACCGAACCACGAAACTCAGAGGTTGGCTTCTTCCGCACCAAGTTTACGGTGGCCGCTGGACTGCCGACGCCAGTCATGACGCCATTAGCACCATGCACAATTTCAATTCGCTCATACATGGCCGTATCGAAACGACCATGAGAATTGCTATTGATTAATGGCAAGCCTAAGCCGTCCACTTGGAAATTATTCAGCTCGAAGCCGCGTGATGTGTAGTAGGTACGATCGGACTCGACTTGCTCGACATTCACGGTGGCCGAGTTCTTCAGCGCGGAATTTAGGTCCGTTAACGCGAAGTCTTTTAGTTTTTCAGCCGTGATGACGGTGACCGTTTGCGGAGTCTCTTTGATACTCAGGTTCAACT
>PYVG01000041.1 GCA_003030745.1 Pseudidiomarina aestuarii | reverse complement strand
ATGGTAGTGTGGGGTCTCCCCATGTGAGAGTAGGACACCGCCAGGCTTCAAATAAACAAACCTCAGCCCGAATGGGCTGGGGTTTTTTTATTTTCAATCAGACGAAGGTGTCCTACTCTCGAGTAGGGCGAAGCAGGGAATTCGAAAGCCTAACAGTTTAGGCTTTCGCCTGCGCAGCGGGGCGAGCTCTGCGAGTCCCTGGCAAACCGCCAGGCTTCAAATAACGAAACCCCTAGCATCACGCTGGGGGTTTTTTTATGTGAAAAGTAAACTGAGAATAGGGAACAGCAAACCTAAACACTAAAAAGAGCGCTCTTTTAGGTTTTGTCTTTGACTTAGCCCTTTCTGTTACCTGTTCCCTATTCACTGTTCACTTTTAGTTATTCCCTGTTTGGTCGATATTCACTATCATATGTGTATGATCACGACGCATCGTAATGTCCCACTTATTAACCTCCATACATTTCAATTACCCAGTCTGGGTTCTGAAGTGCGTGAAATCGATGACGAATCCGATTGTCTAAAACTCCCGCAAGATAACTACTATGTTCTTGGTGAAGGCAGCAATACCGTATTTACTGAGAACTTCGGTCGGCCCATTGTATTGAACAAGATTAAGGGCATTACTCTCGAAGAAATCACGAGTGACTGGAAGCTCACGATCGGTGCGGGAGAGAACTGGCATGAGCTGGTAGTTTATTGTCTTCAGAGGAATATATTTGGCCTTGAAAACCTAGCGTTGATTCCGGGCACCGTTGGTGCTGCACCTGTTCAAAATATTGGTGCGTATGGACGTGAAGTCAGTGAGTTTATTCAGAGTGTTCGGGCATGGGATCGACAAGTGTTGGAGTTTGTCGAGTTCAATAATCAGGAATGCCAGTTCGGCTATCGAGACAGTATTTTTAAACGAAACCCCGAGCGCTGGTTGATTACCTCAGTTACTTTTGTGATTTCAAAAACGTGGCGCCGAGAAATGAGTTATGGCGAATTGCAGAGCTTGAATGGCGATGAAGTGAATGCATTCGATATATTTGAACGCGTGGTAGCGGTACGAACCCATAAACTGCCAGACCCCAAAACGACTCCGAATGCGGGAAGTTTCTTTAAGAATCCAGTTATTCCGGCGCGACATTACCAAGATCTATTATCAGAGTATGATGACCTACCGGGTTATCCAATTCCGAATGATTTAGTCAAAGTTCCAGCAGGTTGGCTGATTGATCGTTTAGGGTGGAAGAGTAAAGGTTGTGGCGATATTTTGGTACACCCGCAACAAGCACTCGTGTTGGTGAATACTAAGCCCGGTAGTGGCCACGATCTGCTAGAACTCGCTCAATCTATCGTTCGGTCGGTGGCAGAAGCGTTTCAGATTCAACTCGAGGTGGAAGTCCGCCTCCTCGGGCCATCAGATTTAATAGAGATGTAGCTGATGACACAGAAACAAGAGCAAACATTGGTAAGATTAATTGAAATTCTCAGTGATGGACAGTTTCACTCGGGCACGCAGATTGGTGCTGAATTGAATCTCAGCCGTGCGGCCATCAATCAGTATATTAAAAAGTTATCCTCGTTAGGTCTCGATGTGTATAGCGTTACCGGGCGCGGTTATCGCTTCAACAAACCATTGCAACTTCTTGATGAGGCGAAATTAGCGAAGTTTTTGGATCGAGAAGGCGACGTTAATATGGTGCTTGAGCGTATCGTTGGCTCAAGCAATGATGTGTTAAAAGCTGTTATCAAGCAAACACCACAAACGGCAGGTTTTGCGGTGGTCGCCGAGGCGCAAACTGCAGGCCGTGGTCGTCGTGGTCGCAGTTGGAGCTCGCCATTTGGGACTAATCTCTATTTAAGCATGTATTGGCCGCTCGAAAATGGCATGAGTCAAGCGATGGGCTTAAGTGTGGCCATTGGTACCGCGATCGCTAAAGCTTTTGCGGAGTCTGGTATTCAGGCGGTGCAACTCAAATGGCCTAACGATGTCTTAATAGAGAAGCGTAAAATTGCCGGTATTCTGGTCGAGCTTGAAGGACAAGCGACCGGTCCGGCAACCGCTATTATTGGTATTGGTGTTAATTTGAGTATGCCTGAGTGGGCTGCTCGTGACATTGAGCAACCTTGGATTGATTTAGAACAAGCGTTGGGCGGTGCTTTTGATCGTAACGAGTGGGTCGCACGTATCATCACCGCTGTTCGAGAAGCGCTAATGATTTATCAGAATCAGGGAATCAAGCCATTTCGTGAAAGCTGGAATCAATTTGATGCGTATCAGAATCAGGCCGTTAAATTGCTGATGGGAACACACGCTATTCGAGGCGTTGCCGTTGGCATAGATGAACAAGGTGCGTTGTTGTTAAAACGCGACGGTAAAATTGAAGCCTATCATGCAGGCGAGGTGAGTTTAAGAAATGATGAAGCAACTTCTCGTTGATGCCGGGAATACCCGGGTGAAGACTGCGTTAATGGATGCAGATGGTCATCTCGAACCACTTTTCAATGTGTCGTATTCGGAGCTTAAAAATACGAGTTCCCCAACCGAGATAGAAAATGTTTGGATGGGCGCAGTGAGCAATCAGGAACGCATGACATTGCTCAGTGAATGGCTCAGTCAAACTTCGGTGAAGATCAGAGAAGTGCATTCGGAGAAAACTGCGTTTGGTGTGACCAATGCCTATGAGCAACCGGAAACCTTGGGAATTGATCGATGGTTAGCCATGATTGGTGCACACAGCGAACAACAACGCGCTACTTTAATTATTGATGCGGGTACGGCAATAACCGCGGACTGGTTAAACCCCGATGGTAGTCATCTAGGCGGCTGGATAGTACCAGGCGTCGATTTAATGCAGCAGGCAGTCATTGACCGGGCACCGAAGGTATTTCGCCATCACGATGGCTCTTGGGGCAAAGTGAACCAACTCGGCCTGTCGACCCCTGATGGTTTAAGTAACGGCTGCACGAACGCTATGGTCGGATTTATTCGACAAGCTCTCGCGGTAACGGAGACCGAACTTGACTGGTTTGATTATCGGATTATTTTTAGTGGCGGCTCAACCCCACTGATTCCGATTGAGTTGCGTCGTCGAGGAGAATTACGCACTGAATTAGTGCTTTATGGTTTGGCGAGGTACGCAGAGCAGAAATAAAAAGCGGCGCAGAAGCGCCGCTTTTGTGTGTTATTACGATAGTCGCGAACGGAAATCTTCGTAACTAAACGAGCGGATCAAATCGAACCGACCATCTTTGCGCAAGATCCCAATATGCGGATGTTGAACACCATTAAAGAACGTTGTTTTAACCATGGTGTAGTGCATCATATCTTCAAAAATAATTCGTGAACCGGGTTGCAGTGGCTCAGCAAAACTATAAAGACCAATCACGTCACCAGCTAAACAGGAATTACCACCTAACTTATATGTGTAGGGTAGTACACCCGGCTCACGAGCATCGGTAACGGCTGGGCGATATGGCATTTCAAGCACATCAGGCATATGCCCAGTTGCGGATACATCGAGAATTGCAATCAAGCCATCGTTCTCAATAACATCAACGACTTCGGCCACTAATGGACCGGTTTGCCAGGCGACAGCTGAGCCTGGCTCCAGAATAATGTCGATGTCGTAGTTTTCACGTAATCGCTTCAGTTGCGCAATGAGGTGATCGACGTCGTAACCTTGACGCGTCATGAGGTGACCACCGCCAAGGTTCAGCCACTTCATTTGCGGCAACCACTTCGCAAACTTCTGTTCGACAGCGGCTAATGTCCGCTCCAAAGCAAACGAATCACATTCACACAAATTGTGGACATGGAGACCTTCTATACCGGTTAAATCCGCTTGCTCAAGTTCACTGGCACGAATACCTAAACGTGAACCTGGAGCGCTCGGATCGTACAACTCAGTCTCCGCCTCTTGGTGCTCCGGATTCACTCGTATTCCTGCTGAAACACCCGCGGCAAGCGTCTGCTCTTTGTAGCGCTGCCATTGATTCAAACTATTGAATGAGATGTGGTTAACGAGCGGCAGCAACTCATCAATTTCGCTTGGCTTGTAGCCGGGAGCATAGGCATGGACTTCACGCTGAAACTCGCCAGCTGCAAGTTTCGCTTCCCAGACAGAACTCGCGGTGCAGCCCACTAAGTATTCTCTGACCAGTGGGAAAGTACTCCACATCGAGAATCCTTTCAGCGCCAGAATAATGTGTGCGCCACTCTCGTGCTGCACCCGCTGCATTAGCTTGAGGTTGCGCTCAAGAAGCGCCTCATCGCATACGTAACAAGGCGACGGAATCGCTGAATCTAAGTATTTATTGGTCATGTCATTAGCGCTTAAATGGCGATTCGCATTCTTCGACCTGCCACGGCAAGCCATATTTGTTCAGGCGCGCCATGAACTCATCTGGATCGAATTGTTCCATATTCCAAACGCCTGGCTTCATCCAGTGTCCTTGCAGCATCATTGATGCGCCAATCATAGCTGGGACACCAGTTGTGTAGGAAACTGCTTGCGCGCCAACCTCGGCGTTACACACTGCATGATCACAGTTGTTGTAGATGAAAATAGTTTTCTCTTTGCCGTCTTTGATACCCGTTACATAAGTTCCGATACAGGTTAGGCCTGTGTAGCCCTCAGCGAGTGAGCCTGGGTTCGGTAATACGGCTTTCAAAAACTCAAGTGGAACGATTTTCTGACCTTGGAATTCAATCGGCTGAATAGATGTCATGCCAACATTTTCCAAAACGCGTAAGTGGGTCAAATATTCCTGACCGAATGTCATCCAGAAGCGAGCACGCTTCAGCGTTGGAAAATGCTTAACGATGGATTCCAACTCCTCATGAAACAGCAAGTAGGATGCACGCACGCCGACGTTTGGATAATCGAGATCTTCGCGAACACTGATCGGGTCGGTTTCATGCCACTCGCCGTTTTCCCAGTATTTGCCACGTTGCGTGATTTCACGAATATTGATTTCTGGATTGAAGTTCGTCGCAAACGCTTGGCCATGATCACCACCGTTGCAATCGACGATATCCAAATAATGAATCTCATCAAAGTAATGCTTCGCGGCATAGGCGGTAAATACGTTCGTAACACCCGGATCAAAACCTGCACCGAGTAACGCCATGATGCCTTTCTCTTTGAACCGCTCTTGATAGGCCCACTGCCACGAGTATTCGAACTTCGCTTCGTCTTTAGGTTCGTAGTTCGCAGTATCCAGGTAATGAACGCCGGTTTCTAAACAGGCATCCATGATTGGGAGGTCTTGATAGGGCAGAGCAACGTTAATCACCAAGCTGGGTTGCACTTTGCGGATCAGATCTGCGACTTCACTGGCTTGATCAGCGTCCACTTTATAGACACCGACTACCCGATCTTTTCCGGCTTCAGCTTGCAACTGTTCGCATTTTGATAGTGTGCGACTGGCAAGGTGAATCTCTGAAAAATACTCCGGTAACATGGCGCATTTTTTCACGACCACGCCAGCAACACCACCTGCTCCAATGATTAAGACTCGAGACATGTATCAATACCCTTTTTGTCTAAATAGCCAATTAGTTGATCGTTACTCAGTGTGGGCGGTTGCCACCACTATTGATGGTTATGAGGGTTGCGGAAAGGGCTTTGCAATTCGCTTTGTCGACTGGCTCCGTCAACGGCGAATCTGCAAAACGCATGAACTGACTCAGCCACTGCGCTGGCATCCAGATGACCCCGCTGAACAATGGCTTCGCGATGCGTTGATTTTGCAGACAGAACCTCTCACGATTCCTGAATCCAGGCAGAAAGAAATCAGTATTCGCGATTGCCATGCGACACAACTCACCGAGCAGGAACTTCGTGACGTCATGGCGCTGTTACTGGATGCTCATTACCAAAGTAGTCCGAATGACCTCAGACTCCTTCTTGATGGCAATGATCAGCGTCTCATGGTGACCTATTCGGGTCAGACGGTGATTGGTGTCATTTGGTACGTTGAAGAAGGTCCACTCACGGAATCGCTTCAGGGCGCAGTGCTCAAAGGTGAGCGCAGACTTTTAGGAAATATCATGCCGCAAGCAATTGGCTTCTACTTGCAGCAACCCGAGGCTCTCTCGTGGCGCTGGTGGCGAGTCACACGCATCGCCGTTGCTACAGCGCTCCAACGCCAAGGGCTTGGCTTTCGGATGTTGCAAGAACTGAAACAGCGAGCACGTGAGAGTAACGTGGATGCTTTGGGAAGTAGCTTTGGTGCCGAGCCTGGGGTAATGAAGTTCTGGCTAGCTGCTGATTTTCAGATTCTTCGCATGGGTCGAAAAATGAATATGGCCAGTGGATTTCCAAACGCACTGATTGCGTGCGGACTCAAAGCGACCCAACGTCTTTTTATCGATAATTGGGCGCACTACTATTCGACTGAAATTGGCTGGTTACAGCATCATGAGGTCATATTATCGCCGTCCTGTTACAGCATTGCCAGACAGCAACTTGCCGGTTTTGCATTCGGGCATTTACCGTTCAATGACGTGCAGTTCGCTTGGCGCGTGTGCGATCATAAAAAGTCATTAACGGCCTACGAAGTGAAGCTCCCCGGTGGCTTGTTGGAGGCGCGTGGAACCCTTGCCGAGCTCGCCAAAAAATATGGATTTCCTGATCAATCATCCATGCAATCTCAATTACGTCAATTGGCCCGTCTGTATTTAGAACGAACGCGGTAATTCGCCTTACATTTCATGCGAAATCCTTATTTTTGTGCTATCTTTTGCCCTTAATTTCATTGCCGACAA
>PYVG01000040.1 GCA_003030745.1 Pseudidiomarina aestuarii | reverse complement strand
CTGCAATGTCGACGCATCGGCACTACCGCCCAGCTTCTGTAGGCGTTTGCTGGCACGATCGAAGACCCAATAATCACCCAATGTGTGGGTCCGCCAAGACCGCTTGGTGTTGGTGAAAATAAGGAGTTTCTGACCATCGTCTGACCATGAGTAATCAGCGATTGCTAACGGTGCTTCAGCTGCCGTCGGACGCAGTTGGTCTGCAGTGATCAAAACAGTGCGCTGTTGCGTTTCAGGATGATACCGAACGAGGTCGTCGCCAGCTCCAGACTCGGCAGGTTCCAGTGTGGTATAGCCGCTACCGTCAGCGAGCCAGCGCGTAGGTGGAACGCCACCCGCACTAAAATCACTGGTTTGGTAGAGTCGCTCGAGCGTGAGTGCTGGTTCACTGTCTGCGGTTTTCACCGGAGCAGGATCGGAAGCCTGTGGCAAAGCGCTACAACCAGCGAGCAGAAATAGTGTGGCCGCACTCGATACGATGAGTTTGGTGTAAGATAGTGGCGTCGACATAGATCCGTTTCCTTGAACTGGAGTTGATATCTGGGGTAAAAGCCCTCAGATCCATCTGCATTAGCACAAAATCAGTTCACGCATTATTCAAGAGGATGTCCAATGAGTCAAAACCCTTTGCTCAATGATTACCACTTACCACCGTTTCAGTCGATTCGGCCTGAACACATCAAGCCTGCCATTGAGGCACGCATTGCGGCGTGTAAGCAGGTTATTGAGCAAGTTGTGGCAACGCCCTCGCCAAGCTGGGAAACCGTCATGGCACCCCTTGAGCACGTGGATGATTTGCTGGAGCGAAGCTGGTCACCAGTATCACACTTAAATGCTGTGGTGAGCTCGCCAGAGCTGCGTGAGGCCCATGATGCCTGCCTACCGCTGCTATCCGACTATGGTACGTTCGTAGGGCAGCACGAAGGTCTGTATCGAGCTATTCGAACCTTGCACGAGCAGGCAAGTTTTGCCGAGTTAAGTGAAGCTCAGCAAAAAGTCATTGTCGATACCCTGCGAGATTTTGAACTGAGTGGTGTTGCGTTACCGGATGAGCAGAAGCAACGTTATGCTGAAATTTCATCGCGGTTGGCTGACTTATCTTCGCAATTCAGTAATCATGTTTTAGATGCGACCGATGGCTGGCACTATCTCGTTACCGATGAATCTCAGTTAGCCGGTTTACCAGATAGTGCGATTGAATCAGCCGCTGCGTTGGCGCGTGAACATGACCAACAAGGGTGGCGTTTTGGTCTCGATATTCCGAGCTATTTGCCTGTAATGATGTACGCCGATCACCAACCGCTGCGCGAGACCATGTATGTGGCCTTTACCACGCGCGCATCGGATCAAGGTCCACAAGCTGGCCAGTTTGATAATTCTGAAATCATGGCAGAAACCCTCGCATTGCGTCATGAACTAGCAGTATTGCTTGGCTTCAAGAACTATGCGGAGCTATCACTCGCGACCAAAATGGCGGAATCGCCGCAGCAAGTTGAAGATTTTCTCAGCGACTTAGCGGCAAAATCGTTACCGCAAGCTCAGCGAGACTATCAGGATGTTGTTGATTTCGCTCAGCAACAGTTTGGTGTCGATAGCATTGAAGCTTGGGATGTTGCGTACTATAGCGAAAAACTGAAGCAGCAAGAGTATGCTATTTCGGATGAGCAATTACGTCCTTACTTCCCTGAAAATCAGGTGATTAAGGGACTATTTCATGTAGTTGAGTCACTCTTTAGCGTGCGCATCACGGAGCAGCCGCGAGACGATATTTGGCATCAGAATGTCCGCTATTTTGTGATTTCTGATCAGGATGGCTCACCGCGCGGTTCGTTCTTCCTCGATTTGTATGCGCGTTCCGGCAAGCGCGGCGGAGCCTGGATGGCTGAATGTGCGGTCCGTCGTATCACCGCCACCAACCAAGTGCAACTGCCAGTGGCGTATCTCACCTGCAATTTCAATAAGCCGGTGGGTGGCAAGCCTGCGTTGTTTACCCATGATGAAGTGTTGACACTATTCCATGAGTTCGGACATGGCTTGCACCACATGTTGACTCGCGTCGATGTGGCTGGTGTTTCGGGCATTAATGGTGTGGCTTGGGACGCAGTCGAACTCCCATCACAATTTCTTGAAAATTGGTGTTGGGAACCGGAAGCGTTGCAGACCATTTCAGGTCACTACGAAACCGGTGAGCCCTTGCCTCAAGATCTGCTCAACAATATGTTGGCTGCACGGAACTTCCAATCGGCAATGCAGATGGTGCGGCAACTCGAATTCAGTTTGTTCGACTTACGTATTCATCGTGATTTTGATCCGAGTCAGGGTGGTGATCAGATTCAAGCTATCTTGGACCGGACACGCCGTGAGGTTGCAGTGCGTCAGCCACCTGAGTACAACCGCTTTCAACATGGCTTTGGACATATCTTTGCTGGTGGTTATGCCGCGGGTTATTACAGCTATAAATGGGCTGAAGTGCTGTCTGCCGATGCGTTTGCGCGATTTGAAGAAGAAGGCATCTTCAACGCAGCAACCGGCCGCGATTTTCTAGAAGCTATTTTAGAGCGCGGTGGATCCAAAGACGCGATGGAATTGTTTAAAGCATTTCGTGGTCGTGAACCACAAGTCGATGCACTATTGCGACACTCAGGCATAGATGCGCGTTAATTGCTCAGCGGGTGTTGCCTGGCTTCTTGCTTAAGCGGGCAGCACCCAGTTCACAATTAAGAGTAGTGAAACGACGAACAGAACGATAAAAATCACACCGACGGTGATGTAAACGGCGGGATTACCATTGGCGAAGTCGCGCTGACGGTTTTGCTCGGTCTGGACGCCAAATAACGCAGCGAGGACGCTCATTAAAATACTGAGAGGGCTTGGCTTACTCATTTAGCACTGACTCATTCACAAACTAGCGGACTTTCTTGGGAGCGAAATCGCGTTTGGTATCAGAATTGCCAAACAGTAATTCGAATAAATCGAGGAAGTGGAATTGTGTTGAACGGCTTTGTCCCGAGAACCAACTTTTCCAAGTCACTTCTTTTTCGAGTGCCGTACATTCTTCGTAGGCTTGCTTTTGCTCGGTGTTTTTCAATAGCTCATCGCATTGCTGAGTCACGTTATTGGCGCGGGCTTGCCACGAAGGAGACAGCATCGACCCCAGCAGGATCATGCCGCAAACCACCAATATTGACGCTAAACGTGAAGTCATTGAAATAACCTTGTTTAATAATTGCTCATAATGTAGCAGGCAAACGCCTATTTTGCCAAGTATCTTGGCGTATTTTTTTGACTGCCAAGCGCGCTATCCTCTGGTACACTATTGCGCATAAATAATGGCGCATAAACAAACACAGCGAGCCCTTGTCCAACGCCTGTGTGGCCTAGGCAAGTATGAGGATACTAAAGTGACTGATTTTTTAATCGCCCCCTCCATTTTATCTGCAGACTTTGCCAGACTTGGCGCCGAAGTTGATGCGGTATTAGAGGCTGGTGCCGATGTCGTCCATTTCGATGTTATGGATAATCACTTTGTTCCGAACCTGACGATAGGTCCTATGGTGTGCTCGGCGCTCCGCAAGTACGGTGTTACCGCACCTATTGATGTGCATTTAATGGTACAGCCTGTCGATCGAATTATCGGTGACTTTGCGGAAGCTGGGGCGTCTATCATTACGTTTCATCCAGAGGCTTCAACACACATCGATCGGTCATTGGAATTGATTCGTGCAGCAGGATGTCAATCCGGGCTCGTGTTCAATCCGGCAACGCCACTCCATTACCTCGATTACGTGATGGATAAAGTGGATGTCATTCTACTAATGTCAGTGAACCCAGGTTTCGGTGGGCAGCAGTTTATTCCAACCACTCTCGACAAACTCAAAGAGGCGCGGCAACGTATCACTGCGAGCGGTCGTTCCATTCGATTAGAAATTGATGGTGGAATCAAAGTTGATAACATTGCCGCCGTGGCAGCCGCTGGAGCAGATATGTTTGTTGCAGGGTCCGCCATTTTTAATCAGCCAGACTATCGAGCAGTTATTGACGCGATGCGCGCTGAACTTGCCACGCTTACGAATTCATCTAATTAATTTTTTCATTCAGGAAGTCAATCATGTCTAAACCCATTGTTCTCAGTGGCTGTCAGCCATCCGGTCAATTGTCCATCGGTAACTACATCGGTGCACTACGCCAGTGGGTGAAGATGCAGAGCACGCATGATTGTCTCTTTATGCTGGTCGACCTCCACGCCATCACCGTGCGTCAAGAGCCAGAGCAATTACGCAATGCCACTCTCGACGGTCTCGCCCTGTACATGGCTTGTGGCTTAGATCCAGAGCAGAGCACTATTTTCGTGCAGTCGCATGTTCCTCAGCACGCTGAATTGGCGTGGATTTTGAATTGCTACACGCAAATGGGTGAATTGAATCGGATGACTCAGTTCAAAGACAAGTCTGACCGTCATGCGCACAACGTTAATGCTGGCTTGTTCACCTATCCTGCGCTCATGGCCGCGGATATTTTGTTGTATCAAGCCAACGAAGTGCCAGTGGGCAACGATCAGAAGCAGCATCTGGAATTGACCCGTGATGTTGCGACGCGCTTTAACAATCTCTATGGCGATATTTTTACCGTACCTGAGCCGTTTATTCCGCAAGTGGGTGCGCGTGTCATGAGTTTGCAAGATCCGACTAAAAAAATGTCGAAGTCTGACGATAATGAAAATAACTACATTGGCTTGTTGGAAGATCCGAAGAAGATAACGAAGAAATTGAAGCGAGCTGTTACGGACTCGGATGAGCAGGCGCGCATCTACTTTGATACTGAAGAAAAACCAGGTGTATCCAATTTATTGTCGATTTTGTCAGCAGCTACGGGAACGTCCATTGCCGATTTAGTGCCTCAGTACGAAGACAAAATGTACGGACATTTGAAAACGGATACAGCAGCGGCAGTCGTGGCAATGTTGGAGCCCGTTCAACAGCGCTATCAAGAGTATCGGAATAATTTAGATTATTTGCAGCAAGTGATGGGTAAAGGTGCCGATGCAGCGGCGGAACGAGCCGCGCGGACACTACGGCAGGTCTATGATGCGGTGGGTTTTGTACCTCGTCCATAAGGCTCTGAGAACGCTCAAATAAGTGTTCGCTTCGCAATATCTTTATGCTATTTTGCTTATGTATATTGTCATATATAGACGTACTTCAATATTGAAGGTTTGATGAATGAGTGAATCGGATTCGAGCATGGCGGAAAACCGCCGGTTAGCAGCATTACGTGCAACCCAATTGCTCGATACGCCCAACGAAGCGCGGTTTGATCGCTGGGTTCAATTAGCGCGCAAAACATTTGATGTTCCCATCGCGCTGGTCTCATTCGTTGATGCTGATCGGCAGTGGTTCAAAGCAAGAAGTGGTTTAAACGAGCAAGAAACCCCACGTAGCCTGTCGTTTTGCAGTCATGCTATTCAGCAGCGCGGCATCATGGTGGTCGAAGACGCTACGCAGGATGATCGTTTCAAAGGTAACCGGCTTGTTACTGATGAACCTGGTATCCGCTTTTATGCTGGCGCTCCTCTACAAACACCGAATGGTGAGCAAGTAGGCACACTTTGTATTATCGATACCAAAGTGCGACAACTGACAGAGAGCGAACTCAATACGCTAAGAGCGCTCGGTGATGCTGTCCAAGCTGAAATGAATTTGCATGCTTATCAAAGTGCTGCCGAAGATCTCATTCGACAGCAATCCGAAACTAGCGAGACGAACCAGCGCCTGCTGGAACGTGAGCAGCGGCTTTCCTCTATCTACGATTTGGCTCCAGTTGGTATCTCGATTTGTGATGCGGACGGCCAGTTAATTGAAGCAAACCATGCGGCTGAGGCAATTTTGAATCAGAGCATGGAAGCGTTAACGCATCGCCAAATTGATGACCCTGACTGGCGAATCTTCGATGAACGCGGCTTTATTCTCGATCCGCAAGATTTTGCCTCATCTCGTGCGTTGCGCGAGCGGCGTCCGGTCACCAACCAAATTATGAAGTTAGAGCAAGGTGCTTATTCCGTTTGGTTGTCAGTGAGTGCATCACCGTTGCCCGATGGCGGTGCGATTATTGTTTATTCGGATATCTCCGACTTAAAGCAGCAGCAAGATCGCATTCGTTATTTAGCCGCACATGACCAATTGACAGGGCTCTGCAATCGCTCTGAATTCATGCATGAGCTAGACGGCCGCATTGCGATAGCGCGAAACACCGATCAGACGTTGTCGGTGATTACGTTTGATATTAATCACTTTAAAGAAATCAATGAGTCGGCTGGGCATACCATTGGTGACCAGTTACTACTGGAAGTAGCCAAGCGATTGCAGCGCCATGTGCGTAGCCGTGATTTGATAGCGCGAATTGGTGGTGATGAGTTTGCGATTATCACGTTCCATCATGAAGCCGAAATTGAGGCGCTGATTGAACGACTGTTAGCGCAACTGAGCCATGCTTATGAAATTCAGTCTGCTGAATTTCGGATCAATATTAGCGCCGGTGTGGCAACCTTGCCGCGGCATTCTGACAGCGCTGATGTGCTGCTGCGCCGCGCTGATATCGCGATGTTCCATGCGAAGACCATGGATCTGCCTTACTGTCGCTATCACGATGCATTGAATAACTTCTATTTGCGCCGAATCGCTTTAGTGGAAGGTTTGGAATATGCCATCCGTACTTCAGCATTACGACCCTATTTGCAGCCGCAGTTGAACATTGAAACTGGTGAGTTGGTTGGCGCAGAAGTATTGTTGCGTTGGCAAGATCCTGACTTTGGTTGGGTCAGTCCGGCTGAGTTTATTCCACTCGCGGAAGAGCGCGGCTTGATATGTCGCATTACACAATATGTAATTCGAAACGTGCTGCAACAGCTACAGACCTGGCGTGAAGAAGGTTTGGAAATGCGCGGTCGGGTGGGTATCAACATCTCTA
>PYVG01000003.1 GCA_003030745.1 Pseudidiomarina aestuarii | reverse complement strand
CCGCAGCGGAGGCAGCCAACAATGTGGATTAAGTCTGGCCTGACACCTTTGTTGGTGAGTTATGTGGTTGCGATGGTGTTGATGGTGATGCCACTGCCGTCGATGTTGGAAGCGTGGCGTCCCGACTGGCTGAGTTTACTCATCATTTATTGGTTGCTAGCTATACCGCATCGGGTCGGCGTGGGTACGGTACTTATCTTAGGTTTGCTCGCCGATATTCTCATGGGCTCGGTATTCGGTATTTATGCCACTGCATTACTGATCATGGCTTATCCTGCTATTCGTCATTTTCAACGGATCCGCAACTACTCCCTGACACAGCAAGCCATTATTGTCGGCATGTTGGTACTGGTGAAGCGAGCCATTGTATATGAACTTGAACATGTCTTGAATGATGCTGTGTTCCAGTTGTCCTATATGTATCCGGTGCTGTCGTCGGCGATTCTATGGCCGTGGATGTATCTCATCCTGCGTCAGTATCGTCGTCGTTACGCCATTCGCTAGGAAGCTCTTATGGAACTGATCCTTGCGTCCGCATCGCCTCGCCGTCGCGAACTACTGCAACTGCTCGACCGTCCGTTTCAGGTTCTGGTTACCCATGTCCCTGAAGAACGGGAATCGGGCGAAGCGCCAACCGCTTATGTGCAGCGCTTAGCTGAGACGAAAGCAGCAGCAGGTTTTGCGCTGTGGCAGCAGCAACATCCGCAGCACGCAGCCATGGTCATTGGCTCCGATACCATAGTCACCGTCGACGACACTGTGCTCGAAAAACCTCAAAATGAAGGCGATTATCGCCGCATGATGGCGCTGCTATCCAACCGCACGCATCAGGTTTTGACTGCGGTTGCAGTGACCGATGGCACGCAACAACAGGTCGCCGTAGTCAGCGCAACAGTGACCTTCAAAGCATTAACCGAAGCGGAAATCACAGCTTATTGGCACAGTGGCGAGCCCCATGACAAAGCGGGTGGTTATGGCATTCAAGGGCGCGCGGCTAAGTTCGTGACTCACCTCGAGGGAAGTTACCTGGCTGTGGTAGGATTACCCTTATATGAAACCGAACAATTATTGCAGGCGGTTGAGCACGCGCATGCGGCTGCAGACTCAACCTCCATCAGTAAAGGATCTTAGCCTGTGAGTGCAGAAATTTTAATGAACGTGACGCCAACCGAGACGCGCGTTGCGTTAATCGAAAATGGCATCTTGCAAGAGTTGCATATAGAACGCCAAGCCAAGCGTGGTTTGGTAGGCAATATCTATGTCGGTAAAGTGTCACGGGTACTGCCTGGGATGCAAGCCGCCTTCGTTGATATTGGCCTCGATAAAGCCGCATTCTTGCATGCGTCCGATATTGTGACGCACATTGAACAGGTCGAAGAAATTGATGCTAAGCCGATGCGTAACACCGCCGATATCGCACAACTGGTGCGGCCGGGGCAGCAAATTCTAGTACAAGTTATCAAAGATCCTCTGGGTACCAAAGGCGCACGTTTAACCACCGACATCACTATTCCATCTCGCTACATGGTGTTGATGCCGCAATCGCCTCATGTGGGTATTTCCCAGCGTATCGAAGATGAAAAAGAGCGTGATCGACTTAAGCGTGCGGCTGAACCCTATTGCGATAGCGAAGGCGGCTTTATTGTCCGCACTGCCGCTGAAGGAGCCAGCGACGAGGACATTAGTCGTGATGCTGCCTTCTTACGGCGGCTTTGGGATACCATTCAAAAACGCCGTAAAGCCATGCGTAAAATTGGCTTGGTGTATGAAGATCTGAATTTATCGTGTCGTATTCTGCGTGACTTTGTCGGCGAACAGATTGAGCGGATCCGAGTTGACTCGCGCGTTACTTTTGATCTGCTCAATGAATTTGTGACCGAGTTTATCCCTGAGCTTACCGAAGCGCTGGAATACTACACCGGTGACCGGCCGATCTTTGATTTGTTCGACGTTGAAAACGAAGTACAACGTGCCTTGGACCGCAAAGTAGATCTCAAGTCGGGTGGCTCCATTATTATTGACCAGACCGAAGCCATGACCACCATTGATATCAATACTGGCGGCTTTGTCGGGCATCGGAATCTCGAAGAAACTATTTTCAACACCAATATTGAAGCGACCCAAGCGATTGCACGACAGCTGCGACTGCGTAACTTGGGTGGCATTATCATCATCGACTTTATTGATATGCAGAACAACGACCACCGCAAGCGGGTTCTGCATAGCTTAGAGCAAGCGCTGGCAAAAGACCGCGCCAAAACTTCGATCAACGGTTTTACCACGCTCGGTTTGGTCGAAATGACCCGTAAGCGTACTCGCGAGAGCTTGGAACACGTGTTGTGCTCCGAGTGCCCGGTCTGCAGTGGGCGCGGCAGCATGAAGACCGTGGAGACGGTGTGCTACGAAATCATGCGCGAAATCGTCCGCGTGAACCGCGCTTATGCAGCCGACCATTTTGTGGTTTATGCGTCACCGAAAGTTGCCGATAGCTTGCTCAATGAAGAGTCGCACGCGCTGGCGGAACTTGAGGTCTTTATTGGTAAGCAAGTACGCATTTCCATTGAACCGCTCTATAACCAAGAGCAATTTGACGTGGTTATGATGTAACTATGTGGCGGCTATCAGCACGTTGGGCTTACCGAACACTTCTATACAGTGTCGCTACTGCACTGGTGCTGTTTGCTGTGCTGCTGACAATTCTGCGTTACTTGTTACCGCAACTCCCTGATTTAACCACCCAAGCTGAAGCTTTTGTGCAGCAACAATACGATGTGCAGGCAACCATTGGTAGATTAAGTGCTGATTGGCGCACCAGTGGACCTCAAATAGTACTGCACGAGCTAGCTATCCAATCGTCTTCGCAACAAGCCACAAGAGTACAACTGCCCGAAGCTCGGGTGCATTTGAATTTTTGGGATAGCTTGCGTACATGGACGCTGCAGTTTGAACAAATCACTCTCGCTGACGCCAAGTTTACCTATGACTTGCGCGACGTGTCTGCGACAGAGGGCTTGCCGACCAATGAGCTGATTCCGCGCTTGTTGCTGAACCAACTCGATTTAGTAGTCATTGAAGATAGCACCGTCGAGCTGATCAATTTGGTGGGCGTTCAGCGAGTGATTGAAATTGCGCGATTGAGTTGGATGAATGATGGCTCCAAACACCAAGGCACTGGGCAATTGCGTATTGCCGACTTTACTGAGAACACTCTCGATATTGTGATTGATATTGAAGGGAACGACTTGCAGGCCCTTGCGGGACAAGTGTATGTCAACGCAGAGAACCTAGACATCACGCCATGGTTGCAACAACAAGTTATTGATACAGAAATTGAAACGGCGGAATTCAACTTTACCTTGTGGCTCAATTTTGCTGATTCGACCTTCAATGACGGCAGTCTTCAACTCGGTCGCAATGCATTGCGGTGGCGAGTGGATGATCGTGACCATCGATTGGTCATCCCTGCCGGCCTGCTCAAGCTCAATCCTATTGCCAACGGCTGGTTGGTGAATAGTAATCCAATTACTGTGCAGCACGATGATTCAAGTTGGCAGCTACCATCGTTTAGTTGGCAGCGTGATGCGGCAGGGCAGGCGATCAGTATTGAAGCAGCTCCTTTGGCTGAACTTGCGCAACTGCTCACCATTACTGGTAGTGCCGGTGCCGCCTTAAGTGATGATTTGGCTGCTCGTCAGCTAACCGGCCGAGCTGATGTCGTTGCACATTTCCCCATCAACGAAAGCCCGCAGTGGTGGTTGTACAGTGACGACCTCAGTTGGCAAGAAGCGGCAGGCATCCCCGGCCTCACCGGTGTAAATGTGGAGTTATGGGGACAAGATTTTGGCGCTGGCTCGAGCGTGCAGTGGCATTTGTCCGGTATCGATAGTGCTATTCGTAGCGAAGCGCTCAGTGTCTCTGAAGCATGGCAGTTACCGCGCATTGATACGCGTGGGGAGCTCAGTTTCAATCAAGCAGAACAAACACCTCAGTGGCGGCTGCAGCTCGATCCATCCAGTCGCATCGAGTTACCCGGCTTACCGCTGCGCCTGCAGGGTACCATTGCGCCCCAAGACGACTCCGTTTATGTGGACGTCGCGTTACACAGCACCAATCAAGAGTTGATGGATGTGTCGGCACTGCGTGACCATCTCCCGATAGTGATGGGCGGTAATCTGCAAGACTATCTTTCGACAGCAATGGTCGAAGCGCAGGTAGACGACCTCGCCATGGTTTGGCGCGGTAAACTGAACGACTTTCCTTATGTTGATGGCAGTGGTGTATTTCAAGCTCGCACACGCCTCGAACAGTTAACCTATCAATTCCGCAGCGAATGGTTGCCGCTGACTGAAAGTAGAACCATTGTCGATTTTCATAATGAGCGGATGCATATCGCTGCCACCGGCAGCCGATTGGGGAATATGCAGTTGCCCATTGTGCATACCCGCATTCCCAATTTGATTGCAGACATTCCCGAGTTGGTGATTGATGCAGAAATCAGCGGCGCAGCTCAGGAACTTCAACCTGTATTTGCTGAGAGCCCGTTGGCGAATAGTCTGGGCACCACCTTTACCCAACTGAAATTAGCTGGACCATTGAACGGTGAGATGAAGTTAACCATTCCTCTTAAAGGTGGTGGTAATGTTGTGGCCGAAGGCTATGCCAACTTGGCGGACAATGATTTGTTTGTCGAACCGCTGCAACAACAATTCCGAGACTTGAATGGAGTAGTGCGATTTCGCAATGCAGAAATTGAAAGTGAAGACTTACTCTTTAGTTGGCTTGGGCAGATTGTTGAAGGTGATCTTAACGGCGCGCCAGACGGTGAGGATTACCGCGTCGACCTCGGGCTTACCGGCGCATGGCAGAATTTTGATAGCGACCTCGTTTCTGGTGTGTTCGACTGGACCGGACGTCTGCAACTGGTATTAGAGCCCGAGGCGTATTCATTCAACTGGCAACAGCGATCTGATTTAGCCGCGCTTGAACTCGAGTTGCCGACACCACTTCGCAAATCAAGTGATGTGGCTATACCTTGGCAGTTACAGGTATCCGGTGGAAACGACTCCATTTTGATTAACAGCCAGTATGGCGACCAAGCGTTATTGGAGTTGCAGCTTGACGGTGCCGCGACTGAGCTGCAACAGGGCTTTTTGCGCGTCGGTGAGGGCGTACCGAGTGAGCCAAACCCCAATACGTTGCGCTTGAACCCGAACTTTATGGTCGAAATTGGCCATGATGAAATTGTGTTGGAGGATTGGATTGACACCATAGCGGCATTCGCTGAATTAGGTGAGCAAGCACCGGCTGAGGGACGCGAACGCTATCGCTTTCTCCGCCCTGATTATATTGAAGTGGTGACACCAGCATTTCAGTTCGGTGACCATCAGCTGAGTAATTTCGATGGGATTTTGTGGCCAACCGATGAGGGGTGGTTGTTTCGTGCCAATGCCGACCAAGCGCAACTGGAAGGTAGCTTGATGGCAAGCGCGGAGGCTCCGCTAGCGGTCACCATTAATGCGGATTATCTCGAATTGGAGCCCCCCGTAGAAGCTATCGCTGAAGCCGTGGATGAAGAAGTGGAATCGATAGCTGAAGTTGATTTGCGCAAGGTGCCGCAGATTGATTTTAGCTGCCAACGTTGTCGCTACGGCGAATATCCCTTAGGTGAGGTCGCTTTTTCGGTAGCGCCTGATTCAGCCGGTCTGCGAGTTAGCAACTTACGCATTGCGAACAATGGTCATGTGTTGACCGCTACCGGTTTGTGGCAACAAGGTGAGAGCATTGACACGCTCACGCGGATGGAAGGTAATTTTAGTAGCGATGACTTGGGTGCATTTTTAAGTGATTACAATATCACGACCATGGTGCAAGACAGCCCAGCTAGCATGGACTTTGACTTAAGTTGGCAGGGCGCGCCCGACGCCTACAACCCAGAAACACTGAACGGTCAAGTCGACTGGCGGTTGGGCCAGGGTTACCTGAACGAAGTGAGCGATGGTGGTGCACGAATCTTCTCACTACTGAGCCTGGAAGGAATTCTGCGCAAACTGCGCTTTGATTTCCGAGATGTGTTTGCCAATGGGCTTTTCTACACATCGTTTGGCGGCACGTTTGCGATTGAAAATGGGTTGGTGAGAACCGACAATACGGTCATGAACGGCTCAGCCGGTGATATGGATGTAGCAGGGCAAACGAATTTAGTGACGCGCGCCATCGATTATCAACTTTTCTTTGCTCCGAAAGTGACATCGAGCTTGCCGGTTATTCTGGCATGGATGGTGAATCCGCCGTCTGGACTCGCAGCGCTATTGATTGATCGCATGTTGCAAAACGCGCAAGTGATCAGCCGTCTTGAGTATAAAATCAGCGGAACTATGGATGAGCCTGTTGTCGAAGAGGTTGCACGCTCCAGTCGTGAAGTGACCATTCCACAAGATGAAGAGCCAGCCGCAGAACCCGAAGCTACGGAGGTGAAGGATGACAACAGCATCGACAACACAAGCACCGACAAAAAGCCCTCAGCAAGCCCTGCAAGTAACGGCAGTGCAACTGACCAGCCAGGCGGAACCGGCGGCTAATTTCGCGACCATTCGGAAACTATTTGAGCAACTTCCAGCGGCACGTCCGCAATTAGTGGTACTTCCCGAAGCGTGCCTGTGTTTTGGCGCGGGCGACAAACGGCAACGCGAACTTGCCGAGCTGACCGGCGAGGGACCCATGCAAGCCCAGTTGGCCGAGCTTGCGCGTGAGTTTGGCGTTTATTTGGTAGCGGGCACCATTCCTTTGATTGACGACATGGAGCAAGCCAAGTTTAGTGCCGCATCGCTAGTTTTCGATCCGCAAGGAACTTGTATTGCACGCTATAACAAAGTGCATTTATTTGATGTGGATGTGGACGATAACACGAAGAGCTATCGCGAATCGGCGTGGACCGAAGCTGGTGATGAAGTCGTGACTGTTGCCACGGAGTTTGGCGTATTGGGATTGGCAGTATGTTATGATGTGCGCTTTCCAGAGCTATTCCGAGCACTTCGCGAACAAGGCGCTGATCTAATAGTACTCCCCTCTGCGTTTACCCAAGTAACGGGCGCCGCGCATTGGCATGTCCTGACTCGCGCCCGAGCTATTGAACAGCAATGTGCATTGGTTGCCGCAGCACAAGTCGGCACCCATGCCAATGGCCGTCAGACTTACGGGCATGCATTAATAGCGGATGCTTGGGGCAGCATAGTCGCGGAATGTGAGACGCCCACAGAGGGCTTGGCGACAGCGTCTATTGAGCTCCACAAACAACAGCAGATCCGGGCCAATATTCCCGTATCGAAACATTATTCAAGTCGTAAACAGGTGTATAAATGACCCTTTCCAGTCGTGTTGAACAACAACTTTTGCAAGCGAACGGTTTAGACCGCACTGCGCTCGTTGATGCGCTTCAGAGTATGTACAGCGGCACTATCGATTTCGCGGATATCTATTTGCAAAGTAGCGTCAATGAATCCTGGGTACTCGAAGACGGCATTGTCAAAGATGGCAGCTTTCATATCGAAGCGGGCTTAGGTGTGCGCGCCATTCATGGTGAGAAAACCGGTTTTGCCTATGCCGATGATATTTCACCGGCTGCATTACAGAATGCCGCAGCAGCAGCGCGGGGCATTGCAGCTGCCGGAGCACATGGCACCTTACCGCAACTGGAATCGGTTAAAACACCAGAGCGTTACGCAGCAACCAATCCTATTTCGACGCTGAACGAAGCCGCAAAAATCGACCTGTTACGAGAGGTAGATGCCTACGCACGCAGCCTCGATAAGCGTGTTGTGGAAGTCATTGCCAGTGTCAGTGGCAGTTACGATGAAGTGTTGGTAGCAGGCACTGATGGTATTTTTGCCACCGACTCGCGGCCCTTAGTTCGTCTTAATTGCACCGTATTGGTTGAACAAAACGGCAAGCGCGAGCGTGGCAGTGCTGGAGGTGGCGCACGGGTTGGGTATGACTATTTCTTTGCCGCAGAAGGAAGCCTGCAACCACGCTGGCAAGACTACGCGAAAGAGGCCGTTCGGCAGGCATTGGTGAACCTCGAGGCGCAAGCCGCTCCAGCAGGTACTATGCCGGTTGTACTTGGCTCTGGTTGGCCAGGCGTCCTCTTGCACGAGGCCGTCGGACACGGTTTGGAAGGTGACTTTAATCGCAAAGGCGCATCCGCTTACTCGGGCAAAATGGGTGAATTGGTGGCGTCTGAACACTGTACCATTGTCGACGACGGCACTATTGCTGATCGCCGTGGCTCATTGGCAGTGGATGATGAAGGCACGCCAGCTGGTTACAATGTATTAATAGAAAAAGGCCGCTTAGTCGGTTACATGCAAGACAAACTGAATGCGCGCTTGATGGGCGTTGCTCCGACCGGTAATGGTCGTCGAGAGTCGTATGCACACCTACCGATGCCACGCATGACCAATACCTACATGCTAGCGGGTGAACATGATCCGAGTGACATTATTGCGAGCGTGAAGAAAGGTATTTATGCTCCGCATTTTGCCGGTGGTCAGGTAGACATTACGTCAGGTAAGTTTGTGTTCTCAGCATCAGAAGCTTATTTGATTGAGGACGGTAAAATCACTGCACCGATTAAAGGCGCAACCTTGATTGGTAATGGCCCAGAAGCCATGTGCCAAGTATCTATGGTCGGCAATGACTTAGCGCTAGATGCTGGCGTCGGTGTGTGTGGTAAAGATGGTCAAAGCGTGCCCGTAGGCGTCGGTCAACCGACCTTGAAACTCGACGCCTTGACGGTGGGTGGTACGGCTTAGTCGTGAGCGGCGACTTCGCGTAAATATTTAAACAGTTCGCGAGCAGCGGCAGGTGGTTTACCAGTTTGCTGCTGCTTCACAATTTGACGGTGCAGTTGGCGCAGCTTTTGTCGATCTGCCTGCGGATGCGCATCGATAAATTCTTGAATGGCCTCGTCGCCGTTGGCAATGATGGCATCGCGAAATTGCTCTAATTGATGGAAGAGCGCGGTTTGCTGGGAATGTGCTTGCTCTAATTCAGACACTGCAGCTTCAATCGGCGCTGTGTCACGCACGCGCATCATTTTGCCAACCAGTTGGCGCTGGCGCCGAAAGCCTTCGCGTTTGTTGCGAATACGCTGGGCCAGCAAAATGGCGTCGAGCAGTTCTTCGTCTAGTGGTATTTTCGCCAGTTTGCCCGCAGGCATGGCAATAAGTTTTTCGCCGAGCGCTTGTTGTGCTTCGGCATCACGTTTTAGTTGCGACTTACTTTGTAGGTCGTCGTCAAATTCATTGAAATCGTCGGTCATGAGACTCTTAGTGAGGTTCGTTCATTTGCCATCATTGTAGCAGTGAATGCCAAACTGAACACCGCGTTATGAATAGAAATGAGGAGATTCCTGTTGTCATCAGTTCAATCAGCTAGCAGCGTTGTTACCAACGCTGAATTACATGAAGAAATGCGTGAAGTCGAGTCTGCAGTTGCTACTGCTCTCGAACAAGCACAAAAGCTTGGCAGTTCCGCGGCGGAATGTGCGATTAGTCGCAGTCGCGGTATCAACGTTGGCACGCGTTTAGGTGAAGTAGAAACGGTTGAATTTAATCAAGATGGCGCGCTCGGTATCACCTTGTATGTAGGTCAGCAAAAGGGCTCAGCATCGACCACCGACCTGAGCAGTAAAGCTATTCGTGCTGCAGTCGAGAAAGCCTTCGATATCGCTCGCTATACCTCACCTGACCCGTTCGCAGGACTCGCACCCGCTGAACTAATGGCGACCGATATTCCTGATCTCGATCTCTGTCATCCAGCCGATCAATCTGCTGACTACGCGTTGGAACAAGCTCTGGCTTGTGAAAATCATGCACTGCAACTCGACCCGCGTATCGTCAATTCAGATGGCGCAGGCTATAGCAGTCACGTGGGTTATCGCGTGTACGGTAATAGCCATGGTTTCCTCGCAGGTTATCTGCAGTCTCGGCATAGCCTGAGCTGTTCTTTAATTGCGAAAAGCGGCGACGCCATGCAACGCGATTACAGCTATACGGTTGCCCGTCACAAAGATGACCTGTGGACGCCAGAGCAAGTCGCTGAAGATGCTGCACAATCGACCTTAGCGCGCTTAGATAGTCGAAAAATATCGACTGCCAGCGTCCCAGTGCTGTTCCGTGCTGACGTTGCCAATTCATTGTTTGGTCATTTCGTTGGAGCTATCAGCGGTGGCAACCTCTACCGCAAATCGAGCTTCTTACTCGATCATCTCGGTAAACAAGTGCTACCTGACTGGCTCACCATTACCGAACAACCGCATTTGCGTGGTGCACTGGGTAGCAGCCCATTCGATCACGAAGGCTTGGCAACCACCGAAAAAAATATTGTCACCAACGGCGTTTTAGAAACCTATCTAATGACCAGCTATGCCGCCCGTAAGATGCAAATGCAACCAACCGGTCATGCCGGTGGCATTCACACCTGGAACGTCTCTCACGGTGACCAGACACTCGCTGATTTATGCCGAACCATGGGCACCGGTTTACTCGTGACCGAGCTGATGGGGCAGGGCGTCAATCTCGTCAATGGCGACTACTCGCGCGGCGCTGCAGGATTCTGGGTCGAAAATGGTGAAATCCAATACCCGGTCGAAGAAATCACCATCGCGGGCAATCTTAAAGACATGCTGAAGAGCATCGTCGCCATCGGTAACGATGTCGACTTTCGCCACGGCGTGCGCACCGGCTCCGTCCTCCTCGAAAACCTCAAAATCGCCGGTAACTAATTAGCCGAGGAGGAGGGTGGCGGTGCCGAGGAAGGCAAAGATGCCGACCACATCGGTGACGGTGGTGAGGATGACGCCACCGGCTAGGGCTGGATCGATATTGTATTTTTTCAGGATTAGCGGCACCGTGACACCAGCTAAGCCAGCGGCTAGTAGGTTTGCCATCATCGCGAAGGCGATGATTAAACCGATCATGAGATCTTGTTTCCATAGCGCGACCACGCCAGCAATCAGTACTGCCCAAATCACACCGTTCAGTGCGCCAATGGCGAGCTCTTTGCCGATCAACCAACGTGAGTTACTCGGGCCGATATGACCCAAGGCCATACCGCGAATCACCAGTGTGAGTGTTTGTGAACCCGCAATACCGCCCATGCTGGGGACTATGGTGTTCAAGATGGCGAGTATTGCCATCTGCGCCAAGATATCTTCGAACAATGAGCTGACCATGGCGGCTAACAAGGCCGTGATCAGGTTGACGCCCAACCAAATAGAGCGGCGACGGGTACTCTTTAGAACTGGGGCAAAGGTATCTTCGTCATCATCTAAACCCGCCATACTCAACATCGAGTGCTGAGCATCTTCGCGGATAATATCGACCACGTCATCGATGGTAATACGACCCAGTAGTCGGTTTTCGTCATCGATAACCGGTGCAGATATCCAGTCTTGGCGCTCGAATAACTTGGCGACTTCAGTTTCATCCATGTCGACCGGGATACCTTGAATGTCACGGTCCATTACATCTTCAACCAAGCGCGTCGGATCAACGGTCAGCAACCGACTGATACCAATTTCACCAATAAATTTATCTTCGCGACTGACCACATAGAGTTTATCCGTCGCTTCCGGCAATTCGCCTTTCAAGCGCAGATACCGCAGAACCACATCAATGGTGACATCCGGACGCAGGGTAATGGTGTCGGTATTCATCATACCGCCGGCAGTTTCTTCCTCGTACGAGAGCGCTTGCTCTGCACGTTGCCGATCCTGCTCGTCCATCGACTTCAATACTTCTTGATAGACCTGCTCTGGTAGGCCACGTAAAACGTAAGCTAAGTCATCGGTGTCCATGCCTTCGGTCGCGGCAGCCAATTTTTCTGGCGCCATTTGACGGATGACGGACTTTTGAACTTCTTCGGAGAGTTCCTCGAGAATATCACCGTGCTCGTCGGCATCGACAAGTTGCCAAATCACGGCACGTGATTTCGGTGGAGAAGATTCAAGGAGTAATGCGATATCCCAGGCTGGGAGATTATGGAGTTGCCGCCGCGCCTGCACGTACATGCCACGGCTCAACGCTTCAGAAACTTCCTGCAAGCGCTGTTCTGTGAACTCTTTTTCGGCGACTTCTAACATGGCGAAACTCCCTTTGATATGAGGAGTTTAACCCATTTTACGGGGTTCGTCAGTAAGGGAAAGCGTAAGGAGCGTGCAAGAACTCTGCACGAACTAGAAATTATTGGTCTTCGTCGAACCGGGCTGCAATCAACGCGGCAATCGCTGCAACTGCGGCTTCAGCCTCAGGGCCTTCAGCGACCACGTCGATAACTTTGCCTTTCCCGCTAGCAAGCAACAATAGACACATCACACTGGATGCATCGACTTTTTGTTCGCCTTGCACAATCGACACCTTGGCATCGAATTGGTGACTCAGTTTTGCCAACTTGGTTGCGGCTCGAGCATGTAAGCCGAGTTTATTGCGAATCGTGACCGTTTCACGGGCTGTATGCGTCATAACTAGCGATTCGCCTCGCGATGTTTGACTTGCACTTTAAAGGTTTGGTCGGCGAAGCGTTGGCCCAGCTGTTCGGCAATATACACCGACCGATGTTGCCCACCCGTACAGCCAATTCCAATTGTCAGATAGCTACGATTACTGCGTTGGAAGTGGGGCAGCCAAGTCTCTAAAAAGGTCTCGAGCTGATGAATAAACTTCGTGACCAATGGCTGTTGTGCAAAAAAGTGTTGTACTTGAACGTCGGTGCCACGTAGCGCTTTGAGCTCAGGTTCCCAATGCGGATTAGGCAGAATTCGGGCGTCAAAGGCGTAGTCAAGATCCGGCGGTAAGCCGTACTTAAAGCCGAAGGATTGAAAGACCACAATGAGTCGCGAAGCCGCTTTGCCTAGTACTCGCTCGCTCACTTGTTCGCTGAGCTCATGAATACTGAGTTTACTGCTATCGATGCGCCAGGTAGCCCGCTCAGCTAATGGTTCCAGCAACTTCAACTCTTCTTTCAGCGCGTCACCCAACGGCAACTCGTGTCGAGACAGCGGGTGCAAGCGTCTGGTCTCGCCAAAACGGCGCAGTAGCACTGAATCAGAAGAATCAATGTAGAGAATTTCGGGTTTAATTTTGTCCGGCAGAAAGTCGAGCGCGTCAGTGAGTTCGTCTTGTTGATCCGGCAAGTTGCGGACATCGACGCTCACGGCAACACGATCATATTGCTCAATAACGGCATGCACTAGCGTTGGCAGCAGCGTAATGGGGAGATTATCGACGCAGTAAAAGCCTAAGTCTTCAAGAACTCGTAAGGCAATGGTTTTGCCTGATCCTGAGCGGCCTGTCACTATAATCAACTGCATCGCCATCAATCCTTTCGCTACGTTTCACACTGCGTGAAAATTTCAAACAATTCCATGTCACTGGTGGCTTCACGAAGCGCCCGAGTACACTGCTTGTCGTTGAGTCGACCGGCGACGGCAGCGAGTGTTTGCAGGTGTTGTTCGTGTTGATCTTCGGGGACTAGCAAAGCAAAAATAATATCGACCGGTTGATTATCAATCGCGTCAAAGTCAATGGGTGCAGACAATGTCATGAGTACGGCGACGGGTTTCGTAGCGCCTTGTACGCGGCCATGTGGAATGGCAACGCCAAGCCCAATACCGGTGCTACCCAAACGTTCGCGATTGAGTAAACTCTCAAAGACATCGAAGCCAGTGACACCAGAGCAGCGTCCGGCAGCGAGTTGACCGATGGTTTCTAGAACCTTTTTCTTGCTTGTTCCCGCGACTGCACGACGCGTGCAGTCCGGGGTTAACAATGCGGTTAAATCCATGATATTAGTGACGTTTCAGCTTTTCTTTATGTTTAATGACTTGCCGATCCAATTTGTCGATCAGCCCATCTATAGCAGCATACATATCTTGGTGTTCAGAATCTGCGAAAATCTCGCCACCATGTAAGTGGACGGTAGCTTCCGCTTTTTGGGTCAACTTTTCAACATTTAAAATTACATGGACATTGGTGATATGGTCAAAGTGGCGCTCGAGCTTGGCAAATTTTTCATCCACGTAATCGCGCAGTGCTTCGGTAATATCGACATGGTGACCAGTCAAGTTAATTTGCATAACATCTTCCTTCTGTTGTCCAAGATATTAAATTAGACGTTTGCGCTGACTCGAGGGCGGAATTTGCATGGCCTCTCGATACTTTGCAATTGTCCGTCTAGCTACTTGGATACCCTGCTGTGCCATGAGTTCAGTCAGTTTACTGTCACTCAACGGCTTTTTTGGGTTTTCCGCAGCAACTAGTTTTTTCAACAACGCCCGAATGGCCGTTGAGGAAGCGTCTTCACCGCTATCTGTAGATAGTTGTGATGAAAAAAAGTATTTCAATTCGAACAGGCCGCGTGGCGTGTGCATAAATTTTTGTGTTGTGACTCGCGAAATCGTAGATTCGTGCATGTCGACTGCTTGCGCTATGTCTGCCAGAACCATAGGTTTCATGGCTTCTTCACCGAACTCAAAGAAGGCTTGCTGGCGTTGCACAATGCTGCTGGCGACCTTCAACAAAGTGTCATGGCGACTCTCAAGGCTGCGGATAAACCATTTCGCTTCTTGGGTTTGCTGGCGAATATACTGCATATCATCACTCGCTTGACACAATGATGCGTACACATCGTTTACCTTTAGTTTAGGCACAGAATTGGCATTTAGCTCAACTATCCAACGACCATTTTTTTTCCGCACTAACACATCGGGGATCACATAATCATTGTCGCCCCCACCAAAGCCGTCGCCAGGCCTCGGTTGCAGGGCTTGGATGAGTTGAATGACTTCCGTTAAGGCTAATTCATTGAGTTTGAGTTTTCGCGCTAGTGTGCGGTAATCACGACTACCGAGTAGGTCAATGTGTTGTTGGACGGCTTGTATTGCAGCCGATCGTGCTAGGGTTGTCTCAGGGAGTGCCTGCAACTGCAGCAATAAGCATTCGCGAATATCGCGTGCGCCCACGCCGATAGGGTCAAAGTGTTGAATACGCTTCAAGACAACTGCAATATCGTCGCCATCAACCAGTTCTTGAATGCGTGGGTCGAGGCTCTCGTAAATCTCGTCGAGCGAGCTGTTGAGGTAGCCTTGCTCATCAATGCTATCAATGATGGCAAGCGCAATCAGTTCATCGGTGGGAGTAAAGTGTGACAAGCGCATTTGCCAGAGCAGGTGCTCATGCAGGCTGTCTTGAGTATTCCCTTCAAAAACGCTGTCTTCACCGTCAAAACTTTGTCCTGGCGCAGAGCTGGAATGCGAACCGCAGTCCGCAGAATAGCTCTCCTCCCACTCGGTATCATCAATGGGCGTTTCGCCCTCGACACTCGCGTCTTCAAGTTCCAGTAGAGGGTTTTCGTCCAGCGCTTGTTGAATTTCTTGTTGCAGCTCAAGGGTGGAGAGTTGCAGCAGGCGAATGGCCTGTTGCAACTGTGGTGTCATGGTCAGTTGCTGACTAAATTTGAGCTGTAAGCCCTGCTTCATAGGGTAAATTGTTCACCGAGATAAACGTCTTTCACGTGTTGATTCGCCAATATGCTCTCTGCATTGCCGCTCGCTATGAGTTCGCCGTGCGACACAATGTAGGCATGCTCGCACACCGAGAGTGTTTCGCGAACATTGTGATCGGTAATCAACACACCGATGCCACGATTAGCTAAATGCTCGATTATTTTCTTAATATCCAGCACTGAAATGGGGTCTACGCCGGCAAATGGCTCATCGAGTAGAATAAATTCAGGTTCTGCAGCGAGTGCGCGGGCAATTTCAACGCGACGACGCTCACCACCCGATAAACTCATGCCCAAGCTATTCGCGATATGACCGATATGAAATTCCTCGAGCAAGCTATCGAGCTTTTCTTCGCGCGCCGTATTGTCGAGTTCTTTACGCGTTTCGAGGATGGCCATGATGTTGTCGCGAACCGAGAGTTTGCGAAAAATAGACGATTCCTGCGGCAGGTAACCAATGCCTCGACGTGCGCGCTCATGCATCGGCAACAACGAAATATCATCGTCGTCGAGCACAATACGGCCTTTGTCATTGGCGACCAGGCCGACAATCATATAAAACGTGGTGGTTTTACCCGCACCATTCGGGCCGAGTAGCCCAATAATTTGACCAGACTCAACCGTCAAGCTGACATCTTTGACTACAGTTCGCTTTTTATAGGTTTTCGCTAAATGCTCAGCGGTTAGTCGGCTCATCGTTTTTTTGCTTCGGTAATAAAATGGTAGAAACGCGATCGGATTCTTCGTCACCGCGCCGCGCGCTCAATTGTTGGGTCGCGAAGTTATAGACAATTTCATTGCCTTGCATGACGCTATTGTTCTGTTCAACTTTGACGTTACCACGAAGCGTCAATAGCTGCTGAGCTTGGTCGTAACGAATCGTTTCAGCTTGGGCTGCAATGACGCTGCCGTCGTCCAATTGCTGTTCATAAGTAGCCGGAGAGCCCGTCGCTTCAAACACATCGTTGCCAGGCTCCGTCTCACGAGTAACCTGCAGATGATCAGCCCGAATTTCAAGGGTGCCTTGCTTAATCAACACGTTTTCGTCAAAGGTGGCAATGCGATTGGCGATATCAATAAGGTCACGCTCAGCATCAATGCTGACCGGCTGATTGAAGTCTGCTTTGCCCTGTGCCACTGCAACTGCAGTGAGACCGATACTACTGAGTAGCAGTAGCGTTGTTACCAAAATAGGTGCTTTCGACATGTTTTTTAAATTCCAACACTTGGGTGCGTAAGTCAGCAACCATGCCTTCTCCACGCATCACAAAATTTTTGCCATAAATGGTGACAGGTTGTTCGGTTTCCATGATTTCGGTCAGTGTATTAATCACCAAATAACTGGTTTCGACCCGATCCATAAAATCTTCATGATCTAAGCTGTTGATTTGAATATTGCGCTCCAATACCAACGTCTTGTCATCATAAAATGAGCCTTGTTCAGCAATAATTTGCCAATTCGCAGCATCACCATCCGCATGTACAATATACACGGGACTGGTTAATTCCGTCAGTCCAATAGGCTCATAATGCGTCATTTTCTCTGCGGCAATACGATGCGCAAGCTTACCATCGGTGTCGTAGATGCGCATGATCAGACCCGACGCAGTAAAGTCTGGCGCCACTTCACGGAAGCCAGTTTCTTGTTGTGACTCATCGCCGTCACCAAAAGGTCGCCATATCAGTAGCGAACCGATGACAAAAATAAGCGCTAAAAACAGCCACACATTCCGATTCAAACGCTCATTCCTCCTTGCGTTTGCAATGCCCCCTGACTGAGCAGGATCAAATCACTAATTTCACGAACAGCACCAAAGCCGCCGCGCTGACTGGTCACGTAACGCGCTTGTTGCTGAACCCACGGATGGGCATCTTGAACGGCAATGCCAACACCGGCACGCTGCAACAAGGCGACATCAGGAATATCGTCGCCAACCCCAACTATTTGAGTTGTATTGAGTTGATATTGTTCCGCCAACCGTTCAAATACACTTAATTTATCCGTACAGCCTTGAACGATGTCGTGCACTCCGAGTGCCCGCATGCGCGTTTCGACAATGGTTGAAGAGCGGCCAGTAATGACCGCCACTTTGATACCGTGTTCAATCAATGCTTTGACACCGAAGCCGTCACGCGTATGAAATGCTTTGTATTCTTCGCCGTCATTACCAAGGTAAATACGACCATCGGAAAAAACCCCATCGACATCGAACATCACCATGCGGATAGCAGCGAGCGCCTCAATCAGCGCCGCGTCGACGTCGCCATACCAAGTGCTGACGGTAGCCATAGGTTGCAGGGGAGTGGTCATCATAGTACTCCTGCTTTCAGAAGGTCGTGCATGTTCAGTGCACCCTGCGGGTAGCCTTCAGCATCCACGGCAAACAAGCCATTAATTTTGCGATCTTCCATGAGTTTCAGTCCCTGCGCCGCGAGCACATCGGCACTAATGGTAATGGGCTGACGCGTCATCACTTGGGCAATTGGAGTCTGGTGGACGTCTAATCGTTGATCCAGGATACGGCGTAAATCACCGTCGGTGAACACACCTAATAATTTGCCGTCGGCGTCGGTAATTCCGGTCATGCCGAGACCCTTCTGGGACATTTCCAGCAAGGCCTGACTGATAGTGGCAGATTCAGCCACCAGCGGAATGCGCTCGCCTTTGTGCATGACATCGTGAATATGCAGGAGCAACCGGCGACCCAAACTACCACCTGGGTGCGATAGCGCGAAATCATCGGCGGTGAAACCGCGTGCGTGCAACAAAGCAACAGCAAGGGCATCGCCCATAACTAGAGTTGCTGTTGTTGAAGAGGTGGGTGCTAGACCCAGCGGGCAGGCTTCTTTTTGCACGGCAATACACACGTGCACATCGGCTAATTCAGCCAAGGTTGATTGCGGATTCCCAGTCATCCCGATCAACTTCACGCCACGGCGTTTAATCAGTGGTGCAATACTGAGCACTTCATTGGTCTCGCCAGAATTCGAAATCGCAATCACCACATCAGCGGCGGTAATCATCCCCAAATCACCATGACTGGCTTCACCGGGGTGCACAAAGAACGCTGGGGTACCAGTGGATGCTAAGGTGGCTGCAATTTTGCCGCCAATGTGCCCAGACTTGCCCATACCAATGACAATAGCGCGGCCTGTACAAGCCAGTAATAGCTCGCATGCATGTGCGAAATCTGCGTCGATATAGCGGCGGAGTCCGTCGATTGCCGTCAATTCGGTATCGAGAACATCTAAACCCAATCGGATGAACTCGTCAGTAGTCGTCTGTGCAGTCGATGTTTGCGTCATAAAGTGCTCTCTTTACAATCTCGCGTCATCATACCCGATCGTTTTTCGAATTGCAGACGTAAAAAGCATACGGATAAACGATTTGTCACAATTTTAACGCGCTAAATCTAGGGTTGTTGGCCCAGCTGCGGTAAACTATCAGCCATCTAAATGAATGGATATGGATTTTCATGAGTTCACAGGATACGCCCCAATCGCCCTATTTGGTGGAAGTCGATGCCATCGACTTCTCCCATGCGCATGGTGCACATCAAGTATATAGCGGACTTTCGCTCAACATTCCACGCGGCAAAATTACTGCGGTGATGGGGCCTAGTGGTATCGGTAAGACCACATTGTTGCGATTGATCGGCGGCCAGTTGCGGCCACAGAAGGGCGAAATTAGATTTGCTGGGCAGAATATACCGGCTCTAAGCCGCTCTGAACTCTACGCGGTGCGCAAACGCATGAGCATGTTGTTCCAAAGCGGCGCGCTGTTTACCGACATGTCGGTGTACGACAACATCGCATTCCCGTTGCGGGAAAATAGCACGTTGCCAGAAGAAATTATTGAAACCATCGTGTTGATGAAACTAGAGGCGGTTGGTTTGCGCGGAGCACGGCACTTGATGCCAGCGGAGTTGTCGGGCGGGATGTCACGACGAGCTGCTTTGGCACGCGCTATCGCGCTGGATCCAGAGTTGGTGATGTACGATGAGCCTTTTGCTGGGCAAGACCCCATTTCGATGGGCGTAATCGTGAAGCTAATCAAATCCTTGAATGAATCAATGGGTTTGACCAGCGTTGTGGTCACGCACGACGTTGAGGAAGTACTCACTATCGCTGACTACGTTTATATCATTGCGGATAAGCGGGTTGTTGCGCATGGTTCGCCGAAAGATTTGCAAGCGCTGGACGACCCATTAGTGAAGCAATTTATTCAGGGTGAAGCGGATGGCCCAGTGCCGTTTCATTTCAAAGCGCCATCGTTGACGGAAGAATTGTTTGGAGACGCGGGAGGTCAGCATGATTGATGCAATCGCGCGTCTTGGTAAGGCGGTTCTCGACTCTATTGCTGGCGCTGGTGCGGCACTATTAATGTTGTTACGCGCGCTGGTTGGCAAACCCCAGTTGCGCAAGTCGTTCCCGCTACTGATGCAACAAATGTATTCAGTCGGTGTGCTGTCGTTGGTCATTATTATTGTCAGTGGTTTATTCATTGGCATGGTGTTGGGCTTGCAAGGCTATACCATCTTGGTCGACTTTGGTGCCGAACAAAGCTTGGGGCCTATGGTCGCATTATCGCTGTTACGCGAATTGGGACCAGTCGTCACAGCACTCTTGTTCGCGGGGCGAGCGGGCTCTTCGCTAACGGCAGAAATCGGCTTGATGAAGGCAACTGAACAGCTTTCTAGTTTGGAAATGATGGCAGTCGACCCGCTGCGGCGCATTATCTCACCACGGTTTTGGGCAGGCTTCTACAGCATGCCAATATTGGCCGTTATTTTCTCGGCGGTCGGTATTTATGGTGGCTATTTAGTCGGCGTACGCTGGTTGGGTGTCGACGAAGGCGCATTTTGGTCGGTCATGCAATCGCAGGTCGATTGGCATCAAGATATTCTGAACGGCATCATTAAAAGCATTGTCTTTGCATTCGTCGTCACTTGGATTGCACTGCATAAAGGCTACAACTGTGTGCCAACTTCGGTGGGGATCAGCCGAGCGACAACTTCGACCGTAGTGACTGCATCGTTAGCAGTACTTGGCCTCGACTTTATTTTAACCGCATTAATGTTTGGGTAATGGATTATGGAATCACGTACAACACAATTAGCAGTCGGCTTATTCGTCATTATCGGCGTTGCAGCTTTGTTGTTCCTCGGTTTGCAAGCAGCAAATACGAGCGCGGTCAGTAGCGGAGATACCTATAAACTCTACGCGAAGTTCGACAACATTGGCGGCTTGAAAGAGCGCTCGCCGGTGAAGGTGGGTGGCGTCGTAGTAGGGCGTGTCAGCCGTATTACGTTAGATGGCGAATATTATGAGCCGTTGGTCGAAATGACCATTAGCGCAACCTACGATGAATTTTCTGAAACATCGTCGGTCTCAATACTGACATCAGGCCTGTTGGGTGAGCAGTATCTCGGTTTAAACCCAGGGTTTATTGATGACACCGTTGAAATGCTGAAAGACGGTGACTATATATACGACACCAAATCAGCGTTGATGTTGGAAGATTTGATCGGGCAGTTCCTGTTTAGTCAGGGTAACGATTAAGAATCACGGTGTAAGGAGTACCGCATGAAAAATTGGTTAATGGCACTATTAACGGCACTAACAGTGGCGTGCATCACGGTCGTCAGCGCAACTGCGAATGCAGATGTGATTCGCGATGAGAATCCGTACAAATTACTCGAGAAGGTTGCGAATGAAACCTTCGATCGGATTGGCGCAGAACGCGGTCAAATCAATGAGAATCTGGACCATTTTCGCGTCATTATTCGTGAAGAAATGATGCCTTACGTTGATTCTGTGTATGCAGCGAAACGAGTATTGGGTCGTAATTTAAAGGATACGACTGAAGAACAGCGGCAAGAATTCTACAAAGTGTTTCGTGATTATTTGATTGCGACTTATGGTCGTGCGTTCACGCAATATGATGAAAGCAAGCACACCGTCGAGTTTGATAACGCGAATCGCTTTGAAGAAGGCAGTAAAGCCGTGACGGTTTACACTCGGGTGATTGAGCAAGGTCGTCCACCTATTCGCATGGACTTCAAAATGCGCTACGACGACAACGATAACCTGTGGAAAGCCTACGACATGGTAGTAGAAGGCGTCAGCTTGTTGAATAGTAAAGCCGCGGAAATCTCTGCTGTAATTCGTTCACGTGGTATTGACGGAACCATTGAATTGTTGCGTGAAAAGGCGAATGAACCGATTCGTAATTACGACGGCAACGAGTCTCTCTAATGGTGGCAACAGCAACTTGGTCCCCTCAAGAAGATGCAGCGGTGATCGCTCTCAGCGGTCCGCTCGACCGCAATTCGGTGCCGGCACTTTGGCAAGAACGTGCAAAGTGGCTGGCAGGCGAGGGTGATTTAACGTTACACTTAGCCGACGTAGAAAAGGTCGACTCTGCTGGTGTGGCGCTGCTGATTCAAGCACAAAAAATCCTCAAACAGCAGCGACGGACGCTGAAACTACAGCACGCAAATCGCCAATTAAGGGCGATTGTCGAGGTTAGCGGTGTCGCTGACCTGTTGAATTTCAACGACTAAAGAATCAATCTCATGACTGCTGAAGATATTCGCGCGTTACTCGAGAACGCGCTCCAACTTGACGAACTCATTGTAAAAGCTGAAGGTAGTCACGCGAACATTATTGCGGTGGGCGAAATTTTTGCTGATCTCAGTCGCGTGAAAAAGCAGCAATTGGTGTATGCGCCGTTAAAGGCGATTATTGCCGATGGTAGCTTGCATGCTGTAACGATCAAAACCTACACTCCGCAAGAGTGGCAGCGCGAGAAGAAGCTCGCGTTACTAAGCTGACAAGAGCTAAGCTAAAACTGAGTTAATCAAACTATGCAAAAATTTGTAATTCGTGGCGGCCAACCGTTACGTGGTGATGTAACCATTTCTGGTGCAAAGAATTCAGCACTGCCCATTCTTATTGCTTCCCTGCTCGCGACCGACGACGTTGAAATTGACAACGTACCTGCGTTGCATGATGTGAAAACCACTCTCAAGGTTTTGACTGAACTAGGTGTCGGTAGCGCCATGTTGGGTCCCAATAAAGTCAGGATTCAGCCGCAAGGGTTAAACCACCATGTTGCCAGTTACGAATTAGTCAAAACTATGCGCGCCTCCATTCTGGTCTTGGGACCCTTGTTGGCTCGCTATGGTAAAGCACAAGTAAGTTTACCCGGTGGTTGCGCAATTGGCGCGCGCCCGGTGAATTTGCACATTGAAGGGCTGCGCCAAATGGGCGCAATCATCAAAGTTGAGAATGGTTATATCAACGCCCATGTTGACGGCCGCCTGCAAGGCGCCAATATCTTGATGGATACGGTGAGTGTAACGGGTACCGAGAATCTGATGGCCGCAGCAACCCTCGCCGACGGCGTTACTTATATCGAGAACGCTGCGCGCGAGCCGGAAATTGTCGATTTAGCGGAGTTTTTGAATACGCTGGGTGCCGATATTCGTGGTGCGGGCACCGATACCATTGAAATTCACGGTGTTGATAAGTTGCACGGCGGTCAGTATCGCGTTCAGCCAGACCGTATTGAAACCGGAACCTTCCTGGTTGCGGCGATGGCGACCGGTGGTGATGTCACGTGTCGTGAAACCGACCCGGATATGCTCGATGCAGTATTGAAGAAGCTCACGGAAGCTGGCGCCAAAATTACACGCGGCGATGATTGGATTCGACTTGAAGCTACGCAACGCCCGCGACCCGTCAATATCATTACCGCACCACACCCCGCATTCCCAACTGACATGCAAGCGCAATTTTGTGCGCTCAACGCTATTGCAGAGGGAGCTGGCTGGGTTCGTGAGACCATCTTCGAGAATCGCTTCATGCACGTACCTGAATTACGTCGTATGGGCGCAGACATCGAACTAGAGGGCAACACGGCTATCTGCAAGGGCGTACCACAACTGACCGGCGCACAAGTTATGTGTACTGACCTGCGGGCATCGGCTTCGCTAGTGATTGCGGGCTTGGTGGCAAGTGGTGAGACGGTGATAGAGCGGATCTATCATATCGATCGCGGCTATGAATCTATCGAACGCAAGCTCACCGCGCTAGGCGCCAACATCCAGCGCCTGTAGAAAAGAGAGAAAGGCGTGAAAAGCGATTAGCGATTAGTTACTAGCTACTAGGAAAGCGCTGTTTTTTGTTTTCGAGTAACCAGTAACTATTAGCCAGTAACGAATTTGCTTTTAGCGTAGTTTCTCGATCAGAACGGTGCGGGTTAGTTCTCGATTGCCGCGGAAGAAGCGTACTTCGATCTCCGTTCCCGGTGGTGTTTGAGCCACTATCGCAATACCTTCCGAGCCTGAGCGCACTGGCTGACCATTCATCTCAATGATGTAATCTTCAAGCTGCAGACCAGCCTTTTCGGCAGGACTGCCAGCATCAATTCCTGTCACGAACATACCCGGTTGTTGATACGGGTTGGCGTAGGGGATTTCACCAATTCGCACGCCAAAGTAGCCACGGATGACCTCACCCTCGCGAATTAAAGTATCCAGAATCTGTTTGGCTAATGAGTAGGGGACCGCAAAATAGATGCCATCGATTCCTTGACCAGTCAGGTCTTGGAACTGCGCATTATTAATGCCGACTAAATAGCCTTGACTATTGATCAGTGCACCACCCGATGCGCCTTCGTTGATTACCGCATCCATCTGTATCAGGTCAGCATGTGAACTAATCACACCCATACGCCCACCAGTCGCACTGATAATGCCTTGGGTAATAGTTTGGCCCAAATTCAGAGGATTACCGATAGCCAGCACGACATCACCAACGCGGGTACGAATATCATTACGTTGGGGAATAATGGGCAGGTTATCGGCTTCAATACGAACCACCGCTAGATCGGTGACTGGATCCGAACCAATCACTTGCCCACTGTATTGGCGGCCGTCTTGCAGGGCGACTTGAATTTCGTCCACGTCCGCAACTACATGCGCAGCAGTTAAAATGTGTCCACTGTTATCCATGATGACGCCGGAACCGAGTCGGTAGACCGTGGTTGGACGGCGCGAATAATACGAACCCGGCGTTTCCCCGACGCTGTAGATATTCACCACCGCTGGCGCTGCACGATTCACTGCCGTGGCAAAAGAAATCGGCATATCGGTGGCAGGTGATGGCTGCTTGAGATTTTGCAGGTAGGGCATCACCCAAATGACGATAACGGCTACGACCAAGCCCAAACCTACTGAGCGTAATACCAGCCAAAACCAATCACGTGATGTCATGCGGTGTCCACAGTTTCAAGAAGTTAGATTCGCACAGCATATCACTGAAATGTAACGAAGGCAGCATGGTGGAGGTAATCCTCCGACCACACTGCCTTCGCACGTGCGCTAATCGTTTATTCGGTACCGCGCAGCACCAAGTAAAGCGATGAGTTGCCGCGACGGATATTCAATGCAATCACGCCTTCGGTATTTTCCAGTACTTGCTTCAACTCAGTGACAGTTGTGACGCGCTGACGGTTCACGCCAATAATCACATCATCATCACGCAGTCCGTAGCGAGCTGCAATGGAGCCTTCCTCGACATCACTAATAAGAATCCCACCGTCGGTAGTTTCCAACGTCACACCTTGTAGTGCTGGATGTAAAGTTTCAGCTTCGACCACCGTATCATCTTGGTTCAAAGTAACCGTATACTGACGCTCATCACCATCGCGTAGAACCGTGATGGTCACTTCTTTACCTGGACCAATAGTATTCACGCGAGCTGACAGATCCGCAAAAGTCCGAATCTTCTCACCATTGACGCCTACAATAACATCGCCTGATTTCAGGCCTGCTTCCGCTGCTGCGCCGTCCGGCAATACTTCGGCAACAAAGGCACCTTGGCTCACATCTAAATCAAGTGCCTTAGCTATTTCCTGAGTGAGGTCATTACCACGCACACCCAATACGCCACGGCGGACTTCACCAAATTCAATCAATTGCTGAACCAAGTTGTTCATCATGTCTGACGGAATAGCAAAACCAATGCCGATATTGCCACCATTCGGCCCCAAAATGGCGGTATTGATACCTACCAATTTACCATCCAACGTCACCAAGGCACCGCCCGAGTTACCGCTGTTGATAGCAGCATCGGTTTGAATGAAGTTCTCAATTTCCTCAATCCCCAAACCGCTGCGACCCAACGCTGAGACAATACCCGAAGTAACCGTTTGACCCAGGCCAAATGGATTCCCGATAGCCACTACGAAGTCACCAACGCGTAAGTCCGCCGACGAACCAAGTTCAATAGCTGTGAGATTTTTACCATCTTGGATCTTCAGTAATGCAACATCCGAACGCTCATCGGTACCAATCACTTTGGCATCGAACTGACGACCATCCTTCATCGTTACCACAATCTCAGACGCACCATCAATCACGTGGTTATTCGTCACCACATATCCCTCTTCAGCGTCAATAATCACGCCAGAACCTAAGCCCTGAAACGGACGTTCCTGGACTTGTTCACGCGGACCATTCGGGCCAAAGAAAAAGCGGAACATCTCTGGAATGCGTTGACGGACTTCACGCTTACCTTTCACTGAAATATTCACCACCGCAGGAGTCACTTCCTCCAGCATCGGCGCCAGTGTTGGCAATTCATCTTTGTCATTATTAAAGAAGGGAATATTCGCACTAACGGGAGCGACAGCGAACACACCCACCACGGCGAGCACAGCAAGAAACTTTGCTTTCATCGGGTTCATACTCCAAGTTTATGTGTGTAATTCAAGATACGTGTATCACGCAAAGAAAGACCGATATCGACGATATAAGTTCACCCCCGACATGTTTCAAGGTGTTTCTGACTGACGGGGAACAGTGAGCAGTGAAAAGTGAACAGTTTTTGGCAATTCTGTTCACTGTTCTCTTTTCACCATTCACCGGAAGTTCAGGGTTTGTGTGCCAACGCCAGGTAGTCGTGTGACTGCATTTCCTGGAGTCGGCTGATGCAGCGCTTGAATTCGAAGCTGAGCTTGCCGTCGCTGTAGATGTTTTGGAGTGGCACGGCGGCGGAGAGGATGAGTTTGACGCGGCGCTCGTAGAATTCGTCGACGAGAGCGAGAAAGCGGCGTGCGGCGTCATCATTATTACTGCCCATTTGTGGCACGTTACTGATCAAGACGGCGTGATATTCGTGGGCGATTTGGATGTAGTCGTACTGCGACCGCGGACCTTCACAAATGGCTTTAAAGTCAAACAACACGACATCATCGCACTCGAGTCGAACCGGGATATCACGGCCGTTAATGTGCACGGTGCCGTCGGTATTGCGGCTGCAATGATCCGGTGACAATTCACTGAAATAACGTTTCAAATTAGTATCTGCGTCGTCATCTAATGGCGAGTGATAAATCTCTGCGCGGGTCAGAGTTCGCAAGCGGTAGTCAATGCCGCTGTCGACATTGATGACTTCGCAATTGGCCTTGATTAAGTCAATAGCAGGCAAGAAACGCTGGCGCTGCAAACCATTTTTGTAGAGTTCGTCAGGCACAATATTCGACGTGGCGACCAGCACAACATTGCGCTTGAATAGCTCCTGCATCAAAGTGCCGAGCAGCATGGCATCGGTGATGTCTTGTACAAAGAATTCGTCGAAGCAGATGATTTGGGTTTCTGCGGCTAGTTTTTCCGCAATAATCGGTAATGGGTCGCTGCGGCCTTTTAATTGTTTCAGTTCCGCATGAACGCGCTGCATAAAGCGATGAAAATGCACGCGCATTTTTTCTTCAAAAGGCAGTGCATCGAAAAAGGTATCGACCAAATAGGTTTTGCCGCGTCCAACGCCGCCCCAGAAGTAAATGCCCTGCGGTGGTTGTGGCGATGAACCGAAAAGACGACCGAAAAAGCCACGGTCTGCTTTTGCGCGATACTGAATCAGTGCCTCATAAAGCTTTTGCAGCGCTTCCACAGCCTTACGCTGAGCGGCGTCTGGGGTGAAACCACCACTGCTTAAATCACGTTCATATTTGGCGATAGGGCTAAGTCTTTCGTTTGTCACTACCACTTCCACCTCAAACTGGATTATGCTTATAGGGAAGAGTTTATCATGCGAAGGACGCAGTAAAGGAGTGTTTATGAGCTGGATTATTGGCATTTTATTAGTTGCCGTGGGTGCTGTGATTGGTTTTTTCGTCGCCCGTTACTGGCTGCATGAGCATTCAGAAGAAGCGCGCTTGAGTGAAGAAGTCACGCAAAGTAAGCAACAATTTGCTGCCTATCAGCAAGAAGTTGCCGAGCATCTGAGCACCGCTAACGCCTTAGTAGAACAACTCGAAGAAACCCAAGAGAAGCTGAAAGCTTACTTAGCCAACAGTAGTGAGCTATTGCAGCGCGAGCAAACACAACCCAGCTTGCCATTTTTTGCCGAAGACACCATTCGACAAATTCGCATGGCGAACACCACACGCAGTGATCGCAGTCGCAGCAGCGAGAAAGAAAATGCCAGCGAACCCCCACGCGACTACAGCGACAAAAAGCAAAAACTGTTCACCAAGGACTAACCCAAAAGCGTTGTTCGTTTCTCGTACGCTGCGCTGTTCGTCCGCTGAGCTGTTCGATCGAACAACGACAAGTGAGCGCAGCGAACGCACGAATAGCGAAGCGTACGAACAACGGTGTTGGTTTTTCAAATTAGTTCGCGTATAATCCGCGCCAGCCCACGTTACAGGTACAACTAACCGAGATTGTGGCACTGAAAATGTAACCACAGCGGTTGTTGTGGTTCGCGGGGAAGCCCGGAACTACTGTCGTGAACCTTTAAAAAGAGTATGTTTCAATGAGTACATTTGTTGCAAAACCAGAAACTGTTCAACGTGACTGGTACGTAATTGACGCTGAAGGTAAAACTTTGGGTCGTTTGGCTACTGAAGTTGCCCGTCGTTTACGCGGCAAGCATAAGCCTGAATACACTCCGCATGTTGATACTGGCGATTACATTGTCATCATCAACTGTGAGAAAGTAGCTGTTACTGGTCGTAAGGCGCAGGACAAAATCTACTACTCACACTCTGGTTACCCAGGTGGTATCAAAGAAATCAACTTCGAGAAGTTGATTGCTAAGGCACCAGAAATGGTTATTCAGAAAGCGGTGAAAGGTATGTTACCCCGTGGTCCATTGGGTCGTGCCATGTTCCGTAAACTGAAAGTATACGCAGGTGCAGAGCATAACCATGTTGCTCAGCAACCTAAACAACTTGAAATTTAATACGGAGCATTAAGAAAATGGCAGAGAATCAATACTACGGTACTGGTCGTCGCAAAAGCTCTACTGCACGCGTTTTCTTGCGTCCGGGCAGCGGCAACATCAGCATTAACAACCGCACCTTAGAAGAATACTTTGGTCGCGAAACAGCACGCATGGTTGTACGTCAGCCACTTGAGTTGGTTGAGATGATCGAAAAATTCGATCTGTACATTACCGTTGCTGGCGGCGGCTCTAGCGGCCAAGCCGGTGCAGTTCGTCACGGTATTACTCGTGCATTGATGCAATATGACGAAGCTTTACGTGGCGATTTACGTCGTGCGGGTTATGTAACTCGTGACGCACGTCAAGTTGAGCGTAAGAAAGTCGGCTTGCACAAAGCACGTAAGCGTCCACAGTTCTCGAAGCGTTAATCGCAGCCGAAACTGTTTCGCAGTTCAAAAAAACCCGGCCTTCGTGTCGGGTTTTTTGCGTTTATCCTTGTAAAAATCAGGTCATTTCTTTATCATCTGAAGGCTTTTTTTTGCCGATAGTTCGTATATAGATTTGAAGCACTTGCTGTACGTACGAATCAACGCAGCAGCTAATTACTGACTTCATGGCTATGTTCCATGAAGCGTCCAAACTGGAGAGTAAGTGGATGAGCAATGCGCCTGTAGATAAAGGCCGCCGTCGTTTTCTGACTGTCGCGACTTCCGTCGTGGGAGCAGCTGGCGCGGTGGGTGTTGCTGTTCCTTTCATTGCATCGTGGAACCCGAGTGAAAAAGCGAAAAACGCGGGTGCCCCTGTGGAAGTGAACATCGGAAAGATGGAACCGGGTCAATTGATTCGGAACGAATGGCGAGGTCAGCCAGTCTGGATCGTCCGTCGGACTCCGGAAATGTTAGCCAGCCTCGAAGGCTTAGCGGATCAACTCCGTGATCCTGACTCCGAAGAGCCGCAACAACCTGAGTACGCAACGAATCGTTATCGTTCGCGCAAAGAAGAGTTCTTCATTGCGGTCGGTATTTGTACCCACTTAGGGTGCTCTCCACAGTACCTAGAAACCGATTTCGGCGAGCAGGTCGAAGGCATTGAAGCGGGCTTCTTCTGCCCCTGCCACGGCTCCAAATTTGATATTGCAGGACGTGTATTCTCGGGTGTACCTGCACCATACAACTTGGTCGTACCCCCACATTATTATGTGAATGACAACGTCGTTCTCATTGGTGAAGATGGGGAGCAAGCATAATGAGTAAACTAATTGCTTGGTTTGATGAGCGCATCCCACTGTCGAAAACGTGGAATATCCACCTTGCTCAGTATCCTGCGCCGAAAAACTTTAACTTCTGGTACCTGTTTGGCGTACTCGCCATGCTGGTATTGGTAAACCAAATCCTGACCGGTATTTGGCTGACTATGAACTATGTTCCTTCTGCTGAAGGTGCGTTCGCGTCAGTTGAATACATCATGCGTGACATTGATTACGGTTGGCTATTGCGCTACATGCATTCCACCGGTGCCTCGGCATTCTTTGTGGTCGTCTATCTGCACATGTTCCGCGGCATGATGTACGGCTCCTACCAGAAACCACGCGAATTGCTGTGGGTATTCGGTATGTTGATCTTCCTGGTGCTGATGGCTGAAGCCTTTATGGGCTACTTGCTGCCTTGGGGACAAATGTCGTACTGGGGTGCACAGGTTATCATTTCACTGTTCGGTGCAATTCCGATTATCGGTGACGACTTAACGCTGTGGATTCGTGGTGACTACGTTATTTCTGGCGCAACGTTGAACCGCTTCTTCGCACTGCACGTTATTGCGTTACCTTTGGTACTCGTCATTCTAGTATTCCTGCACATCATTGCTTTGCATGAGGTTGGCTCAAACAACCCTGAAGGTATTGATATCAAGAAGAAGAAAGGCACGATTCCAGAGTCAGAGAAGCCGAAGTTCACATTCCACGAGCGCTTCACGAAGAAGTATGACGTGGTCGATGCGGTTCCTTTCTTCCCTTACTACGTGGTGAAAGATCTGATCGGTATCGGTATCTTCTTATTCTTGTTCTGCTATGTGATTTTCTTCACTCCAGCTATGGGCGGCCTGTTCTTAGAGCCACCAAACTTTGAAGCGGCGAATCCATTGAAGACACCTGAGCACATTGCTCCGGTATGGTATTTCACACCGTTCTACGCAATTTTGCGTGCGGTTCCTGACAAGTTGTTAGGCGTTATCTTGATGTTTGGCGCTATTGTCTTCTTGTTCTTGCTGCCGTGGATTGATCGTGGCCGTGTTCGTTCGATTCGTTATCGTTGCACGTTCCACAAAATCAACCTGACGTTGTTTGTGATCAGCTTTATTGCGCTGGGTTACTTGGGTCTGAAGCCTGCGACTGAGGTCTATACCTTCTTCGCCCGTGTCTTCACCTTCTTGTATTTTGCGTTCTTTATCTTCCTGTGGTTCTACAGTAAGAACGAGAACACGAAGCCCGTACCAGAGAGGATTACCAAGTGATGAAATCATTTCTTAAAGCGACTCTGTTAACCGCAGCATCACTTTGGACCGCAGCCGCTTTCGCTGCGGGTCCAACGGTCCCACTCGACAAGGCGGAGATCGACTTACACGACAAAGCGTCGTTACAGCGTGGTGCGCAATTGTTCATGAACTACTGTTTGGGTTGTCACTCAATGCAGTATCAACGCTACAACCGCACGTTTCGCGATTTAGAAATTCCGGAAGAACTGGGCGTAGAAAACTTGCAGTTTACGGGTGAGAAACCTGGTGACTTGATCACCAACGCGATGCCAACTGAAGCCGCAGGTGCTTGGTTCGGTACTGCAGCACCTGATTTAACGCTGGTTGCTCGTGTGCGTGGTGCCGACTGGTTGTACACCTACTTCCGTTCGTTCTATGTGGACGAGTCGCGTCCGTTTGGCGTCAATAATGCGGTGTTCCCGAACGTCGGTATGCCGCATGTCTTGCAAGAACTGCAAGGCGTGCCACGCAAAACGCATGAAAAACGCATGGTTGATGGCGAAATGAAAGATGTCTACGTCGGTATTAAATCTGACGGCAGCGGCATTTTGAGCCCAGCAGAGTATGACCAAGCCATGCTCGACTTAACCAATTTCCTGGTCTATACCGGTGAACCTATGCTGCTCGAACAGCGTCGCTTAGGTTGGTATGTATTCGGGTTCATACTGGTCTTTACAATTCTCGCGTGGTTGTTGAAACGTGAGTACTTCCGAGACCTGAAGTAATTTTATGGAGAATAAAATGTCGGTTGCGGCAAACAAGCGGTCAGTGATGACCTTGTACGCAGGTAAAAATGACTTACGCAGTCATCAAGTTCGTATCGTGCTCGCAGAGAAGGGCGTTGGGGTTGAGATCACATTTGTCGACCCTGACAATCGTCCAGAAGATTTACTGCAGCTCAACCCATACGCAGATGCACTGCCGACGTTAGTGGACCGTGAGTTGGTGTTGTACAACGCCCACATCATCATGGAATATCTTGATGAGCGTTTCCCGCATCCGCCATTAATGCCAGTATATCCAGTGTCACGCGGTACCAGTCGGTTAATGATGTACCGTATTGACCGTGACTGGTATGAGCTTGCTGACAAAATTATGGCTGGTGGTAAAGGTGCCGAGGCGGCTCGCCAAGAGCTTCGCGAAGGTATTTTGGCACTGGCGCCAATTTTTGCAGACACGCCTTACTTCATGAGCGAAGAGTTCAGTCTAGTCGACTGTTACTTAGCACCATTGTTGTGGCGTTTACCGGTTTACGGCATCACCATTGATGGTACTGGCTCGAAAGCGGTTAAAGCGTACATGGTACGTGTATTTGAGCGCGAATCTTTCCAAGAATCACTTACTGAAATCGAGCGAGATTTAGGTCGATGAGTGAGCAGGCCATGAGCCCTCGTCGCCCGTATTTATTGCGGGCGATGTACGAGTGGCTAGTGGACAATCAATTGACTCCGCATCTTGTTGTAAACGCCAGTGTGACTGGTTGCCAATTGCCGTGGGAATTCGTCAAGAACGGTCAAATTGTTCTGAACGTTTCACCCACCGCAGTTGCACAATTGCAGATGCATAACGAGTTTGTCGATTTTAACGCCCGCTTTTCCGGCAAACCTCACCATGTCGTAGCCCCTATGGCAGCCGTCATGGCGTTGTATGCTCGCGAAAATGGTGCCGGCACTCTGTTTGAAGAAGAAGCTTACTATTCGGAAGAGCGTGATATCAGCCTGACTGATGACGAGCCTACCGCAACTGGTGCGCCGCCAGCGGTTGAGCCAGAAGCGGACAATTCCAACAAACAGTCCAGCAAATCGAAGCGCAAAACCTCACACCTCAAAGTCGTTAAATAGCTTACGAATAGATTCAGTTGGTAGAAATAGCCGATTGGGGTCAGATGTCAGCGGAATAAAACCGTAGTTGAGGTAGAAGTCACGAGCACCTCGTTTGGCATCAACAAAGCATGCTGCTGCGCCCGCAATATCTGCAATCTTCAGACAGTTCTTTAATGCATTCATGAGTAGTAAACCGCCAAAACCCTGACCTTGATGGTGTTTATCAATCCCTAATCGTGCCAGATTGACGCCTGGCATTTGCGGGCGATAGCGGCGGTCAAATGGTGAGGGTACCTGTGCTGCTGTGACGGTACATAGGGTCAAAGTATAAAAGCCTAAAATACTTTGTGGTTGTGATTCTGAATGCAAAATATAGGTTCTTGAACTCGACCGGCGCTGTGCCTGAAAAGCAATGTTGCGCAGAAAGAGATTCAGTTCAGCTGAGCCACAATCAAAGGCATCCCGCTCGAAGGTTCGGTTAAGAAGACTGACTTTAAGCAAGCCCCTGGCTCCGAGCTCTAGCCGCTGCGGCTTTGAGTTTTGCGTTCGGTTCGTCGGGGTTGTCGATAGCGTTGTAGAAAGCTTTACTGTCTTCGACCGTCAACTCAATTAATTTATCTCGCGCAATAATTTCTTGGGCTTTTTGGAGAGCGGCCTGAACTATAAAGTCATTGAGTTGCGAACCGACCATGTCAGCGGCCGCTTGAATATCATCTTTGATGTGCTTCGGTATGCGCGCTGTAATTCGGTCGCGCTCAAGATTATTGTTCATCATTGCCACCATTAATTGAAATGGTGCCAATTTGGCACCAATTAAAGTATAGCACAGATTGGATAAAATGGTGCCAAATTGGCACCATGCAAGATTAGCGGACTTCGAAGGCGTCGATAACGCGGGTCACGCCATTCACATTGCGTGCGATATCGATAGCGGTTTGTGCTTCAGCACGACTCACGATACCCATCAAAAAGACTTCGCCATTTTCGGTGACAACCTTGACGCGTGAGCCTTCCACCTCTTTATTGGCAAGCAGTTGAGCTTTAACTCTACTAGTAATCCAGGTGTCATTGGATATGGTTTTTAAACCAATCACGTCGCCAACTCGAATCTCATTGTGAACCCGAATCACTCCATCAATGGAACGGACCGTGTTGGCCGCGAGGTCGCTTAAATTACGATTCGCCACTTGTCCCATCAACAGAATTGAGCGGTTGAACGAGACCACTTGAATGCGTGCGGCATCAAGTTTGTCTTCACGCTTTAAGGCGGTAATGGCTTTGACTTCAATGGCTTGATCGTCAACTTGTGCGCCAACCGTGCGGCTATCACTAGCGGATGCAATACCCACAGCAGTTGCACCAACAAGCGCCGCTGCGCAGCCACTCAACGATAGGGTCAATACGGCAACTAATGTTGTTCGTTGCAAAATATTCATTCGTCTAACTCCTGCGGGAATATATGTTGTTCAGCAAGATGGCAGAGCATATTCACGAGTTGCAAAATATGTTCGCTGACGCGCGCGGTGTTGCGTGATGGGATGCGAATTTCCACATCATCAGGACCGAGTAAACCGGCAACATCGGTATCGGCATCACTGGTAATCGCGATGATAAACAGGTTGCGTGCAACAGCTGCCTCCATCGCTTTACTGACGCGCGGCGCTTGTGCACCAGAACTCAATACAATGAGTAAATCAGCGGCTTGACCAGCGGCAAGAATTTGCTGCGCAAAAATGGCTTCGTGTTCTTTCGCGCCAAAGTCGGCATGCAACGCGGTCACAGGAAAAGGTGGACGCTCAAAGTTCAGGCCAGTCAGCATCATGTGGCCGAAATGTCGTGCACTCGCGTGAGCCATATTCTCACCACAGCAATAAATACGCCGTCCATTGAGCAGCGTATCGACAAGTAACTCTGCGGCTCGTAGTAAAGGTTCCTGCAATTGATCAGCAGCGGCAATCTGCGTTTGAATACATTCGGTAAAAATACCTTTTACAGAGTCCTGCATCATGGAGTCCTTGTTATGCTTTTCTGGATATCGGCCAACGGTTAGAACGCGTCAACCAGCCAATGCAATTGGGTTGGGTTATCAACAATAGCCACAACATCAAAGCGCATCTGCACACGGTGTTCATCGAGCTGCTGCGACATTAAAAAATACTGCGCTGCGCGTCGTATACGTCGACATTGTGCAGCACTAATTTGTTCCACGACCGTTGCGAAATTTTCATCACTGCGGTGTTTCACTTCAACAAACACTAAGGTTTGTTCGTGCTGCATGATGAGGTCGATTTCACCGTGATCACAGCGATAATTTTGCGCGACCAAACGCAAATCATGCGCTTCCAAGTGTGAGATAGCTTGCGCCTCGCCTTGATTCCCGAAGCCTTTTTTGCCGTGAGTTTGGGTCTCGACCAAAACTAATTTGCAGCTTCGTTATCGGTAACCACACGATGACCATCGTAGCGCGCCCATTGCAACTCACGGAGCACCCGATTCGTATCTAAGCGCAATGCACCAGTCAACCCATCAACGGTCAGTCCCGGCAATGCCGCTAACCAATACCCTTGCTGGGTCAACAGAACACTGTCATGACCAAAGGCAGCGAGGCGTGCCAAGTTGTGGCCCCAATGCTTGCGCAACTCAATCAATTGCTCCAGCTGTTGATGCCGCGGATGTTCAGGGAGCAACCAAGGCGCATCGGTAAAATGAACGGCATCCAGGTCATTCTCGCTCAGGTCATTGCGTAAGGTGTGACTGCCAGAGTTTGCATACACCGGAATGGGTTGCATGAATGGCGCAATGTTGACGTCAATAAACGGCTTCAGCAAACGCGTTTGCTCAACACCACCGACTAAATAAATCGCATCGATATCGGCGCGGCTGCGTGCTTGGGAATCGACAATAATTTTGCCCGCAGCAATTTTAACTTGCCAAATACGTGCTTCGCTCTGAGTCACCCCGAGCTGACTTTGCACCGTTGCTTTCATGTCATCAGGTGTTTGATAGGTGCCGAAGCTTAAGCTGCCGCTGTCCTGTAACTGCGTCCAGGTGTCACTAAATACTTGGCTGAGAGATTCACCACGACTGGATTGCGGAAATAACACCAATGGCGATCGATGACCCAAGGCATGAATGTGTTGTGCGGCTTGACGCACCTCGGTTTCCGTATCTAACGCGTAAAACCGCTGCCGATCCAGAGACACCGTCAAATTGCCGGTCGGCTCATTGAGCGTCAGCCATTGTAATTGCGCCGGCAATGCGCTGGCATCCACCCGTGCAATGTTGTCCTTCAGCAGAGGTCCTATCAATACATCGGCTTGTTCTTGTTGCAGCAGCTCAGGAATGGTCGCGAAATCGAGACTCTGTGTATCGACAATAGTGACAGCAAGTTCGGGTCGTTGCGCGAGTGCCATGATCATGCCGTCGCGAACTGCCTGTCCCTGCTCGGCAAATTGACCCGTTAAAGGTAGCAACACCAGTGCCTTCTGGGGCGCTCGCTCATCCGCTTCTTCAAGCAATCCTTCCGCCAAGCTGGTGGCTGGGTGTTGTTCAAATTGCGCTAACCAACGTTGCCAGAGTGACTGACCAGCGTTGGGATCAGCTGCCGCCTGATGCAAAGTCACTAACAACTGTTGCCAACCGCGAGTCAATTGGGTCGGCTCGACAATGTCGAGCGTTTCGGGTTCGCGCACATGCTGGAGCAATGACCATACTGCGTCAATGTCATCGGCAGCGATATCGCCACGGTCTAACCGTTGCAATTGATAGACAGAAGCTTGGTCCCAACGATCTTGTGCGAGCTGACTCCGAATAGCGAGTTGCAGTGCTTCATCACCGAAGTGGGTACTTACTCTTGGAGTGAGCAAGGGGCGGAGAAACAGATCCACTTGCTGCCATTCACTTTCATGCGCGGCTTGCTGCGCCAATAAGTACTGCCGCAAATGCAGGTGTGCTTGCGTCAATTCACTATTCGGAATGTGATTTTGCGACTGCGCTAATACAGCTGCCGCATGCTGCCATTGACCAGCGCGCTGGAACTGAGCTGCCGCGTTGAGCAGCGCCTCGTTGCGTTGGTCACCTTCGCTTTGCTGAGCCAGCTCTAACCATTCGCGACTACTGCGTTGATCACTAATGCCAACTTGTGGCGCAACGTCGGTGACAGCAGGTTGTGCTGGCTTCCGCGAGGAATCTACTTGCCGCGGTCCAGATGCACAGGCACTGAGCGTCAGCACAGTGATCACAATCAACAGCTTCTTTGCCGAGTAAATATTTGGCACAATAGCATCCAACTTATCGCTTGCCTGAATGGCCATACTATAAACGTACGCGTGACCTGACACAACGCGCAGTGCCGTCTTTACTAGGGGTTAACATGTCTACTTCGACTCACGGGACGCTCTTTATTATGCCCACACCCATTGGTAACTTGGGCGATATTACCGAGCGTGCAATTCAAGTCTTACGAGATGTTGCTGCTATCGCTGCCGAAGATACTCGCCATAGCGGACAGCTATTACAGCACTTCGGTATCAAAGCAGAGATGATTGCATTGCATGAACATAATGAGCGCAACAAGTCGCAGTTATTAATTCAACGACTCCAAGCCGGTGAGTCATTGGCACTCATCAGTGACGCTGGGACGCCGCTCATCAGTGATCCAGGTTATGTCTTGGTGCAACAGTGTCGTGCAGCAAATATTCGTGTCAGCGCGCTGCCAGGAGCTTGTGCTATCACCACCGCACTGTCTGCAGCAGGACTACCGACCGATCGCTTCACCTTCGAGGGCTTTTTGCCAGCCAAGCCACAGCAGCGACGGGCTAAATTAAAAGAGCTTGCGGCAGAAGTCCGCACCTTAGTGTTCTATGAATCGCCGCATCGCATCACGCATACGTTGGCGGATCTGCGCTCTGTGTTTGGTGACGAACGTCCTTTGGTGATGGCACGCGAACTCACGAAGCAGTTTGAGACTTACCTACATGGCACCATTGCCACGGTCGAAGAGCAAGTGTTAGCCGATAGCAATCAACAACGTGGCGAAATGGTGCTAATGCTGGGCGGTGCCGAGCCTGTTGCTGCCGACGACTTGAATCCACAAGCACTCGTCACCTTGCAACTGCTGCGAAAAGAGCTACCGCTGAAAAAGGCCGCGGCGCTCGCCGCCGAAATTCACGGCGTGCGCAAAAACGCACTCTATCAACTGGCTTTAGAGGCCGATCAAGCGTAGAATCCGCCGCGGGAGTCAGCCAGACAATCGCTGCCTAGTGGGAAACTGCTAGGGGGAGGAAAGTCCGGGCTCCATAGGGCAGGGTGCCAGGTAACGCCTGGGCGGCGTAAGCCGACGACTAGTGCAACAGAGAGCAAACCGCCGATGGCCTGCGCAAGCAGGATCAGGTAAGGGTGAAAGGGTGCGGTAAGAGCGCACCGCGCGGCTGGCAACAGTTCGTGGCACGGTAAACTCCACCCGGAGCAAGGTCAAATAGGGGTTCATTGGCGCGGCCCGCGTTGAACCCGGGTAGACTGCTTGAACGCTAGGGTGACCTAGTGGCTAGACGAATGATTGTCCTCGACAGAACCCGGCTTATCGGCTGGCTCCCCATTTCTAACTTTTCTTCAGCTTGCCTTTGGTCTGGTTGAAGCTGTGCGCCATTTTCAAGAACTCATCGCGCGGCACCGCTTGGCCATAGAAGAAGCCCTGCTGATAGTGACACTCTTGCGCACGTAAGAAATCCACCTGGGCTTCGGTCTCGACACCCTCTGCAATCACTTGCATGTTCAGCGTATGGGCAATACGGATCAATACTTCAACTAAAGCCGTTTGTTGGCCATGATACGGCACATCTTGCAAGAAGCTGCGATCAATCTTGATTACATCAATGGGATACGAGCGTAGGTAATTCAAGCTTGAATAACCGGTACCGAAGTCATCGATAGCCAGATGTACACCCGCATCGCGCAGTTTACGCAAATTCATAAACTGCCGTTCCTTATTGCGCATCAACATGGACTCGGTGATTTCCATCATCAGCTTGTCCGCTGGCATGCCACTTTGTTTCAAAATTTCGAGCCAGTGATCAGCTGCCTCGCGGTCATTGAATTCACGGGGTGAGCGGTTAATCGCAATCGTCACATCGAGATTGTCATCAGCAAAGTACTTCCAATCTTTTACCACTTGCTGCATGACAAACTCACCCAAACCTATAATCGCACCGGTTTTTTCCGCAATCGGAATAAACTCTGCTGGCGATACCATGCCACGCTCTGGATGCTCCCACCGAATCAATGCTTCACAACGTGTCATCTTATGACTCGCCGTATCAATAACCGGCTGGTAGTAAACGCGGAACTGACCTTCCTCTAAGCCACGGATGATCTGGTGATGAAGAGCAATGTGCTTCTCAGTGGTTTGCCGTAACTGTTCATCAAAGAAGTAAACACTCAGCGAACCGGTGGTTTTGGCTGCATACATGGCAAGTTCGGCATGCTTGACCAAGGTCTGCACGTCGGTAGCGTCGGTTGGGAACATCGCAATACCGACACTGGCGGTCATATTGATATGATTGTGTTCAATGTCGAGCGTGTTCAACAAATCACTCATGATCACTTTGGCCCGCGCTTCGGCTTGTGAAGCATCCTCCAGAGCACGCAGTGCAATCGCGAATTCATCACCACCAATCCGTGCCAACAAATCATCGGCACGAATACTTTGCCGAATACGACTGGCGACGTTCTTCAACAATTCATCGCCAATGTCATGGCCTAATGCGTCATTGATCTCGCGCAAATGGTCGAGGTCGAGCAAGAGCACCGCAAACTGCTGTTCATGCCGAATAGAGGTACGAATTACGCGGTCCAATTGCTGTTGGAAGTAATTTCGGTTCGGCAATTCCGTGAGCGGATCGAAACGTGCCTGAAACGCAATCGTCTTGATTGCTCGGCGTAACCGTTGTTGGGTAATCATCAGCACCATAAATGACGCGATAATAAAAGCGGTTAGCGCAATACCAATGGACCAATGCAGGAAGAACGACTGTGGTGCATCAACCCATGCGCCTTTGCGTGGATATGCGGCCAACTCCCACATGCCTCGCGGTATGCGAACATCAGTGATCATGGCATCTTTGTTAAAAATCAGATTTGGCCCCGCGAATGCCGTGGCAACGTTATCGGCATCTTCCATTTTGTGACGTAACGCAAACACATACTCGGGATGCTGACTAAACTCGACGCCATCCAATAAATGTTGTGGGTTGATAACCAAGGAGGTCACCCCCCACAGTTCGCCTTCTTCATCAAATACCGGCATGCGCGCGACAAAGGCTTCACGACCTTGTACCAATGGAATGGGTCCAACCATCGTAATATCTTGCGCGGCAATGGTACGAAGGATATCGCCATACTGCGCTGCCGAAGTGCGGTAATTAAAACCGAGAGCGGATTGATTGCCCGCCAAGGGGTACACAAACCGAATGATCAGATCTGGAGCGAGCGCGAGATGTTCAATATCTAGGCCAGTGGAGAGAAATTCATCCATTAGGCGCTGCAGACGCAATCGGTCAGGGGTGTCTTGCCAAAGAATTTCTGGACGCAGTGCACGAAGTACTAGGGTATTAGCGAGAATGCGTTGTTCGAGCCGACCACGCATGGCAGTAAGCTGCTCAACGGCGCGGCGTTTTTCAATCTCGAGCTGCTGTTGGCGCTCACTATCGACCACTAAGTAGACCGCATACAGCAGCGTCGAGGTGATGAATAACAAGACCACAGCATAACGAACGATACGCCATTTGGAGCGTTCGCTGGTGTTCCCATCTTGTTGTTCAGCAGCCGCTTGACTCACGACACTACTCTTTATTGGTTTACGCATGGTGTAGGGCGTTGCTTATTATCTTTGTTATGAGTTTACGCGACCTTTCACGCATCATCCTGTAGATACAACTTCTCGTCAAGTGCTCAAGCGCCTCACTGAAACACCAATCCAAGCGCGCCGCTACACGTCGCAAACACCACTTTTTTTCTTGACAGTAGGAAAGATCGACACCTAGACTGTCACCTTGTGGGGATTTGTGGGTAAAAGTGGATCAATTATCATGTTTCGTGGTGCAGCATCATTAAGTCTAGATGAGAAGGGGCGTCTTGCGATACCGGCAAAGTATCGTAAAAGCCTCCTATTAGACTGTGATGGCCAAATGGTTTGCACCATAGATATCAAGCAACCTTGTTTATTGCTGTATCCGTTGCCCGAGTGGCAACTGATTGAACAAAAGCTCACCACCTTATCTAGCATGAACCCCGCAGAGCGTCGTCTCCAGCGGTTATTGCTGGGTCATGCTGAAGATTGCCAGATGGACAAAGCGGGACGCATTTTGATTGCGCCTACGCTACGCCAACACGCGGACTTAAGTAAAAAGATCATGATTGTTGGTCAATTGAACAAGTTCGAACTCTGGTCTGACGCAGCATGGCAAACTCAAGTTGCAGCCGATATGGCCGCAGAACAACAAGACGATTTGGCACTCAGTGAACGACTACAAGACTTCTCATTATAATGACAAAAGCGCCGCAACATGTCTCGGTGCTGTTACAGGAGTCGATTGAGGCTCTTGCGATCAGACCAGACGGACTGTATCTCGATGCTACCTTCGGAAGAGGGGGGCATTCACGGGCGATTTTGTCTCAATTAAATGACCAAGGCCACCTTTATGCACTGGATCGCGACCCCACCGCGATAGCAGCCGCAGCGGAATTGGTTGACGATCCACGCTTTACCATCATCCACACTCCTTTCTCACAACTTGCCGACGTTGTCGAAACGCACCAGCTTCAGGGGCGCTTGGACGGCATTTTATTCGATCTTGGCGTCTCATCCCCACAGCTTGATGACGCTGAGCGCGGTTTTAGCTTCATGCGTGAAGGCCCACTCGATATGCGCATGGATACCAGCACCGGCCCCACCGCTGCTGATTTTGTGAATACTGCAACTGCCGATGAAATCGCTTTTGTGTTACGCGAATATGGCGAAGAACGCTTTGCCTGGCGCATTGCTCAAGCCATTGTGAAGCAACGCGAGGAACAGCCGTTCACGACCACCAAGCAATTGGCTCAACTAATCGACCAAGCGGTACCATTTAAAGATAAGCACAAGCATCCGGCAACGCGCAGTTTTCAAGCCATTCGCATTCATGTGAATGGTGAATTGAAAGAAATTGAAGCCGGTTTAGCGGCGGCTATTCCAGCATTGAAAGAAGACGGTCGGTTAGCTGTGATTAGCTTTCACTCACTCGAAGATCGCCTCAGCAAACGTTTTATGCGAGCGCAAAGTCAGGGGCGGCCAATCCCCGCTGGCTTACCCGTGCGTGACGATGAGTTTGATCGCGGTCGGACACTGCGGTTGGTGGGCAAAGCAATCAAGCCCAGCGCTGCAGAAATTAGTGCCAATCCAAGAGCCCGTAGTTCGGTTCTGCGTATCGCGGCGAGGTTAGCTTATGACGACTAGTCGCGTACCTGGCCTTATCAGCGTATTAGTGGACGATCTTCGCCAGCAATTTGTGCTGGTTTTGCTGTTTCTATTGGTCATCGTCTCAGCATTAGCAGTGATCTACGTGTCGCATGCGCATCGCCAGCTCACCATTGAACGCGATGATCTGTTGTCGGCGCGTGACCAACTGGATATCGAATGGCGTCACTTACAAATTGAAGAGACGGCGTTGACCGAGCACAGCCGCGTTGAACGCATTGCAGAGCAGCGCCTCGACATGGTGCGTCCTGAAGGCGAACAGGAGGTGCTAGTACCATGGCAATAAAATCTCCTCGCCCTAGTTTGAACAAACGGTTGAAGAAAATTCAGCCGCACTTGGCGCATGGTCGCTTCTACTTTGCGCTGGGCATGCTGTTCTTGGTATTCACATCGTTGGTTGCTCGTGCGGCCTACATTCAGGTCATTGAACCTGAGCGACTGATTTTTGAAGGCGACCGCCGTTCATTACGCGCCGATACCACCTTGGTGCAGCGCGGTACTATTGTGGATCGCAATGGCCGCGAATTAGCAGTCAGTGTGCCGGTGCAGACGGTTTGGGCCGATCCAAAACAAGTTCATGACGGTGATGGTCTCGCCGACCGTGAGCGTTGGTTAGCGCTCGCTGAAGTCTTCCGCGTCGATGTGAATGACCTCATCAGCAAAGTCGCAGACCCCGCACGTCGATTTGTCTACTTGGAACGCAAAGTCACCCCCGGCGTGGCCGACTTTGTGCAACAGTTGCGCATTCCCGGCGTGCATTTGAAGACCGAATCACGACGTTTTTATCCCGTCGGTGAAATTGCTGCCCATGTGGTTGGCTTCACCGATATTGATGGCCGCGGAATTGAAGGCCTCGAAGCTATTTATGATCAAGTACTCACTGGCATTCCCGGTGAGCGTGTTTATCGCAAGGATGCGCAAGGACGGGTTGTTGAAGAGATTCGCGTCACCGCTGCTCAAGAACCACAACAACTCACACTGAGTATTGACCAACGTCTGCAATCACTCGCTTACTCCGAACTAAAAAAAGCCGTGCGCTATCACCAGGCAACGTCCGGATCAGCTGTGATTGTCGATGTGAAAACAGGTGAAGTACTCGCGATGGTCAACAGCCCGTCCTTTAACCCTAACAATCGCAACGATATGCAGTCGCACAAACTGCGCAATCGTGCGATTACTGACTCCTATGAACCAGGTTCTACGATGAAGCCGTTGGCGGTTTTGGCTGGGCTTGAGGCTGGAGTGATTCGCAAAGATGACATTATTGATACCCATCCGGGTTGGATGCGCTTAGGCGGACGCCGCGTTAGTGATCCGAAGAATCGTGGGGAGCTGACGGTCAGCGAAGTCTTGGAAAATTCAAGCAATATGGGCTCCGCGCGCATTGCGCTCGAAGCTGGCATCGACAATATGATGTCGACCTACGCCGCGCTGGGTTTGGGCAACGATACCGGTGTCGCGATGCTCGGTGAGAGCTTTGGTATCTTGCAGAGCCGTCGCCGCTGGTCTGACTTTGAAATCGCCACCTTGTCGTTCGGTTACGGCTTGTCAGTAACGACCCTGCAGCTGGCGCAAGCTTACGCCATTATTGGTAACGGCGGAGTGAAGCGTCCACTGAGCATTCAACGCCGTGAGGGTATCCCAGAAGGCGAACAAGTCATTAGCCGCGAGAACGCGGAAGCCGTGCTTAGCATGCTGGAAAACGTCGTCATGAAAGGCTCCGCGAAAGAAGCACGCGTGCGTGGCTATCGCGTTGCTGGCAAAACTGGCACTTCGCGGAAGGCTGTTGCGGGTGGTTATGGTGACGAATATGTCACGCTGTTCGCTGGTATTGCACCCGTGAGTGACCCGCGCATTGCAGTGGTTGTGACCGTGAATGAACCGAGCGGTGATGAATACTATGGCGGCGATGTATCGGCACCAGTGTTTGCCGAAATTGTCGGTGATGCACTGCGCATCATGAATATCGCACCAGATAATCTTGAAGATACTCAGCCACGTGTGGCTGGCTTTGTTGGCTCCGCATTACCGGGAGGTGCAGATGATTAAGCTCAGTCATTTGTTACCCAACTATCCGTTACCGTTGCCAGAGGTTCCGGTTACTGGCTTGAAGTTAGACAGTCGACAAGTGGCTGGCGGTGATGTCTTTGTTGCGGTGCCAGGTTATCAAAGTGATGGTCGCCAATTTATTGATGCAGCGTTAGATGCAGGCGCTATTGCAGTGTTGGCTGAATCAGATAGCTACGGTATTGAGCAACGTGGTAGTGCCATCGTGATTGAAGTACCGCAACTGAAAAATGAGTTGTCCTTTATTGCTGCGCGTTTCTATCAGCAACCGGCGCAGCAGATGCGCGTCATTGGCGTGACCGGCACGAATGGCAAAACATCGGTGACCTATATTGTGGCGCAATTACTCGAAGCGCTTGGAGAAAAATCTGGCGTTATCGGCACCACCGGCAGTGGCTTCCCGGGTCGTTTAGTCCCCGAGACCCATACCACGCCAGACGCGATTGCGGTGCAACAGCGCCTGTCGGCATTGCGTGCTGAGGGAGCAGTGAATGTTGCAATGGAAGTCTCTTCCCACGCGCTAGTTCAGCGCCGCGTTGAGGCCATTTCATTTGCGGCTGGTATTGCGACCAATATCAGTCGTGATCATTTGGATTATCACGGCACCATGGCGAACTACGCCGGTGCGAAACGTCGCTTGTTCACCGAACTAGATACGCAGGTCAGTGTGCTCAATGCAGATGACAGTGCGGTTGCAGCGTGGCTGCCCGACCGCACCGATAGCTGGCGCTTTGCGACAACACCACAAAATACCAAACGCAGCGTCTGGGCCACCGACATTCATTACACCGCAACTGGCACCACGTTCAAGGCGCACATTCGCGTCACGGACGAGGTTCAAGAGTTTGCGGTCAGCAGCCCCTTATTAGGTGGCTTTAACGTGTTTAACGTACTCGCAGCGATGACCACGTTGTGTGCGCTGAAATACCCGTTTGCGCAAGTTGCAGCAGCCGTTGCTGATCTGCAACCTATTCCTGGGCGGATGGAGACATTTACTGCGCCACAACGGCCGTTAGTCATTGTTGATTACGCCCACACACCCGATGCACTTCAGCAAGTGCTGCAGAATCTGCGTCGACACTGTGACAGTCAGCTGTGGTGCGTGTTTGGCTGTGGCGGTGATCGCGACCGTGGTAAACGCCCGCAAATGGGGCAAGTGGCAGCGCAATATGCGGATCAGGTGGTTGTGACCGATGACAACCCACGCACGGAACCGCCTGAGCAAATCGTCCAAGACATTATGACAGGCATTCATCAGCGTCAGCATGTGCAAGTTCAACATGGACGCCGTGAAGCCGTCGCTGCTGCTATAGCGGCTGCAGCACCGCAAGACATCGTCTTGTTGGCTGGGAAAGGTCACGAGGATTATCAAATTATTGGCCGCGAGCGAATCGATTATAACGAGCGCGCGTGGGTTGCCGAACAGATGCAACAATCAGTCGAGGTGCGCTCATGATTACAGTGAGTTTACAGTGGATAGCCGCTGCCGTAGGTGGTGAGCTGCAAGGCGAACATTGCACCATTAATCGGGTGAGTACAGATACTCGCTCACTGCCACCAGGCTGTTTATTTATTGCTCTGAAAGGGCCGCATTTTGATGCGCACGACTTCATTGCTGACGCCATTGATCAAGGGGCCGCAGCCATTCTGGTTGAACGTCCGATAGACATGGATACGCGCCGTGGAGTTCCACAAATTATTGTCCCGAACACTCGGCATGCGCTTGGCCAACTGGGTGCGGCGGTGAAGGCACAAGTAGCTCCAAAAACTATCGCGATTACCGGTAGTAGTGGAAAAACCACAGTCAAAGAAATGCTGGCCGCCATCCTACAAACTCGCGGCGATGTGTTGGCTACACGCGGCAACTTTAACAATGACATCGGTTGCCCACTGACGCTGCTGAGGCTTGAGCCACAACACGAGTTTGCGGTGATTGAATTGGGTGCGAATCATCCGGGTGAGATTGCTTACACTACACGTCTAACCATGCCCGATGTTGCGATTATCAATAATGTTGCGCCGGCGCATGTGGAAGGTTTCGGGTCGGTGCATGGTGTGTTCCGTGCCAAAACGGAGATCTTCCGCGGTCTAGGGCCAGCAGGGATTGCACTAACTCCGGCTCACTCGGAGTTTGCCGAATGCTGGCAGCAAGAACTTGCAGAGCGGACTCATTTTACGTTCGGCCGCCAGTCCGATGATGTGCAACCGCACATCGCCGCAACAGACGTTGAATTGAATGACCAAGGCTGCGCCAGTTTCACCGCGCATGTTCCAGCAGGATTATCGACACTGGAACCGACCGAACAGACCGCTCGAGTGCAGCTGTCATTGCCAGGTTTACACAACGTTGACAATGCTTTGGTAGCCATTGCGGCAGCGCTTGCGGTAGGTTGTGCGCTGGCTGATGCAGCCACAGCTCTCAACCAATTAACGCCGGTCAGTGGACGCCTGAATGTGATGACTTTATCACCGCAGTTGCGCCTCATTGACGACACCTACAATGCCAATGTTGGCTCCGTCAAAGCTGCCCTCGATACGCTTGCCGCGTACCCAGGCTTTCGGTTGATGATTCTTGGTGATATGGGCGAGTTGGGTGCACAAGCCAGACAATATCATGAGGAAGTCGGCGCCTATGCCATTCAAGCGGGCATCGACAATTTATTTACGCTCGGGGTGCTGAGTCAAAGCGCGAGCGAGGTTTTCAATGGTCGCGGTGGACGTCACTTCTCCCAGTTCGATGCGCTCATTGAAGGTGTTATTGAAGCCGTACAACAAGCCAAAGTGCCAGTGACGATTCTTGCCAAAGGGTCACGCAGTGCGCATATGGAACGTGTCATAGAAGCTTTAACAGTGCGCCAGAACGAACTGCAACCCGGCTACACCGAAAAAGGAAAACACGCATGTTAGTGTGGTTGGCGGAGTACTTAACCCAGTACGCGACATTCTTTAACGTCTTTTCGTATTTGACGATGCGCGCCATTTTGAGCGTGTTGACCGCATTATTGATAGCGTTATGGATGGGGCCTGGGTTGATTCGCTGGTTGCAGCGCCTGCAAATAGGCCAATCGGTTCGCGATGACGGACCTCAGTCGCATTTAAGCAAAGCGGGCACACCCACCATGGGTGGTGTGTTAATTATTGCCGCCATCGTTATCTCAACCGTTCTTTGGGCTGATCTCGCGAATCGCTATGTTCAAGTGTTACTTGGCGTTGTGCTCGGCTTTGGTCTGGTGGGCTTTATCGATGATTACCGTAAAGTCGTACAGAAAAATTCGAAAGGTCTCCCTGCGCGCTGGAAGTACTTCTGGCAGTCGGTCATCGCCACTCTTGCTGCGGTATTTTTATATGCCAACGCAACCGTGGGTGCAGAAACACAACTACTCGTGCCATTTTTCAAAGACATCATGCCGCAACTGGGTTTGATGTACATAGTGTTGGCATATTTCGTTGTGGTGGGAACCAGTAACGCGGTCAACTTGACCGATGGTCTCGATGGACTCGCCATTGTGCCGACCATCATGGTTGCCGCGGCTCTCGGTATCTTCGCCTATGCCGCCGGTAACGTGAATTTTGCTGCGTATCTGAATATTCCTCACTTGCCGCTCGCTGGTGAATTAATCATCGTCTGCACCGCCATTTGCGGTGCCGGACTCGGTTTCCTCTGGTTCAACACTTATCCAGCGTTGGTGTTCATGGGCGATGTAGGTTCCCTCGCACTCGGCGCAGCGCTCGGCATGATTGCGGTGTTGGTTCGCCAAGAATTTGTTTTGTTCATCATGGGCGGTGTGTTCGTGATGGAGACAGTATCGGTGATGTTGCAGGTCGGTTCGTACAAACTGCGCGGGAAACGCGTGTTTCGGATGGCCCCCATTCATCATCACTATGAGTTAAAAGGTTGGCCAGAGCCGCGCGTGATTGTGCGGTTTTGGATCTTGTCGTTGGTCTTTGTCCTGATTGGACTTGCCACATTGAAACTGAGATAAGGCAGCACGTATATTATGCCCGTTATGCTCAATAAATCGCTAACACAGTATGACACCATTGGTGTGGTCGGAATCGGCCAGACCGGGTTGTCTGTGGTGCGTTATTTATTGGCACAAGGTGTTGAGCCAGTAGTATTCGATACCCGTGAGCAACCGTCTAATTTAGAGGCGTTGACTGAGCTGCATGATGGTCTCGAAGTGCATTTAGGCGCTTTAGATCCGGCTTTACTGCTGCAGATGGATGTCTTAGTCGTCAGCCCAGGCGTCGATTTGCGTTTACCAGAATTGCAGTTGGCCGCCGATGCTGAGATCCCCCTGATTGGTGATATTGATATCTTTGCCCGCCTCGCCACCAAGCCAGTGATTGGTATCACTGGGTCGAACGGCAAGTCGACCGTGACGCGATTAACCGCAGCCTTGCTAGAGACAGCCGGCAAACGTGTAGCGGTAGCGGGTAATATTGGTGTGCCGGTGTTGGATGTAGTGGCGAATGATGCTGACTACGACATCTATGTTCTGGAACTGTCTAGCTTTCAGCTCGAGCTCATGGAAAATCTCAGCTTGGCAGCGGCTACGGTGCTGAATGTTTCCGACGATCATATGGATCGTTATTACACCCGCCGCGATTATGTGGATGCCAAACAACGCATCTATCAGAATGCGCGTTGCGCGGTATGGAATCGTGAACAGCCGGCAACTGAGCCGATGTCGATGGCGCCACGCCAACATTTCACATTTGGTCTAGATGCGAGTGAAACCGAGCGCCCACACCTGTTTGGAATTGGCGTTGATGGTGGTGATGCCACCCTTGAATTCAAAGGCCAAGCGCTTGCCAAAGCGTCTGAATTACAGTTGGCGGGTATGCACAACTTAATGAATGTGCAAGCTGCACTGGGTCTGGTGTATGCCGTAGGTGTAGAACCGCAGCAAGTGCTCGCGACCATCAAATCATTCAAAGGCTTACCGCACCGCTGCGAGACCATATTAGAGCAAGGCGGTGTCACTTGGATCAATGACTCCAAGGCGACCAATATTGGCGCTGCTGAAGCGGCTATTTTTGGCGTGCGACGTCTGGTTTCAGGCAAGCTGATTCTGCTTGCTGGTGGTGATGCAAAAGGAGCAGACTTTAAAGCGTTTCGCAGTGCACTTGATCAAGTGGATGTGCTCATCACCTTTGGTCGTGATGCGGATCGAGTCAGCCAGAATTTTGCCCAAGAGCGCCCCCATGTGCGCGTAAAAGATTTACCGGAAGCGGTCAGTGTTGCGGCGCAGCGAGCGATACCAGGGTCTATGGTGCTACTGTCACCAGCTTGCGCAAGCCTCGATATGTTCCGCAACTATGAAGACCGCGGTGAGCAATTCCGTAAAGCAGTGGAGGCTTATTATGACTAAGTCGATATCAACTGCTGAACAACAATTAGAACTGGGTATCACACAGACCAGCGAACGCAGCCAACCGTGGCAGCGCTGGCTACGTTGGTGGCAACCTGAATCAGCGCCGCTGTACGACCGTGTATTGCTGTGGCTGAGCTTGGCGTTATTGGCCATTGGCCTGGTGATGGTTACTTCAGCCTCATTCCCTGTGGCTGAGCGACTAACCGATAATCCGTTTCATTTCTTTTTCCGTCACTGCATGTATCTGGCGCTGGGCATGGGCCTGTTAGCAACAGTGGTGCAAGTGCCTATTCAAGTGTGGTTCCGCGGCTCTGCAGTGTTGTTGCTCATTGCTATTGGTATGTTAGTGATGGTGCTGATTATTGGGCATGAGGTAAACGGTGCGAAACGTTGGATCAAAGTTGGTCCGCTGACACTGCAAACCGCCGAACTCGCAAAACTATTCTTTGTTGCTTATGTGGCGAGCTACCTGACGCGCCGCCACGACCAAGTGCAAGAGAACTTGCGCGGCTTTATTAAACCTTTAGCAGTGCTGTTCATCTTTGGCTGTCTGTTGTTGCTGCAACCTGACTTCGGTTCGGCTGTGGTCATGACCAGTATTGTGGTCGCCATGCTGTTCTTGGCGGGTGCACGACTATGGCAATTCTTCGCCATTTTCATTGCTATCAGCTTGTTGCTGACGTTCTTAATCTACTTTGAACCTTACCGGATGCGTCGTGTAGTGTCGTTCCTCGACCCTTGGCAAGACCCCTTTGGTAGCGGTTATCAATTGACGCAGTCACTGATGGCCTTCGGGCGCGGTGACTGGTTTGGACAAGGTTTGGGCAACAGTATTCAGAAGCTCCAATACCTGCCTGAAGCGCATACCGATTTTATTATGGCTGTGGTTGGTGAGGAACTCGGTTTCGTCGGCATTTTGACGGTGCTCGTGCTGGTTTTCGCACTGGTATTTCGGACCATGCAACTGGGTCGTCGCGCATTGGAGCGTGGGCACCAGTTTGGCGGCTTTATGGCCTATGGCATCGGCGTCTGGTTCGCCTTTCAGGCCATGGTCAATATTGGTGCTGCCGCTGGCTTACTGCCAACCAAAGGACTGACATTACCACTGGTTAGTTACGGCGGTACGAGCTTGCTGATTAGCTGTATCACCATAGGTATTTTGCTGCGACTGGACTATGAAGTTCGCATTGGCTCCATGAAAGTGGCACCACGGTCAGGGAGGCGCGCATGAATCGAGTACTGATTGCCGCCGCTGGTACTGGCGGACATGTATTCCCGGCGTTGGCTGTGGCAGAAAAACTTCGCAGTTATGGCTGGCAAGTACTGTGGCTTGGCACTGCTGAAGGTCGACTGGAATCGAAGGTTGTACCTAATGCTGGTTTTCAGCTTGAGACCGTTGGTATGCAGGGGCTGCGTGGGCATGGACTCATGCGTAAATTGAGCATGCCATGGCAGTTACTCAAGGCTGCCTGGCACTGTCGTCAGTTGCTTCGCCGCGAACGCATTCAACTAGTGGTGACCTTTGGTGGATATGTCTGTGGACCAGCGGGACTCGCTGCACGTTGGTGTGGAATTCCAGTGCTGGTTCATGAGCAGAACGCGGTTGCGGGCATGACGAATAAATTCTTAGCGCGTTTTGCGAGCCATGTAATGGTTGGCTTTGCGGCTGCTCGTAAACAACTCCCGAAAGCGGATGTCACCGGTAACCCATTACGCGAGCAAGTGCTCGACAATGCCCGCCAACAACGCGGACAACCAAAAGCGGACCGCGACGGTGTCGCGGCCTTGGTGATTGGCGGAAGCTTAGGCGCAACGGCGTTGAACGAAGCCTTGCCAGCGGTTTTTGCCGAGTTGCAAAAGCAGTTGAGCGACCAACCGATACAGGTCGTGCATCAATGTGGTGCAGGTCGACAAGTTGAAGTAGAGCAGTTTTATGCAGCACAAGATTTTACCCGCGTGACCGTGGTCGATTTTATTGACGATATGGCCAGTGCTTATGCCGCTGCTGATGTAGTGATCTGTCGTGCCGGCGCACTGACGGTTGCCGAGCTGGCGCTGTTAGGTAAGCCAGCGGTACTGATACCGCTACCCCATGCTGTGGACGATCACCAAACCGCAAACGCCATGGAACTTGTGCGTGCTGAAGCTGGTATTTTGTTGCCACAAACAACGCTCGCCAAAACGAGCACTGCAGTGCAACGGTTGGCGCCTGTGTTTGCCGATGCTGAGCTGCGTCGCAGTATGCAGAAAAATGCTGCAGCGGTCGCCTATCCGAAGGCTACCGATGCAGTGGTGAATCAATGTGAACGCTGGGCTAACCCAGAAGCAATCAAGGCAGGACGAGTATGACGCAGTTGAAGAGCCAGCCATTTACCGTGGTAAGCGTGCCAGAGATGCGGCGAGTGCGCCGTATCCATTTTGTCGGTATCGGCGGTGCCGGTATGGGCGGCATTGCTGAGGTATTGGTGAACCAAGGCTATGACATTGCGGGTTCCGACATTGCCGAAAATGCAAATACTCAACGGTTACGTCAGTTCGGCGCTGAGATTTTTATCGGTCACTCGAGTGAGCATGTGAAAGGCGCTGATGTAGTAGTGGTGAGTACTGCGATTAGAGCCGATAACCCTGAGTTAGTTGCCGCTAAAGCAGCGTTTATTCCGATTGTACGTCGCGCCGAGATGTTGGCCGAGCTCATGCGATTCCGACATGGTGTCGCCATTGCTGGAACCCATGGGAAAACGACTACTACGTCACTAATCGCGAGTATTTTCGCCGAGGCAGAGTTAGATCCAACCTTCGTCATTGGGGGCTTGCTGAATAGCGCCGGTACGAATGCGCGGCTGGGAACCAGCAAGTATTTGATTGCCGAAGCGGATGAATCGGACGCATCGTTCTTGCACTTACAACCGATGGTGTCGGTGATCACGAATATTGAAGCCGACCACATGGATACCTACGGCGGTGACTTCAACAAATTGTTGGACACCTACGTCGAGTTTCTCCACAACCTGCCGTTTTATGGATTGGCAGTGATGTGTGTCGATGACCCCGTGGTGCGCGAATTGTTGCCGCGAGTGGGTCGTCAGCTGATTACTTATGGTTTTAGCGATGATGCTGATGTACGCGCTTCCGATTATCAGCAAGCCCGCGGACAAAGCAGTTTCACCGTGCATCGCGCTGGTCGCGAACCGCTACAAGTGACAGTCAATTTGCCGGGTAAACATAATTGCTTAAACGCCTTAGCGGCTATTGCGGTAGCGACCGATGAGGGTATTGAGGATGGTGCTGTTGTACGAGCACTGACTAAGTTTGAAGGCATTGGTCGACGGTTCCAGCATTTGGGTTCCTATGCCTTAGCTGGCGCAGCAGGTGAGGGTGATGTGATGTTAGTCGATGATTACGGTCATCACCCATCAGAAGTGGCAGTAACTATTGCAGCAGCGCGCGCTGGGTGGCCTGAGCGGCGTCTTGTGATTGCGTTTCAGCCGCATCGTTATTCACGCACCCGTGACTTGTATGACGATTTCGTGCAAGTACTCGCGCAAGCCGATGTGGTGTTGCTGCTCGACGTTTACAGCGCTGGTGAAGCACCGGTGGCTGGCGCCGATAGCCGTGCGTTAGCACGTTCATTACGGATGCGTGGTGGCAACAAGCTCGAACCGATTTATGTCGGCAGCCAAGCCGAGTTGAAGCAAACCTTGGCCGATTTATTGCAGCCGGGCGACCTGTTGCTTGCGCAAGGCGCTGGCAACATCGGTGCGCTGGCTCGCGATCTCGCTGCAACTGAACTTCAACCTGAACAATTACGTGCAAGTGCGGCGCAAGCAGGAGGCCAAGTATGAAGCAGTATGGCAAGGTCGCGGTGTTGATGGGAGGTCATTCCGCCGAGCGCGAAGTATCGCTGCGTTCAGGCGCTGCCGTGTTAGGCGCGTTGCAATCGCAGGGCGTCGATGCGCATGCGTTTGACCCCAGTGAACAAGCATTGACCCACTTGGTTGACCAGAATTTCAGTCGCGCTTTTGTGGTGTTACATGGTCGCGGTGGAGAAGACGGAACCGTGCAAGGTGCATTGGAATACTTGGGCATCCCTTATACCGGTACCGGCGTACTCGGTTGCGCGTTAGCGATGGACAAAGTGCGCACCAAACAAATTTGGCAGGCGCAAGGGTTGCCCGTTGCAGAGAGCGTGGTGATCCGCCGTGGGCAATCGGTTGATGCAGCCGGCTTACTCCGTCAGCTTGGTGGCAAGGTCATGGTGAAGCCAGCCCAAGAGGGTTCGAGCATTGGCATGAGTTCGGCGAACACGCCGGAAGGTTTGAGTAAGTCACTACAACTAGCGCATGAGTATGACCAAGAAGCGTTGGTTGAGGCTTGGTTGGCTGGTCCGGAATACACCATCAGTATTTTGGGTGAACGCGCGTTGCCGTCGATTCGGCTGCAAACTACGCATGAATTTTATGATTACGCCGCCAAATATCAGGCTGGCGATACGCAATACCACTGTCCAGCTGGGCTATCGCCGTTACAAGAGCAGGCGTTACAGCAATTAGCCGTAAGCGCATTTCGCGCGGTGGCAGGCAGTGGTTGGGGTCGCATTGATGTGATGTGTGACGCCTTTGGTGAATTTAAATTGTTGGAAGCGAATATGGTGCCTGGCATGACAGCCAAGAGTTTAGTGCCTATGGCGGCGCGGGCAACCGGACTGAGCTTCGAGCAATTAGTGTTAGAAATTCTCGATTTCAGTTTGACTGAACACGAGGATTAAGGTGGCCGCGGTACGTTGGCAGTTTTGGCTCGGTTTCACGTTTTTTGTTTGCGTGTTAGCAGGAGCCATTGGCGGGGGAATGTGGTTGTACGACACCGCCATGGATGCCAACGAAGTACCACTGAAGCGCTTGGTAGTGCAGGGTGAGTTGACCTATGTGACACCGGCCGAAGTACGAACTGAATTGCAAGGCGCTGAGCTGGGCAGTTTTTTCTCAGCCGATGTTGATGAGATTCGGCAGCGCGTTGAAGCGATGGCATGGGTACGCCGCGCCTCAGTTCGCAAGGAATGGCCTGATATTTTGCAGGTCTATGTGGTTGAACAGCGGCCACTTGCGCATTGGAATGCCGGCCAACGTAGCGATGCGTTGGTGAATGAAGACGGCGAGATTTTTCGCGCTGACAAAAGCGTGCTCACTACCGAGTTGCCTTATTTGGCCGGTCCTGAGCATGCAGTTGATGAGACCATTGAGGCTTATCGACAAGCGCAAGAGTTATTGCAGTTGAACGGCCATAGTGCGGTCAGTCTGCAACTCAGCGAGCGCTTCGCAGTAACGGTAGTGCTCGGCTCAGATATCGAGTTACGACTCGGACGCGAAGGATTGCTAGAGCGGATGCAGCGGTTTATTGATTTGTATCCGCGTATTGCGGAACACAAGCAGCAACCGATTGAATCGATTGACTTGCGTTACGACACCGGTGTGGCAGTGCGATGGTTGAATTCGGATAACGATAATAATCAGACGAATAAAAAGTAGAGAGTAAAACATGTCTAAAGCAGCAGAACGGAACATGGTGGTTGGTCTCGATATCGGCACAAGTAAAATTGTCGCGCTGATCGGCGAGATTATTCCCGATGGTGATATCAGTATCATCGGTGTCGGCGCGTCGGCTGCACGTGGCATGGACAAGGGCGGCGTCAACGACTTGAACCTAGTGGTGCAGTCCATTCAGCGCGCGGTGGAAGAAGCGGAGCTAATGGCCGACTGCCGCATCGCGTCGGTCTACTTGAACATTTCTGGTCGTCATATTGCCTGCCAAAACGAAAGTGGCATGGTGCCGATTAACGAGGCCGAAGTGACTCAGGATGATGTGGACAGCGTGATTCATGCCGCTAAATCGGTTCCGATTGCGCAAGAACGCCGCATTTTGCATGTGCTGCCGCAAGAGTTCGTCATTGATTCGCAAGAGAGCATCAAGAGCCCAATTGGTATGTCAGGCGTTCGGATGGAGGCCAAGGTCCACATTATTACGTGTGCCAATGACATGGCGAAGAATATTCAGAAGGCGGTTGAGCGCTGTGGTTTAACGGTTGATCGACTGATTTTCTCTGCGTTGGCATCGAGCTATTCAATTCTGACGGACGATGAAAAAGATTTGGGCGTGGCTTTAGTGGACATGGGTGCTGGCACCATCGACATCTGTATCTATACCGGAGGTGTGTTGCGCCACACCGCAGTCATTCCTGCGGCGGGTAATCAAGTCACCAGTGATATCGCTAAGATTTTCCGTACGCCACTGAATCATGCCGAAGAAATTAAGACCAAGTATGCGTGTGCGCTGCGCGACATGGTCAGCAAAGACGACAATATTGAAGTGCCTTCTGTTGGCGGGCGGCCATCGCGGATCATGCAGCGCCATATTCTGGCTGAAGTGGTCGAGCCTCGGTATGGCGAATTGTTCGAATTAGTGCGAGATGAAATTCAGCAAAGCGGCCTCGAAGATCAAATTGCTGCCGGTATTGTCATGACCGGCGGTAGTGGACGCATGGAAGGCGCCATTGAGTTTGCAGAAGAAATTTTCCAAATGCCAGTGCGACTGGGTGAGCCGCTCGGTATGCAGGGTCTGAGCGATTACGTGCAAGACCCAACTTATGCAACCGCAGTCGGTTTACTGCGCTATGGCCAAGAAGATGTATTAGCTCGCCAGAAAGAAGCGAGCAGCACCAACGTGATGGGCTTATGGAAGCGTATCCACGGTTGGTTTAAAGGTGAGTTCTAAGATTTAAAACAAGAATTTTGGAAAGAGTTTTGGGGTAGTACAATAAGCAGGTAAAGGAGAAACAATATGTCTGAAGTATTTGAAGTTGTAGACAATTTTGACGCAGATGCAGTCATTAAAGTGATTGGCGTCGGGGGCGGCGGTGGTAACGCCGTGAAACACATGATTCATGCTAACATTGAAGGGGTGCAGTTTATTGCCGCCAATACAGATTCGCAGTCACTGCGTAATCATGGCGCGCATATCACCATTCAATTAGGCAATGACCTCACCAAAGGTCTCGGCGCTGGCGCGAACCCAGAAATCGGTCGCCAAGCTGCTGAAGAAACCCGTGAGCAAATTAAACAACAGCTGCAAGGCGCCGATATGATCTTTATCGCCGCTGGTATGGGCGGTGGTACCGGTACTGGTGCGGCACCCGTAGTTGCGGAAGTGGCGCGTGAGCTGGGTATTTTGACGGTTGCGGTCGTCACCAAGCCTTTCCCATTTGAAGGCAAAAAGCGTATGGCTATTGCTGACGAAGGGATTGCGCAGTTGGCTCGCTATGTCGATTCCTTGATCACCATCCCGAACGAAAAGTTGCTGAAAGTTCTCGGTAAAGGAACCAGTTTGTTGGATGCATTCAGCGAAGCCAACAACGTTCTGTTAGGCGCTGTTCAAGGTATCGCTGACTTGATTACCCGTACTGGTTTAATCAACGTCGACTTTGCGGACGTCCGGGCGGTTATGCGTGAAATGGGTACTGTCATGATGGGAACCGGTGTTGCGCGTGGTGAAGACCGTGCTCAAGAGGCTGCAGAAATGGCGATCAACAGTCCATTGTTGGAAGATATCGATCTTTCTGGCGCTCGCGGCGTACTAGTCAACATCACTGCGGGTATGGACCTCAGTATCGACGAGTTCGATATTGTCGGTAATACCGTCAAAGCCTTTGCATCAGAAAACGCGACGGTCATTGTTGGTACGGTTATTGATACCGAGATGTCTGAAGAACTCCGCGTAACAGTTGTCGCAACCGGTATTGGTGCTGAACGCAAGCCAGACATTTCATTGGTCAACAATCAGCAGCAACAGCCACGTCGTGAATCGCTGTACGGTCGTTCGAGCGGCGGTTACGAAGGTGCAGCCACTGCACGTCAATTGATCGAAGAAGAAGACTATCAAGAACAGATCGAAGACGAAGTGGTGAAACCAGCGGCAAAACCGAAAGCAGGTGCTGGTAAGGATATGGATTACTTAGATATTCCTGCGTTTTTACGTCGCCAAGTGGACTAAACACCACTATTTGACGTAAAAGAGGGGTAAAGGGCCTGAAAAAATTGCGGTTTTTTCAAGTTTTGGGTAAACTATTGCGCCTTTTACTGGTCAGATGACAGGTGAGAAGAAGCTGAAAGATGATTAAACAACGTACGATTAAGCAACCTATTGCAACCACAGGTGTGGGTTTGCATAAAGGGAACAAGGTACAGTTAACACTGCGTCCGGCGCCTGCGAATACAGGTCTGGTGTTTCGCCGTGTCGATCTGAATCCTGCTGTAGATATCGTCGCCAATGCAGAGTTGGTGCGCGATACGCGTATGTGTACCTGTTTAATCAATGAAGACAATGTGCGCGTTTCAACAGTGGAGCATTTGCTCGCTGCTATCGCCGCCATGGGCATCGACAATCTGATCATTGAAGTCGACAGTCACGAAATCCCGATCATGGATGGCAGCTCTCATCCATTTATCTACCTGCTGCAGAGCGCCGGGATTGAAGAACAGTCGTCTGCCAAAAAGTTTATCCGAATCAAGCAACCGGTTCGTGTTGAAGACGGTGACAAGTGGGCGGAACTACTACCCCATAATGGTTTCCGCATCGATTTTGCCATCGACTTCGACCATCCGGCCATTGCTGACACCGGCCAGGTGTTTAGCATGGACTTCAGTACCAAAGGTTTCGTGAAGCAAATAAGCCGTGCGCGCACGTTTGGCTTTATGAAAGACATCGAATACCTCCGCGCTAATAATCTGGCGCTAGGTGGTAGCTTCGACAATGCAGTGGTACTGGATGAATTCCGCATTTTAAACAGCGAAGGCTTGCGTTATGACGACGAGTTCGTCAAACACAAAATTCTCGACGCTGTTGGTGATTTGTACATGGGTGGTCACGCTATTCTGGGCCACCTGCGTGCGTTCAAATCAGGCCACGCTTTGAATAACATGCTGCTACGCGAAGTCTTGGCGAATCAAGAAGCGTGGGAGTTTGTGACCTTCGAAGAAGCGGACGTGAAAGCACCAATCGCGTTCCAACCGGTAACCGCCTAAACACAGTAAATTGTGAATAGTGAACAGATAATAGAAACAGACATATAGGCCAGCAGTCGCTGGCCTTTTTGTTTTTTTCACTTACCTATTCACTATTCACTGTCACTTTTCGTACTTGGTTGCTAGCGCTAGCAGTTGCGAGCGCAGTGGCTCTTCGCACTGTTCAGCTTGTTCCCGTAATTGTCTTACCGTATCGCTCAGCGAGTCGCTGCTCGAGGACTGCTTGCGAGGTTCTGGTGCAGCGTGTTTGGTAGTAGGGGCAATGCGTAGTTCAAGTCGTTCGACCGCAAGCATAGCTTCATTGCGAAAATACGTTATAATGCGGCTTTGTTGCATTTTCAATCGTGTCGCAATAGCGGCCGATGAAACTTGCATGATTAGGGTTTGTGCGCGGACGTTCAAAACCTGACAATGCTCAGACAAAGGCGACAGCTGCAGTACGTGAAAACAATCACGTAATTGCTGTTGCCAGCGTTTGTGTTGCTCGGTAAAGTCAGCAAATTGCTGAAGCTTTTGACCATCGAGCACATGTTGTAGGGTACGGGGTCGAGAGCGAGCCATAAGTTTCAAAGCAACGAGAGATTGCATGAGTCTAACAGTCTTCTATCGAGGCACCAAAGTAAAATTCGGATTCGAGCTCACGCGGCGCCGATTGCTGTCTTTAGCAGGTTTGACGGCTTTGGGTGTGCTGGCTCTGAGTAAACCCTGGGAATACAGTGGGGTGGATCCAGAGGCTGCGCGTGCCAGTATTAGCGATGAGCAAATTCGATTGGCAGCGCAAACAAAAGCGGTTGCCCAATTGAAGGATGAAACCGAGAAAAAGCTCGCAGCAATGACCATCTATTTGGGTGAAATGCAGGCGCAGATGCGCCGGCTAGACGCTCTAGGTCAACGGCTGGCTGCGGTAGCTGAACTCGATAACGGTGAATTCGAATTTGGCGAACAATCCGCATCACCACTCGTCGGTGGACCAGAAATTTCCATCACGGAAGCGCCGCGTGTCGATGGTCGCGATGTGGTTGATCAGATTGATCGCATGCTCGACCAGCTCTCCGATAAACAAAATCAGCTCTCCCTCCTTGAGTCTGTGATGATGAGTCACCATATCTCTGCTGAGAGCTTTGTGGCAGGGCGTCCAATTGCGTCAGGTTGGTTGTCGTCACAGTATGGTGTGCGGAAAGATCCGTTTAATGGCACACCAGCTATGCATAAGGGCCTCGACTTTGCCAGTTTGGAAGAAAATGCCGGTGTGTACGCAACCGGTGCTGGGGTTGTCACATGGTCAGGTGAGCGTTATGGCTACGGCAAGCTCATTGAAATTGACCATGGGGGCGGTTTAAAAACGCGCTATGCCCATTGTAAAGAATTGTTGGTGAAAGAAGGCGATGTTGTCACACGCGGCCAAGAAATAGCCATACTCGGAAGCACCGGACGCTCGACAGGTCCACATGTGCATTATGAGGTGCTCCGCAACAATCGACAAATTGACCCTTATAAATATGTATATCGCGAAGCCAATTAAGGCACGCGACAACGACCACAGGATTTTAAATTCTCATGCTTGGAAGTATTTTTCGGAAGGTTTTTGGTAGCCGTAACGATCGTATCCTCAAAGGTTTACAAAAAAATGTGCAGCGCATCAATGCGCTTGAACCAGAATTTGAGGCATTGAGCGACAGTGAATTAAAACAGAAAACTGCTGAGTTTAAGCAACGCTTAGGCCAAGGTGAAACGCTCGACGACATTCTCGTTGAAGCATTTGCAACCGTGCGCGAAGCATCCAAGCGTGTATTTAACATGCGTCATTTTGATGTGCAGCTGGTTGGCGGCATGATCTTAAATGACAACCGTATTGCCGAAATGCGCACTGGTGAAGGTAAAACCCTTACTGCGACCTTACCCGCGTATCTCAACGCGTTGACAGGTAAAGGCGTGCATATTGTGACGGTGAACGATTACCTAGCGCGTCGTGATGCCGAAACTAACCGTCCGTTGTTCGAATTCCTCGATATGACTGTTGCCTTCAACATTCCGGGTATGAATCCACGGGACAAAAAGGCTGCGTATCAAGCCGATATCACATACGGGACCAATAACGAATTTGGCTTCGATTATCTGCGTGACAACATGGCGTTTACGCCGCAAGACCGCTCACAACGTGAATTGAATTATGCCATTGTGGATGAGGTTGACTCGATTTTAATCGATGAAGCGCGGACTCCACTCATTATTTCTGGTGCCGCTGAAGATAGCTCAGAGCTCTATATCAAAATGAATGAGCTAGTGCCGTTGCTGAAGAAAGCCGACAAAGAAGATAGTGAAGAAGGCCGTGTTGAAGGTGACTTCACAATCGATGAAAAAGCACGCCAGTTACATTTGACCGAAGAAGGTCAAGAGAATGTCGAGCAATTATTGAAAGAGCGCGGCATGCTCGCCGAAGACGACTCGCTTTATTCGGCCGCAAATATCACTTTGCTACACCATGTGAATGCAGCGCTGCGCGCGCGGCACTTATTCCATCGTGACGTCGATTATATTGTCAAAGACGACCAAATCGTGATTGTCGATGAACACACGGGTCGGACAATGGAAGGTCGTCGTTGGTCGGAAGGCTTGCACCAAGCCATGGAAGCCAAAGAAGGCGTCACCATCCAAAATGAAAACCAGACGATGGCGTCGATTACCTTCCAGAACTTCTTCCGCCTGTACAATAAATTGGCGGGTATGACAGGTACCGCCGATACCGAAGCATTCGAGTTTAAATCTATTTATGGTCTAGAGACGGTCGTTATTCCAACCAACCGTCCGATGATTCGCGATGACCGTGCTGACTTAATCTTCCTGACCGCTGAAGAGAAGTTCGATGCTATCGTCGAAGATATCCAACAGTGTCGCGAGGCCGGTCGACCAGCACTAGTTGGTACAATTTCCATCGAAACCTCCGAGCTACTGTCTGGCTTATTGAAGAAAAAGAAAATTCCACACAACGTCTTGAACGCAAAATTCCATGCGCAAGAGGCCGATATCGTTGCCCAAGCTGGCTTGCCAGGAGCGGTGACCATCGCTACCAACATGGCGGGTCGTGGTACGGATATCGTACTGGGTGGTAATTTACAGTCTGAAATTGAGAAGCTGAAAGAGCCAAGCCCTGAGCAAATCGATAAAGTGAAGACAGCTTGGCAAGAGCGTCATGATGCCGTTATCGCCGCGGGTGGTTTACATATTATTGGTACCGAGCGTCACGAATCACGACGTATCGATAACCAGCTCCGTGGTCGTTCAGGTCGTCAAGGTGACCCGGGTTCATCACGCTTCTACTTGTCACTGGAAGACCCGTTGATGCGTATCTTCGCCTCAGAGCGCATGGGTGCCATGATGAAACGCCTCGGTATGAAACGTGGTGAAGCCATCGAACATCCTTGGGTGTCACGCGCTATCGAGAATGCACAGCGCAAAGTTGAAGGCCGTAACTTCGATATTCGTAAGCAATTGCTTGAATACGATGATGTCGCCAATGACCAACGTAAAGTGGTGTACGAGCAACGCAACGAGTTGCTCGATGAAGGTGATATTTCAGAAACGATTAAAGTTATTCGCGTAGATGTGGTTGAGAATGTGATCAACGAGTACATCCCACCGCAATCTCTTGAAGAAATGTGGAATGTCGAAGGTTTAGAAGAACGCCTACGCGCTGATTTCGATGTGCAGTTGCCGGTGCAGAAGTGGTTAGATGATGACGACAAACTGCATGAAGAAACCTTGCGTGAGCGAATCTTCAGCGAAATTGAACAAGCGTATGCAGCCAAAGAAGAACAAGTGGGCTCGCAAGTATTACGCCAGTTTGAAAAGGCTATCATGCTGCAAAGCTTGGATTCGCATTGGAAGGAACACTTAGCGGCGATGGACCATTTACGTCAGGGTATCCATTTACGCGGTTACGCACAGAAGAATCCAAAGCAGGAATACAAACGTGAAGCCTTTGAACTCTTCACCGACATGCTCGAAGCGCTGAAATTAGAAGTCGTAACGATTCTGAGTAAAGTGCGCGTACGTGCTGAAGAAGACGTTGAAGCGGTTGAAGCCAAGCGTCGTGAAGCAGCAGAGCGGGCGCCGAAGCAATTCACTCATGAGAGCGCAAGCACTAGCGGTAGTCCATCACCTGAGCCAGCAGAGCCTGCTGCAGCGCAGAAAGTGGGCCGCAACGATCCATGTCCATGTGGGTCGGGTAAAAAATATAAACAATGTCATGGCAAAATCTAACGCCATTCATGTTGCCGTCGGTGTTATAGAAAACACCGACGGTGCCATCTTCATCAGTCGTCGCCATCAGCATTTACACCAAGGCGACAAATGGGAATTTCCAGGCGGTAAAGTCGAAGCGGATGAGTCTGTCTACGATGCCTTATGCCGTGAGCTGCAAGAAGAGTGCAACATCCAAGTTACCTCGGCAACACCCTTCACAGTGATTCAATTCGATTACCCGGATAAAAGCGTCATTCTGGACGTCTGGCACGTTCATTCGTTCACGGGCACCGTGCATCAGCGCGAAGGCCAAGAATGGCGCTGGGTCGATCGTAGCGAACTAGAAGCCTATCCTTTCCCGGAAGCCAACACCCGAATCGTCAACCTCCTGGCGACATAAAGCGAAGAGCGTTGCTCGTTGTTCGTACGCTACGCTGTTCGTTGTTCGAAAGAGCAGAACCAACATCGAACAACGAATAGTGAGCGAAGCGAACGTACGAACAACGAAAAACGCTTTTGCTTTCGCTCTAGGGGCATAACGCCAGGCTGAACGTCACATCTTCTTCGTAGGACGCTTTCCCATCGACTGGGGTGTAGCGCAGGAAGCGGATGCTGAAGCGGGTTTTGTGGCCACTGATGACCGGGTAGGCAGGAATATCTGCTGGGACTTGTAAGCGGAGTAACGATAGAGCTTCGGTAGTTTCTTGTAAGAGGCCTGCAGGCGCGACCACGTTGCGAAACATCGCTTGACCACGCAATAGTTGTAGCTCTAATTGCAGGCTCGATAAAAGCACATCGAGCTCTTTCCACCAGCGCGCGCAATCGGCGGTGCGTAGCTCTTGTGACTGATGGAGCCAATAATGTAATTGCGGGACGTCAAAGTTACAGGTACCACCTGGCATCGCAAAACGCTGGCGAATCACGCCCAGTAAACGATCTTGCTTTAAGCTACTACCAACACGCGTCATCGGCTGAATTGCTGCTAGTGCATCGCGCACGCGGGTTGCGGTGGCGGCCAGTTGTTCCTGATTCACATCAGGGTGCTGCGCCCACAATTGTAGTTGTGTTTTGCGGCGGTCTAGGTCTTTTTGAACATCAGTGCGAACATCACTGCGTTCACAGAGTTCTAAAATGGCAAACAAAGCTGAGAAGTAGCGCGCGTAATTGGTCGCATCGACCGGTCGCTGAGGAGCGAGCATTTGCAACAAATGTTCAAGGCGCAGGTAAGTACGTACCCGCTCATGAAGTGGATATTCATAATCAATCGTTGCTGCAGTGTTATCGCTCATGGTCTCTATCATAACGGCTTATTGCGCAGTTGCAATTATTGTTCGAGCTGCTGGAGGTAAAAGCGGTGTAAGCGCGCCACTGGCTCCACCAAAGCATCCTGCGTACCGCTGTTATCAATCACATCATCTGCAGCTTGTAGGCGCTCAGCGCGCGACGCTTGTGCCTGCATGATGGCAGCAACTTGCTGTGCGCTAACGCTATCGCGCTGAAGCGTTCGCTCAACCTGCAATGCCTCGGAAATGTCGACCACCAGTACGCGATCACACAACTCGGTCAGCTTATTCTCAACCAACAGTGGCGCGGAAAGAATGACATAAGGCGATTGTGCTTGTTTCAGCGCGGCAAGAATCTGCTCGCGAATCAGCGGATGCGTAAGCTGATTCAGCCAGACTTTGTCTTCTGGATGCTCGAACACTCTGGCTCTCAACCAAGCGCGATTCAACTCGCCCGTTCCGAGCAAGGCTTGGTCACCAAATCGTTCATGAACTTGCTGCAGGGCGTCGCTGCCGAGTTGAAAGAGTCCGCGGGCGATAACATCCGCATCCACCACGTCGATGCCATAGGTTTGAAAGAGGTTAGTGACGGTCGTTTTACCGCTACCGATGCCGCCGGTCACGCCAACTACGTACATTAGCGTGCCAACCAAGACCAGTAAGTGGATAGAATCAACTCACCCCAGACCATGGTAATCACGCCGCCACAGATCAGGAATGGGCCAAATGGTATTGGCTGACCAGCTTTGGTTTTGCGCAGCCATTGCAAAGTAAGGCCCAATATCGCGCCGCTACCTGCAGCGGCAATAATAATGACGGGGAGATACTGAAAACCGGTCCACGCTCCAAAGGCGGCGAGCAATTTAAAGTCGCCATAGCCCATACCTTCTTTACCGGTTAGCAGTTTGAAGATCCAATAAACCGACCATAGGAATAAGTAACCAGCCATAGCGCCAATCACGGCATCTTGCAGACTCACTGGGCCGCCATAAATGGCGTAACCGAGCCCCAGCCAGAGCACGAACAATGTAAATGGGTCTGGCAGTAGCATGTGGTCAAGGTCAATAAAGAATAGGACAATCAATAGAGCGGCAAGCAACATATAAATGCCTGCATCAATGCTCATTCCGAACTGCCACGCCAACACCCCAAATACTGCACCAGTCAGTGACTCAATCAACGGATAGCGCGCAGAAATGGCAGTTCCACACGAGCGGCATTTTGCTCGCAACAGCAGCCAACTGATCACCGGAATATTGTCGTACCAACGAATAGCGGACTGACATTTGGGACAACGAGAATTGGGCGTCGCTAGATTAAAGGGTTCAGCTTTTGGGAGTTCTTGCTCTTGCAATTGGGCACATTCGGCTCGCCACTGGCGTTGCATCATGACGGGATAACGGCCAATGACCACATTGAGAAAGCTGCCGACAATCAACCCGAAAGCAATACCAAAAGCTGCTGCCCAGGGGGTGTGTGCAGCATAAAGCGTCATTAAGTCCATACGATTTCCTAGTCGAACTGATTCTGCGGTTAATGAACCGACAAATTGTTAGCCAACAACTTGGCCCAAACTGAAGATCGGCAAGTACATCGCGACAATCAAGCCACCGACGAGTACCCCGATAACCACCATAATCATCGGCTCTAACAATGCGGTTAAGTTATCCACTAAGTCATCGACTTCGCGCTCATAGATGTTAGCAACTTTGGCCAACATATCATCCAATGCACCAGATTCTTCACCAATGAAGACCATTTGTACTGCCATAGTGGGGAAAAGGTCGGCACTTTGCATTGCGGTATTCATTTGCATACCCGAACTGACCTCTTCGCGAATACGCAAAATGGCGTCACGATACACCGCATTGCCCGATGCGCCTGCAGCGGACTCGAGTGCGCTGATTAACGGCACACCCGCAGCGAAGGTAGTGGATAGGGTACGTGCGAATCGCGCCACCGCTGCTTTATTCAAGATAGTGCCTACAATCGCAATTTTGAGCGACAATTGGTCAACACGATCGCGGAGTTTCTGGCTCTTCTTATAGGCGCGTTTAAACAGCCAACCTGCTGCTGCTATTCCTGCAGCAACATACAAGAAATAGGCTTGCACAATTTCTGACAAGGTCACCACAAATCGAGTCATGGCTGGCAACTCAGCGCCGAAGTCTTTAAATACAGCTTCAAACTGCGGTACCACAAATACTAATAGGATGACGGTAACGGCTAATGCCACCACGATTACGGATGCGGGGTAGACCAAAGCTTTTTTGATTTTGGCTTTGAGAATCTCAGACTTTTCGCGGTAGGTGGCAATCCGATCATAAATGGTTTCAAGTGAACCGGACTGTTCGCCGGAATCGACGAGGTCACAATATAACGAATCAAATACATCGGGGTGTTTGCGCAAGGAAGACGCTAGCGGTGAACCCGCACCAACGTCAGCACTAATGGTCAGCATTAACTCGCGAATACGAGGATTATCGACACCTTTGGCAACCATTTCGAGAGCCTGCAAAAGTGGCACCCCAGCTTCCAGCATCGTCGCAATTTGCCGGGTAAATAGGGCGATGTCTGCGCCAGTGATTTTCTTTTCGCCAAACAGTGGTTTCGATTTCTTCTTGATAGACTTTGGGGTGACGCCTTGGTCCCGCAGTTTGGCTCGAACTTGCTTATCATTATCGGCGCGCATCAGGCCTTTAACTTTGACGCCACGCTTATTAATGCCAGTCCAATTAAACTCGAGAATCTCTTTTGCTTTTGGGCCTTTGCCAGCCACTTTTGTTGCCATAGTCAGTACCCCAAGAAATCGTTATGAGCTCGTTACGCGATTGGCTTCAATTAAACTTATCACTCCGGACGCAACTTTGAGAAGCGCTGATTGACGCAACGAGTTGATTCCTTCATCGCGCGCGGTTTGAGCAATCTTCAGCGCTCCAGCACTGGTCATAATAAGCTCTTGGATAGCAGATGTAATCGGCATGACTTCGTAAATACCTGTACGACCTTTATAGCCACCTGTGCATTGATCACAACCCACCGCTTTGTGAATGGTGAGATTTGGAATTTGCTCTTCGGTAAACCCTTGTCGGATCAATTCTTCATGCGGTAATTCTTCTGGCTCTTTGCACAGATTACACAGGCGACGTGCCAATCGCTGCGCAATAATGAGGGAAACGGAACCGGCGATGTTGTAGGCGGGAACGCCCATGTTCATCAATCGAGTCAGAGTTTCGGCGGCTGAATTCGTATGCAAAGTGGACAATACTAAGTGACCGGTCTGGGCTGCCTTGATCGCAATTTCTGCAGTTTCCAAGTCACGAATCTCCCCCACCATGACCACGTCCGGGTCTTGGCGAAGGAATGACCGTAGCGCATCCGCGAAGGTGAGGCCGGCCTTCACGTTAATTTGTACTTGGTTGATACCCATCAAGTTAATCTCAACCGGATCTTCCGCCGTCGAGATATTTCGTTCTGGGGTATTCAATATATTCAAACCCGTATAAAGCGATACGGTCTTACCTGAACCTGTAGGTCCAGTCACCAAAATCATGCCTTGCGGCTTTTCTAGCGCTTCTTCGTAGCGTTTTTGTTGCTCCGGCTCATAGCCTAATGATTCAATGCCAATCATGGCGGCTTGCGCATCTAGAATCCGCAGTACAATTTTCTCGCCGTAAAGTGTCGGTAGCGAGCTCACGCGGAAATCTATTGCTTTATGCTTCGATAATTTGAGCTTAATCCGACCGTCTTGCGGTAAACGGCGTTCGGCTATATCGAGCTGCGACATCACTTTGAGTCGCGCTGCGATACGCCCAGCTAATGCTACAGGTGGGCGCGCAATTTCATGGAGCACACCGTCGATACGAAAGCGGATGCGATATTCTTGCTCATAAGGTTCAAAATGCAAATCCGATGCGCCGCGCTTGATCGCATCAAGCAGCATTTTATTGATGTAGATAACAATGGGGGCATCGTTCTTGACGTCGGCCATTACTGAGCCAGCGTCTTCTTTAAATTCGTCAGAGGCGTCAATATCACGCAGCTCTTGTTCGTCTTGCTCGGTCACACCGAGCATTGAGCTCTCATTTTCGAGGAGCTTGTCGATTAGTTTCTGGAGCTTATTTTCCTCGACTAAAACTGCTTCCGCTTGTAACCGAGTGCGGAATTGGAATTCATCCAAGGTTTCGATTCGAGTCGGATCAGAAACCGCGATGTAGAGGACATTACCGCGCTGGTACAAAGGCACCGCATGGTTTTTACGAATCAGGCGTTCATTGATGTAATCGGTCGGCACTGCATCAATGTTAAATGCATCGAGGTCAATCCAAGGACAGTTCGATTCTTGATAGCAAAAGGCAGCTAAATCATCAGGTTTGATGAGCTTGCGGTCGAGTAAACAACTGGTGAAGGGGAGCTTAGACTCCCATGCATATTCACTGCAGGCAGTCAGTTTATCTTCAGGAATCATCTTATCTCGCAGCAAGAGAGCGGCGAGCGAATGATGCAGCATGGTCGACCTTCTAATAGAAACACGGCCTCCAAAGAGGCCGTGTGGATAACCAAATTACAATTACATATTACTCAGCTGCTGGGCGGCCTGGTGCACCGTTAGCAGCATACGCACAACCATCTACGCGTGAGTTACCGTCTGCGTCATAATCTGAACATTCGATATCCCAGTTCAGGTTTGAACCTTCAGCTGTGTTTGGAACGATAGCAATAGTGATGTTGCCGCCAGCTTCAGCGACAGCATCAAGCGTTGCGGTGATGACACCGTCGACCACATCAGCTGCATCGAGACCATTTACTGCATCGGCATCAGCAATCGCAGTTGGGATACGATTCGTACCCGCATCACAATCAGCTAATGCGCCTTCGTTCTGGTAGCACAGTGCCACAGCTTGCTTGAATGATGCTAACGCAGCAACACCCGTACTCGCTTGTGCACGTTGCGTGTAATCACTGTACATAGGAATGGCCACGGCGGCCAAAATGCCGATGATTGCAACTACAATCATCAATTCAATTAATGTAAAACCACGTTGGATT
>PYVG01000039.1 GCA_003030745.1 Pseudidiomarina aestuarii | reverse complement strand
TGGCGGAGCGGACGGGACTCGAACCCGCGACCCCCGGCGTGACAGGCCGGTATTCTAACCAACTGAACTACCGCTCCAGCTTCCTGATTCGGGACTGACTGGTTAGTCACCCCCTGAATGCGGAGCGAATATTACGAGTGCGCCCTGTCGTCGTCAACCTTTTTTTTGTGCTTTTGTACCGTTTGCCTGAAAAACACACAAAAGAGCCGTTTTTCGTTGCTCGTCCGTTCGCTTCGCTCACTTTTCGAACGTGCTTCGCACTATTCGTAACTGCATTTCGAATAGCGCAGCGGACGAAAAACGAACAACGAATAGCGCTTTTCTTGTTCTAGTAGACGCGGTGCAGTGGACTGGTTACCATAAACTATTCCTCAGTAACCGAGATAACTATGCGGCAAATCGTCCTCGACACCGAAACGACGGGCCTTGATCCAGCGCAAGGTCATCGCATCATCGAAATTGGCGCGGTCGAACTCATCGGCCGGAAGTTAACCGGACAAACCTTCCATTGTTATATCAATCCACAGCGCGTGGTTGAGCAAGAAGCCATTGAAGTGCATGGCATAACAAATGAGTTTTTACAGGATAAGCCGGTTTTTTCGCAGATCTGCGATGATTTCCTCAATTTTATCCGTGGCGCAGAACTCGTTATTCATAATGCGGCGTTTGACGTTGGCTTTATGGATGCGGAATTCAGTCGCGTGAATAAGAGTATCGGCGCAACTCGAGATTTCTGTCAGATCCTCGACACCTTGTTGATGGCTCGCGAGATGCGACCTGGCCAAAAGAATAATTTGGATGCCTTATGTCGAGCCTACAGCATTGATAACTCCAACCGTGAGTTCCATGGCGCGTTACTTGATGCCGAATTGCTTGCGGATGTCTACCTAGCGATGACAGGTGGCCAAACCAAGCTCGAACTGGCAGCAAAATCCGCATCAGCGAATGGCGAAATGGATTCCGGTTGGACGCCATTATCCAACAAACCGAACTTGCGAGTAGTTCGTGCGACAGCTGCTGAAGAACAAGCCCACCAAGAGCGTCTCGCGCTGATTGAAAACGCTCTCTGGCGTAGCTAAGGAAAGCGATTTATGGCAAGTACGGTACACATTTATACGGATGGTTCATGTCTTGGCAACCCCGGCCCTGGCGGTTATGGGGTAGTCATCGAGTATGGCAAACATCACAAAGAACTGGCAGAGGGATTCCAACTCACCACGAATAATCGGATGGAGATGCTAGCGGCCGTTCGCGGACTCGAAGCTCTTACCCGCCCCTGCACCGTGGTGCTCACTACTGACAGTCAGTATCTCAAACAGGGCATCCAAACGTGGATTCATAACTGGAAGCGCAACGGCTGGCGAACCTCGAATCGTAAACCGGTAAAGAATGCTGATTTGTGGCAACAACTCGACGCCGCCTGCCAGCGTCACACCATTCAGTGGGAATGGGTTAAGGGTCACGCCGGACACCCGCAGAACGAGCGCTGTGACGAGCTGGCTCGAACTGCGGCAACTGCGGCTAATTTAAAAGAAGATAAAGGTTTTATTCCGACTGAATCTTAATAATGCTATTCACCACTCACTAGTGGGTATTTCTCAGCTTCCCATGCGTTCATGCCACCTGCCACTGAAATGACCTGTTTAAAGCCCATGCGCTGCAGTGACTCGGCGGCTAGTGCACTGCGACCACCACTGCGACAAATCAAGTAAATGGGCTCGGCAGCCATGCGTTGCAATGCGTCATCATAACCAGCGACGGCTGGATGTTGATGCAATTGCATTTCCAACACACCACGTGGCATGTTGACGGCTTGCCGAATATGTCCAGCGGCGTATTCTGCCGGCTCACGCACATCAATTACGCGAGCGCCTTCAGCAATGCGTTGTTGTAACGCTTGCACATCAACTTCTTCAACATTGGCTTTCGCTTGGGCACAGAGTTCTGCTGCCGTTAACATAATTCGTCTCCTGTTCGATTAGCAACGGGTAAGGTCGCGATACGGGCTTTCGATTGTTTTCGAGCTTTCACCAGAGTCAATGGATACTCTCGTTTGCGCGCCACAATATAGTACATGGCTCCGCATTTCGGTAAAAGCTTAAATAAGCTTTGCATGCCTCGATCAGGGGGATCGAGTTTTTCGATAAGCAAAGTTGGGGCAAAGTAGCCGTGCTCAACCACTTCAAAGTTCAACAAACTGAGCCAATCGCGAATACGAGCTTTCGTAAAATAGCGCCCCGACCACGGAGCTTGGCGCAAATGGCTTGGCCAGAATCCAGTCAATAACGCAGGCGATAGCGGGTTAAAGCCGACATAGAGTAAGTAACCATCGGCGATCAAACTGTGTGTCAGTTCGCGTAAAAACTGATGCGGATCACGCTCAAATTCCAACTGCCCGACCTGCAAAATCGCATCCAAAGCATGCTCCGCGAAAGGCCACTGCGTTGGCTCGGCGCGGACATCAACCTGACCTTGGGGAGCCACCGAAAATTGGTGTTTCACGCGGATGTCTGGCAAATCCACAGCCTTAGCCAAATGCCCTACTCGCGCCATGTGGTAGCCAAAAATTCGATCACTAAAGGGTGCCATCACATGACACACCTGCTGCCGCAGCCATTCACCATGCGCCAACTGCTGCCAAGATGTCGGCGCCTTTGCGGAACTTTCACTTAATGCAGGTTTTAACATCACACCCTATCACCTGTATACTCGCGAACATTGATGTCTAGATTAGCAGGGTTTGGCTATGCTTGTTACTGCACTACCCGCATTTACCGATAATTACATTTGGTTGGCTCGTGAGCCTGACTCGCAACACGTGGTAGTGGTCGATCCGGGCGATGAAAAGCCGGTCTTGGCCTACCTAAAAGAACATCAACTGACACTCAGTGCCATCTTGATCACGCATCATCACTGGGATCATACCGATGGTTTACTGCCGTTGCTGGAGCACTTTGATGTGCCTGTGTACGGTCCAGTGAATCCGAAAATTCAAGGCGTGACTCACCGCGTTCAACATGGCGACGTGGTCTCTGTGCCGGGTCTTGAGAAACCCATGCATGTGATTAAAACGCCAGGGCATACACTCGACCACATCAGCTTTTACACTGCCGGTGCGGTATTTTGTGGTGATACGCTCTTTGCCGCGGGTTGCGGGCGAATGTTTGAAGGCAATCCCGAACAATACTATCAATCTTTACAGCGCCTCGGTGAACTCCCAGGAGACACCAAAGTCTATTGCGCACATGAATATACCGCCGCCAATGTAAAATTCGCTGCTGCGGCAGAGCCAGACAACACTGCATTGCAGACATTTGCGCAATGGGTCACCGAACAACGCCAACAAAATCAAATCACCCTGCCAACGACCATTGAGCAGGAGTGGCAAATTAATCCTTTTTTACGCGCTCAGTCTGTTGCAGAATTTGCGCAACGACGTCAATGGAAAGATAAGTTCTAATGCCAAAGAAGACAGTTCGACTATTCTCACTCTCAGCACTGACCTGTGTATTTTTATCAGGCTGCTCGATGCTGCCCAGTGACACCTCAGAAACCGCTGACGCCGACGCTACGATTGAGACATTGGCGCCACTCAAAGAGCAACCAGCGCCAGCAACTGCAAAAATTATTGCCGACCTTGATGCTCCTGCAGAACCACCGGAAACTGTGGTCGTCATTGCACCTCAAGATGAGACCAATATTTGGTTTCGGATACAGCGTCAATTAATGATGGAAGCGCCTGAAGTGCCGCGTTTAATAAGCCAACGCGATTGGTATTTGCGCAATCCTGCCTACATGGAACGGGTCGCGAAACGAGCGCAGCCGTTCATGCATTTGATTGTTGAGGAAATTGAAAAGCGTGGGATGCCATTAGAATTAGCGCTACTACCTATTGTTGAGAGTGCGTTTGATCCCTTTGCCTACTCACATGGCCGCGCGGCCGGTATCTGGCAGTTTATTCCGGGAACCGCTCGCCACTACGGTTTAGAAATCAATTGGTGGTATGACGGTCGGCGTGATGTTCATGCCGCTACGCATGCCGCGTTGGATTATCTCGATGCGTTGCACACCATGTTTGACGGCAATTGGTTGCATGCACTCGCAGCTTACAACTCCGGCGAAGGTCGAGTTCGCGGTGCTATTCGAAAGAATCAGCGAACTGGCAAGCCAACCGATTTTTGGTCCCTTGATCTCCCACGCGAAACACGTGCTTATGTACCTAAATTACTCGCGCTTGCTGATATCTTGAAACACCATGAAACCTATCAATATTCGTGGGTGCCGATCGATAATCGGCCGTATCTTGCCGTGGTACATGCTGACAGCCAAATTGACCTTGCGAAGGCTGCCGAACATGCGGGGCTGACATTAGAACAATTGCATCATTACAATTCAGGCTACAATCGCTGGGCAACAGATCCACAAGGCCCGCACCGGCTTTTGTTGCCGCTGGAGAACGCTAAGCAATTAGAAGCTTGGTTAACGACCAGTGAAGCCAAAGACTGGGTCCAATGGACCCGTCATCGCGTCAAAAATGGTGAAAGCTTACTGGTGATCGCGAAAAAATATCACACCACTGTCGATGCGATTCGTCAGGCCAACAATATACGCGGCTCAATGATTCGTGCTGGTGACCATTTGCTTATTCCAGTCGCTACTCGTGACCTAAAAGAATACAGCCTCTCTGCTGAGCAACGCCTCGCGGATACGCAAGCGACGCCGCGCGGTCAATACAAAATAGAACATCGTGTTGAAGCTGGCGATACGTTGTGGGATCTCAGTCGCAAATACAATGTGAATTTGCGGGCGCTCGCAAAATGGAATGGCATGGCGCCAACCGACCCGTTGCGGCAGGGTCGTGAACTGGTGGTTTGGCTTCCAGAGGATGAAAAACCGAGCGGCGTGATTCGGAGTTTAAGCTATCGTGTCCGTTCTGGTGACTCTTTAGCTCGTATTGCGAACCGCTTTGGTGTCAAGATTGCTGATATTGAGAAGTGGAATCAGATCAGTCGTCAAAACTATTTACAGCCGGGCCAACAACTGAAACTTTTTGTTGATGTGACCCGACTGAATTCCCAGTCGTGACGCGTCAGTAAGACATTAGCTCTGTAGTAACTCGAGTAACTCGGCTTCGCTTAACACAGGTACGCCGAGTTGCTCTGCCTTCGTCAGCTTCGAACCCGCATTATCGCCTGCAATAACTGCTGTAGTCTTTGCCGATACACTGCCCGCTACTTTTGCGCCACGCGCTTGCAATGCTTGCTTCGCTTCATCTCGCGTCATTTGGGTGAGAGTGCCTGTTAATACGTAGGTATTACCGCTCAGAGTCGCTTCGCTCGCAGCCAGTTGCTCAACGGCGGGCCATTGCACACCTTGTTCGAGTAATTCTTCGATCACTGTTTGATTGTGTGGCTCACGGAAGAACTGGTAAATATGACTGGCCACCACCTTACCGACATCCGCTACTTCTTCGAGTTCTTCTTGCGACGCCGCTTGGAGTTTCGATAACTCGGCGAAATGACTCGCCAGATTCGCGGCTGTGGCCTCGCCTACTTCGCGAATACCCAGCGCAAAGAGAAACCGCGGCAACGAAGTAGCTTTGCTCTTCTCGATGGCAGCGACAATGTTCGTTGCTGATTTCTCACCCATCCGCGGCAATTGCGCTAGCTGGCGTGCCTGTAGACGGAATAAATCAGCGGGTGACTGCAACCATTCCAGATCCACCAGTTGTTCAATAAGCTTATCGCCTAGCCCATCAATATCGAGCGCTTTACGCGATGCGAAGTGTTTCAATGCTTCTTTCCGTTGCGCCGCACAAATGAGGCCACCCGTGCAACGCGCTACCGCCTCACCTTCGGCTCGTTCGACATGCGACTGGCAAACTGGGCAGGCTGTTGGAAACTCAATCGCTTCGGTGTGCTCAGGACGCCGCTCGTGCACCACGGCAACAACTTGCGGAATCACATCGCCAGCCCGCCGAATAATTACCACGTCGTTGATACGAATATCCAGCCGCGCTATTTCATCGGCATTATGCAACGTTGCATTGGATACCGTCACACCACCCACAGCAACCGGCTCGAGGCGAGCGACGGGTGTAATAGCACCAGTTCTGCCGACCTGAAAATCGACGCCACGAATAACTGTGAGCTCTTCTTGCGCTGGAAACTTCCATGCAATCGCCCAACGCGGCGCACGTGAAACAAAGCCTAAATCCTGCTGTAAGGCAATGGAGTCTACTTTAATCACCACGCCATCAATTTCGTAACGCAAGTCAGCGCGCCGCGCCAAAATATCAGTGTAGTAATCTCGACAACCCTCAACATCGTCAACCCGCCTGACTTCACCACTAATGGGTAGGCCCCAGCTCTCCAACTGTTGTAAGCGGCCAAAATGCGTCGTATCAAGCTCTACGTTGTTGCTCACCACACCCATACTATAGGCATAGAAATGCAGCGGGCGTTGCGCAGATATCCGCGAATCTAATTGCCGTAGGCTTCCGGCAGCAGCATTGCGCGGATTTGCGAATACCTTGTCACCGCGCTCCAACGCTTGTGCATTATATTTTTCAAATGCCTGCACCGGCATGAATACTTCACCACGTACTTCAACGCGTTCAGGGAAGTCTCCACTCAATTGCAGGGGTAAATTACGGATAGTTTTGACGTTCTCGGTAATGTCTTCACCGGTTTGCCCATCACCTCGGGTCGCCGCCTGAACCAGTTTCCCGTTTTCGTAGAGAATACTAACTGCAGCACCGTCCAATTTAGGCTCGCAACAATACGCAATGGCGTCTTGCCGATCCAATCGTTCGGCAACACGATTTGCAAACGCCTGAAACTCTTCCAGCTCAAACGCATTGTCCAAGCTCAACATGGGCATTTCGTGGCGAACTTGCTGAAATTCCGCGAGTGCTTGCGAGCCTACTTTTTGCGTCGGAGACTCAGCCGTTGCGAGTTCTGGAAAATCACTTTCGAGTTGTTGCAGTTCGCGAAACAGGCGATCGTACTCTGCGTCAGGAACGCTGGGTTCATCGAGTTCGTAGTATTCACGGTTATACTTGGTTAGCAGCGCCATCAATTCTTGCATGCGCTGTGCAGGTGCTTTCTGAGTCATGGAATGCCGTTATTGTCTGATGAGACGTTTACGCTCAAATT
>PYVG01000038.1:848-7717 GCA_003030745.1 Pseudidiomarina aestuarii | reverse complement strand
CAATTTCCGTGATGTAACGCTTAATGGTAGCACTACATAATCGTTTATTGGCCCACTTCCGCGGCCGTTGTTTGCAAGGGAGCTACAATCATGACTGACAAAAACTATAATCCACTCCAAACTGATGGTTTCGAATTCGTTGAGTACACAGCTCCGAATGCCTAGGGCATCGCTGCATTGAAAGATTTGTTCGACAAGCTTGGTTTTACTGAAGTTGCGAAACACAAACGCAAAGAAGCTTGGTTGTTTAAGCAAAACGATATTCACTTTGTCATTAACGCTGAACCAGGTGGTCAGGCAGAAGCGTTTGCAAAAGATCACGGTCCAAGTGTCTGTGGTATGGCATGGCGCGTGAAGGATGCTCAGCACGCCTTCGCTCACGCTGTTGAAAATGGTGCGAAACCTTTCCAACGCGACGTGGCGGCTGGCGAAGCTGATTTCCCAGCAGTCTATGGTATTGGTGAGAGCGTATTGGCGTTTGTCGACAACTACCAGGGCCTAGAAGTGTATAAGCAAGACTTTGACTTCTATCCAGATTGGGAAGCGAAGATGAAAGATCATGCGGCAGGCCTCTATGAGGTTGACCACCTGACCCATAACGTATTCCGTGGCAACATGGATACATGGGCTGGTTTTTATGAGCGCATTGGTAACTTCCGCGAAATTCGGTACTTCGATATTGAAGGTAAGTTAACTGGCTTATTGAGCCGCGCAATGACTGCACCTTGCGGCAAAATTCGTATCCCAATTAACGAATCACATGATGACAAGTCACAAATTGAAGAATATCTGCGCGAATACAAAGGCGAAGGTATTCAGCATATTGCTCTGACCTCAGATAATATTTATCAGACGGTGCGTGACCTCCGCAGCATCGGTATGAACTTTATGCCGACCCCTGATACCTATTACGCGAAAGTTGATGAGCGTGTTGAAGGGCATGAGGAGAGTCTTGAGGACCTGCGTGACCTACAGATTCTGATTGACGGCGCGCCAATGAAAGACGGCATCTTACTGCAAATCTTTACTAAAACAGTGATTGGCCCAGTATTCTTTGAAATTATCCAACGCAAAGGCAACGAAGGCTTTGGTGAGGGTAACTTCAAGGCTTTATTTGAGTCGATTGAAGAAGATCAAATTCGTCGTGGAGTGTTAAGCGATGCGTAAATGGATCAGTTTTCCGAAACAAGTTGGCGTGACCTCGAAGCAGGCACACGCTGATTTGCCGGAGCAGGCGATCTATGAACGTGAAGTTGGGCGTAGCGGTTTCTTTGGCCCAGCGACGCATTTCCATCATCGTCATGCGCCGACGGGTTGGAGTGAGTGGACGGGTGATTTGCGGCCACGTAACTTTGACTTTAACAAGTTGGATAATGTAGCGACCGATTCGCCGTGGCAAGTGCCCATGTTATTGCACAATGCCCACTGTAAGTTCCGGATCTGGCATTGCCAGCAGAACATGCCGTTTCTGGTGCGTAATGCCGATGGTGACGAGTTATTGTTCGTGCATGAGGGCCGCGGTGAGTTGTTCTGTGACTACGGTCACATAACGCTTGAGAAAGGCGATTACTTCAGCATTCCACGTTCCACTTCATGGCGCTTAGAGCCTATTGAGCCGATGCAACTGGTGATGATTGAAGCCACCAATGGTAGCTATCAATTGCCTGAGAAAGGTTTGGTCGGTAACCATGCGATCTTCGATCCTGCCTGTCTTGAAGTCCCTGATATTGATGATGCATTCAAAGCTCAGTACGACGAGAATGAATGGCAAGTTCAAGTCAAACGACATGGCAAAGTATCGGTGATCACCTATCCGTACAATCCACTCGATGCAGTGGGTTGGCATGGCGACTTAGCGCCTGTGCGGGTGAACTGGCGCGATTTCAGACCGTTAATGAGTCATCGCTATCATCTACCGCCGTCAGCGCATACCACTTTTGTAGCTGAGCGTTTTGTGGTGTGTACGTTTGTGCCGCGGCCGATCGAATCCGATCCCGGCGCACTGCGAGTGCCGTTCTACCACAACAACGATGACTATGATGAAGTGTTGTTCTACCACGAAGGTGATTTCTTCAGCCGCGATAATATCGACAAGGGTATGGTGACCTTCCATCCGGCAGGCTTCACCCATGGACCTCATCCAAAAGCGTTCCAAGCTGGACGTGAATACAAGAAGAAGTTTACCGATGAAGTAGCGGTGATGCTGGATTGTCGGGATGCCTTACAGATGGGGGACGTTTGTGCCTCGGTCGAAAATCCCGACTATGTGTACAGCTGGAAGCCGAAAACCGAATCCGATAGATAAGGAGATTTATGAAATTCGCAACTTACCGTGATGGTACTCGTGACGGCCAACTCATGCTAGTGAGCCGTGATCTTCAGCACGCAATTGCGGTGCCAGCGTTGGCTGCAACTTTGCAGGAAGTCTTGGATGATTGGGACGGTATTGCTCCTCAGCTAGAAACGGTTTACGCCGCATTAAATGCCGGTGAACTGGGTGATGCGCAACCGTTTGATGAGTCGCTGTGTGAATCACCTTTGCCGCGTGCCTATCAATGGGCCGACGGCAGTGCCTATGTGAATCACGTTGAACTCGTGCGCAAGGCTCGGAATGCTGAAATGCCGGAGAGCTTTTGGACGGATCCGTTGATGTACCAGGGTGGCTCTGATGACTTTCTGGGACCGAAAGACCCGATCGAAATGGCGGATACCAGTTGGGGTATCGATTTTGAAGGCGAGATCGCAGTGATTACTGACGATGTCCCCATGGGCGTATCGGCAAGCCAAGCGGGCAACTACATTCGGTTGTTGATGCTGGTGAATGATGTGTCGTTGCGCGGTTTGATTCCCAACGAATTGGGTAAAGGCTTCGGCTTTTTCCAATCCAAGCCATCATCGGCGTTTTCGCCGGTTGCCGTGACACCCGACGAGCTTGGTACCGCATGGCGCGATAACAAAGTTCATTTACCGTTATTAAGCCACTACAACGGTGAAGCTTTCGGTAAACCCAACGCTGGACAAGATATGACGTTTGATTTTGGACAGTTGGTTGCGCATGCAGCGAAAACCCGTCATCTCAGCGCTGGGGCAATAATTGGTTCTGGAACTGTATCGAATAAACAAGGGACCGAGCACGGAAGTGCGATCAAAGAGGGCGGAGTAGGCTATAGTTGTATTGCTGAAGTCCGAATGATCGAAACCATTCGTGACGGTAAACCGAGTACTGGTTTTATGCAGTTTGGCGATACCATCCGCATTGAAATGTTGGACGCGAACGCGAACAGCATCTTTGGAGCGATTGACCAAACGGTGATTCAGTACCAAAACCCTGATTAAACGAGCCGACGGAGCGAGACATGGAACTGTATGGCTACTGGCGTTCAAGCGCCAGTTACCGCGCGCGCATCGCTTTAAATTTTAAGCGTCTTGATTACAATTACATTCCAGTTCACTTGTTGAAAGAGGGCGGTCAGCAACATAAGACCGCCTATCGACAACTCAACCCCAATGGACTGGTCCCTACGTTAGTCGATGGCCCGGTGGTGATTCATCAATCGTTAGCGATTATGGAATATCTCGAAGAGAAATATCCGGGTCCTGCATTATTGCCGGGTAAAGCAGCGAAGCGTGCTGCGATTCGCGCACTTGCATTGGATCTAGCAGCTGAGTTGCAACCCCTGATCAACCTGCGGGTGCAGCAATATTTGAGTCAAGAACTCAGTGTCACCGATGCACAGAAAAAAGCGTGGCTCGACCATTGGTTCCAACAGTCGTTCTCGGCTTTCGAGCAGAGTCTGCATGAAACCAGTGGTGAGTTTTGTGTCGGTGACGAGTTTTCCTTGGCGGATGTCTGCTTAGTGCCACAGCTCTATAGTGCCGAGCGATTTGGCATCGATGTGAGCGCGTATCCCTATTTGACCCGAATTGGTAAACGGTTACTCGAATTACCATGGGTTGAGGCTGCGCACCCGAACCTGCAGTCTGACGCAGAAGCCTGATTATCTCTCGCAAACACGAAACGCCCGGCTCGCATGTTGTCGGGCGTTTTGCTTTAATGCGTGAAGACCTATTAAAAGCCTCATCAGAAAGGAAGGATCAACTATGAAAACCAAGTTAGCGGTGGCGATAGCCGCGGCCTTGTTGACAGCCTCGTGTGCAAGCACCCAATCGTACGCACAAAACGAAAGGACTGAGCGCCCTGCAGTCGTACAAACGGCTGCTAATTCGCAAGCAACGGCTGATAGCGTGCTCACGCTCAATCAAATTATGGCCGATCAGGAGTGGGTTGCTCGTTCGCCCAGCAACGCTTATTGGATGGCAGATGGCAGCGGCGTGATCTATCAGCAAGAGCGCGAGAACAGCGAACTCAATGATTGGTATCATTTGGCATTAGAAAATCCTTCTGAAGCACACACCATACCACTGGATCGTTTGCATCGTTATGCGCACAACGACGGTGTCTATAACGTGGATCGTTCACTGTTAGCGTATACCTTTGAGGGAAATATCTTCGTTCGGGAGATGGCGACTGGACAGATTCGTCAACTGACGCGTGATGAGGCGAGACAATCCCAGCTCTTATTTATGACCGATGGTCGGGTTGCGTATCGGCAGGGAAATGATTTCTTTGCAGTGGATACCGCGTCAGGTTTAACGGAGCAGTTAGCGAGTCTAGAGACGCGCGATGCCCCTAAGGCCAATGAAGAACCGAAAGATTTCATTGCGCGCGAACAACTTGAATTGATTGAGTTTGTGCAAAATGAACGCAAAATTCGCGCGGATCGGTTCAACCAGCAAGAAGAACTTCGGGCGGCGAATGAATCACTCGCACCGCAACCGTTTTATCTCGGAACCAATAAACAAATTGTTGCTGCCAGCTTATCGCCTGCCGGTGACAAATTGATTGTCGCGGTTTCAGCGCCAAATTCATGGCGCGATGATGGTGACATCATGCCGAATTACATTGGCGAAGACGGCCGCGTTAAAGCGGAAAATGTTCGTCGCCGAGTGGCTGATGCGAAGCCTGTTGAACACCAATTGATGATGTTGGACCTGGAGTCGGGCGAGCAGACCACGTTGACCTACAATACGTTGCCTGGTTGGGATGAAGATGTATTGGCAGACGTTAAACGAGAAAATCATGAAGCCCAAGGTAAAACTTACACGAGTGAGAAGAAGCCACGTGCGATTACCTTAATGCAAGATTGGGGTTGGCAGAGCGGTGCGGTTCGTTGGAATTCTGAGGGTACCGAAGCAGTTGTCATGCTCGAAGCTTGGGATAACAAAGATCGCTGGATCGCCTCGTTGGATTTCGCCGGTAAGCAATTGGTGAATCAACACCGTCTTCACGATGAAGCTTGGATTAACTATACCCATAACGAATTCGGTTTCGTAACCGGTACTCAAGACACCATTTGGTATCAGTCTGAGGAAGATGGTTATGCGCATTTATACGCCAAGACGTTAGATGGCGAGGCACGACAGTTAACGTCGGGTCAGTATGTAACTGAAGACCCGCAATTGAGCGCTGATGGGCAACACATCTACTTCAGTGCAAACGAGCCACATCCGGGTAACTACGAGATTTATCGAGTTGCTGTGGCAGATGGCGAGTTAGAACAACTGACTGAATTGGGCGGCATTAATAATTATGAGTTAAGCCCAGCAGAAGATCAGCTGTTGATTACCCACTCCAATGCACTGAACCCGCCTGAGCTCTATGTTCAAGCAATTGGCACTGATACTGCGGAACGGTTAACGTTCACCGCTACTGAAACCTATTTGAGTTTTCCGTGGTCAGCACCGGAAATTGTCCCGATTGATTCGAGTCATGTTGACCATCCGATCTATACACGCGTTTACTACCCGGACGACTACGATGCGGATCGCGCAGAAAAATATCCAGCAGTCGTCTTTATTCATGGTGCTGGTTATCTGCAAAACGCGCATAGCGGCTGGTCAAATTACCAACGTGAATTCATGTTCCACACCTTCTTAACGCAACAAGGCTATGTGGTTCTAGATTTAGATTATCGAGGATCTAAAGGCTATGGACGTGACTGGCGTACTGCCATTTACCGTCAAATGGGCACTCCTGAAGTGGAAGATTTGATTGATGTGGTGAATTGGGCGGGTGTGAATGCCAATGTGGATACTGACCGAGTAGGTACTTACGGTGGTTCTTATGGTGGCTTCCTGACCTTCATGGCGTTATTCAAAGAGCCGGGCCTATTCAAAGCGGGCGCTGCATTGCGTCCAGTATCAGATTGGGCGCATTACAATACCGGCTACACGTCGAATATCTTGAATCTGCCCGATGATGATCCTATTGCCTACCGTCGTAGTTCACCGTTGTACTTTACGGAAGGACTGGAAGATGCGCTACTGATTAATTCACCGATGGTGGATGACAATGTTTTCTTCCAAGACAGCGTGCGTGTGGTTCAACGCCTCATCGAACACGAGAAAGAGGACTTTGAAACGGCTATCTATCCGGTCGAGCCACATGGCTTCCGTCAACCATCGAGCTGGCTGGACGAATATCGCCGAATCTACAAGCTGTTCGAAGAAAACCTGAAGTGATTGGTGAACAGGGAACTGTGAACAGGGAACAGATGAAACCCTAAGACCAACAAAAAAGCCCCGAGAGGGGCTTTTTATTGCGTACTTGATTTTACTATTCACAGTTCACTATTTACTTTTCACTAGGCACTGTTCGCTGTAAGTTAGCACTTTGTCATCTCTGACGTCACGACCTTGCGAGCTTGGCTTAAACTGCTCGTGCGTTCATCGCGCACCAACGGTTTTCTTTCACCGCTTGCAACGGGCAATGGCTGGAATGCTTCCGTACGTGCAACCGCGCTGGCATT